>JBNLAC010000157.1:0-505 GCA_050301935.1 Methylophilaceae bacterium | reverse complement strand
CAGACGTCGCGGGCGAACGCGTGAGGATTGGAGTAGCGGCAGCCGTCGAGGCGGTTGAGGACGGTGTCAAGGTCCATGGGGGTCCTCGACGACGGTGTAGTAGTCTCGGAGGCCAAGGACGCGCGCGTCCACCGGCTCCGAGAACACCCACCCGTCGTCGTGCCGAAGCAGCTTGTCCAGGAGCGCACGGCAGCGCCCGAACGCGCGGAAGAGATCGCCGCCGTCCGTGACTACAGCGGGAGCCGCCGCCGGTGTCGGTGCCGGAGCTGGAGCTGGAGCTGGAGCTGGAGCCGGAACCGGAGCCTCCGTCCGCGGCCGCTTGGGGTTGCAGTCCGCCGCGGTGAAGCCAGGCGACGGGAGCTTTCGGCGCGGCATCAGAGGATTTTCGGGCGGCTTCAAGCTCTGAGAGGAAATTCCACCGCTAGCCAACCCTACTCCCGGAGCTTTCCCCGTCTCTGCAAGTGGGAACCAGCGAGGACTGGACTGGGAGCAATAAAGACTGGAC
>JBNLAC010000156.1:0-507 GCA_050301935.1 Methylophilaceae bacterium | reverse complement strand
GTTCGGTGCTGTGCAGCCGGTTTCAATTGTTTTTCAATTGATTTAATTCCCAGAAAATAGTACAAACTTCCAAAATTCGGAGAAACCTGTAGTAATGTCCAAAAATTGCAAAATAAATTTTGTATGAATATTATTGAGCAACTCTAACCAGTGGGCTTGATTAAACTCACATTTGAGCAGTATTTTATTGTACACAATTGCAAGAACTTAAATACAAAAATATTTGTTTATAAATATCTATGCTTGATAATGTTTTGATTTTTTGCATGCATGTTCAAATCATGAGTAGTAGCTCATACAAAAATTTCTAGAATTAATTCCTGCATAGATAATTACTAGTATTTAATTTCTGTTCCTAGATTAAATAAATCATAGGAAATAGATTATGCTTGGAAAAATATTAATCTTTGGTGGGAAACTTCCTTGCATTTTGTAGAGCCTGTAAAAAAAATTATAAAACATGATTAGATGTGTGTAGTGCTTGTTAGAATGCATGAATGGCTTGTA
>JBNLAC010000155.1:0-507 GCA_050301935.1 Methylophilaceae bacterium | reverse complement strand
CGTAACTTGGCACAACGTTCAGCTAGTGCTGCAAAAGAGATTAAAGAGTTGATTACCGATTCCGTGAGCAAAACAACCGAAGGTACTAAGCTGGTTGAGAATGCTGGTGCAACTATGGATGAAGTCGTGCAATCAGTACAACGTGTGGCCGATATTATCAGTGAGATTTCTGCTGCATCACAAGAGCAGACCACAGGTATCAACCAAGTGAACCAAGCAGTGACGAGCATGGATGAGGCTACACAGCAGAATGCGGCGTTAGTTGAGGAAGCGGCAGCAGCAGCAGAGTCATTGGTTGAGCAGGCGGTGCAGTTATCTGATGTGGTGAGCGTATTTAAGATTGGCAATCAATCAGTTGATAGACGCGCGACCAATAGTCCAATGCGTGGCGCTAATAAAGCGTCGGCAGCAAAACCTACTACCCAATCTGAATCTGCAAAGAAAACAGAAAAAACTATGGTTAAAACAGGTACTGATGATAGTGAATGGGAAGAGTTTTAGCTAAAC
>JBNLAC010000154.1:0-508 GCA_050301935.1 Methylophilaceae bacterium | reverse complement strand
CCTCGGTGCAACGCAAGAGCCCAAACTTGGACTCCATCACCCGAAGCCAGTGGTCGGCCTCAAGAGGCTCTCCTGCCTCGGTGAAGAGCGGCGGATGCGTAGCCGCGAAGTCGCTGTAGGTGGTCGGAGCTGGAGCTGGAGCTGGAGCATTCCTTGCCCCATTGCCACCACGGGTGGAGTTGGCAACGAGCTGCCGCAGCAACTCGATCTGCTCATCGCGGGACTCAAGGATCGAGGCGATCGCTTGAGCCAAACTCGGCGGTGGAGGCGGATTCCCGTTCCCTTGGGAGTTCTCGGCTCCATTTCGCACGTTACGAGTGTTCACCATTCTGCCATCCAAACAGGTCACCATTAGCTTAGAAATCAAACTCAACACTGAAGCAAACTTAAGCAATGGTAAAGGTACAACTCAATAACAACGGAAAATTCGGGAAACTCTGTCCGGACCGTACAGTCAATACAATTTCTCAGTTTTCGTGCCCTTACGGATAGAATCAAGTCGGAACAT
>JBNLAC010000153.1:0-526 GCA_050301935.1 Methylophilaceae bacterium | reverse complement strand
GGAGCCAATTCTATTTTGGTTGTCGCCAAGCAAAACTATGCTCGTCGGAGAGTCAACCATGTTGCTGTGGAGGAAGCCCAGGAAGCTCCTGACATTGTCATTGGTATGTTTTTCATCAATGACACTTCTGCAGTTGTGCTATTTGATTCTGGAGCATCATATTCTTTCATATCTGCTTATATGTTGAGAAGCATAATCTGCCCATAGCTCTGATTAAGTGTCAAATGATAGTTAGTTCTCCAAGAGGAGATATGCCCACAAGGCAGCTATGCCCGAAGGTGAATCTTAAAATAAGGGGTAGACTTTGTCGCCAACTTTAATGTCTTGGAATCAAAGGGCATTGATGTCATTCTTAGAATGGACAGGTTAACTAAGCATAAGGTGCTCATAGATTGTGCCAAGAAGTCAATCAAGCTGACTACCCTGGATGGAAATGAATTGGAGAATGTCACAGAGCTTGTGGTCACTGCCAAGGGAGTTGCCAACCGGGTGAAGTTGAACCAACTGGATGTTAGTCAAGGACCCA
>JBNLAC010000152.1:0-531 GCA_050301935.1 Methylophilaceae bacterium | reverse complement strand
GCAACTCAGAGGTCTAGCAGAGGCCTGGTGGGCATCTTACACCGCCGCGTTTCCAGCAGACCATCATGTGCCATGGGGCGAGTTCCGCACCGCTTTCCGTGGCCACCACCTGTCAGCAGGCACTATGCGTCGTAAGCTTGCGGAGTTTCTGGATCTGCGCCAGGGAAGCCGCTCTGTCTACGAGTATATTCAGAAATTCAACAATCTGGCGCAGTATGGGATTCACCATGTTGATACGGATGCCAAGAAGGCCGAGCTTTTTCACAAGGGGCTCACTATTCAGCTGCAGGATCATCTGATTCTCTCCCAGAACCTGTCATACAATGAGCTGGCAAGTGCTACTATTGACCAAGAGGGCACCATGAAGGCCTGTGAAGTGGCCGAAGAGAAGAAGAGGAAGAGGATCATGACTAGATCCTTTGGAAGTGGTGGGTCTGGGAGTGCTCCTCCCAAGTACCACATGGTGTATACCCCACCCAAAGTACAGTTGTGCCAACCTCAACAACAGTATTGGGGCAATTGCCCACAGTA
>JBNLAC010000151.1:0-531 GCA_050301935.1 Methylophilaceae bacterium | reverse complement strand
GAAACGATCGCTGAAGATACCCTGCTCAGCAGTAATGTCTCCAGCAATGATAGTACCACCTCTGGTGGTGTGCTCACTTATGCAGTGGCTTCAGGTCCTAGCAATGGTACGTTGAATTTCAATGCTGATGGGACTTACACCTATCAAGGTAATAGTAATTTCAATGGCACGGACAGCTTTACTTATACGGTCACAGATGCCAACGCTGGTGAGAGCGCAACGCAGACCGTTAACTTAACCATCACCCAAGTCAACGATGCTGGCACCTTCGGTGGTAACTTGTCTGCAACCACCAATGAAGATACCGCCACATCAGGCACGGTGACATTCACCGATAACGCGGATGGTTATACCGGCAATACCTTTGCACTCAATACCGCCGCTACCAACGGTACTGCAACCATCGATGCTGCCGGTAATTGGACCTACACACCAAATGCAAACTATAACGGTGCCGATAGCTTTACCGTCCAAGTCACTGATGATGATGGTAATGTCGAAACGCAAGTCATTAGCCTTACTGTCAATGCC
>JBNLAC010000150.1:0-533 GCA_050301935.1 Methylophilaceae bacterium | reverse complement strand
GCAGCATTACAAGCTGGTTTGACAGCGGCAGGTGCTAAGACCTTGTTGACTGGACCAATGCCTACGCCAGCAGTTGCATATTTGACGCGTGCACTAAGGCTTCAAGCTGGAATAGTAATTTCTGCCTCACACAATCCTTACTATGATAATGGGATTAAGTTTTTTTCTAGCGAAGGTGCCAAGTTAGATGATGACATTGAGCATGCTATTGAAGCAGAACTAGAAAAGCCTATGCAAGTGATGGAGTCAGCAGAGCTTGGTAAAGCCAAACGCATAGATGATGCAGCAGGCCGCTATATTGAATTTTGCAAGAGTACTTTCCCAAATGACATGAACCTGCGGGGATTGAAGATTGTATTAGATTGTGCAAATGGTGCTACCTATCATGTCGCGCCACCAGTTTTTCACGAATTAGGTGCAGATGTCATCGCTATTGGTAATACGCCAAATGGTTTAAACATTAACTTGGATATCGGTTCTACTCACCCGCAGGCTTTACAAAAAGCTGTCGTAGCACACCAGGCTGATTTAGG
>JBNLAC010000149.1:0-536 GCA_050301935.1 Methylophilaceae bacterium | reverse complement strand
ATATAACCTTATCTGAAGGTAGAGAAGGGTTGTCAGCTACCAGCGTAAGTAATTATGCCATTTTTGCTGGGGGAAATGATGTTGATGGTTTCTCAAATAGAGTCGATATATTTGACTTATCGGACGGGGCAAATCCAAAACTTATTGCTACTGATATAACCTTATCCGAAGGTAGAGAGAATTTGTCAGCTACCAGCGTAGGTAATTATGCCATTTTTGCTGGGGGAAATGATGTTGATGGTTTCTCAAATAGAGTCGATATATTTGACTTATCAGACGGGGCAAATCCAAAGCATGTTGCCACTAATACAATCTTATCTACAGCAAGAGGAACTTTGTCAGCTACCAATGTAGGTAATTATGCCATTTTTGCTGGGGGAAATGATGTTGATGGTTTCTCAAATAGAGTCGATATATTTGACTTATCAGACGGGGCAAATCCAAAGCATATTACCACTAATATAACCTTATCCGAAGGTAGAGAGAATTTGTCAGCTACCAGCGTAGGTAATTATGCGATTTTTGCTGGGGGAAAT
>JBNLAC010000148.1:0-535 GCA_050301935.1 Methylophilaceae bacterium | reverse complement strand
ATAGGTTTTTGCTTTATAATCTTTACCTTATGTCAATGATTGTGCACTTAAGTATAGGAGTTTAATGAAACCCTAGTTGCACTAAGAACACCCTTACTAAACCACTTTGTTTACCCCTATGAAAGAAATAAGATGATAGTATGCTATGCTTAGTTGTATAGGCTGTCGATAGAAGACGAGTGGTTAGAATCCTCTCATGGTAGGGCCCTTTCTATCGATGGAGGTCCTATGTGGTTTATGGTTGTCATAATTGGAGAATGGGCTGGGCAACTAGGGAAAAATGGAGAATACTGGATGGGAAGGTTGAGAGTGGTCTTGATCATAAATTCGGTGCTGTAAGGTGGTAGCCCCCGCCTGTGTTGACTAAAGCCTGCGTCGGCTGAGCCTTGTTGAAAAAACATTTGAAATGCACTGACGCATATGGGACATATGGAATCCCCAAATTGAGTAGCGTCGTGTGTCTCTGAGATGGAAGCTATCCTACCATACCTAACGGCTGTATAATGGGATAGTGCATGGGCCACCCATGGTGCAT
>JBNLAC010000147.1:0-539 GCA_050301935.1 Methylophilaceae bacterium | reverse complement strand
TTGCATTGAGAGGGTTAGGGGGAGTTGATTTCAGGGGGAGTGTTGATTTTGAGCTTTTGTGCCGATTTTGAGCTTTTCTTGCTCTTTTGAGCTTCTGTGTTGATTTTGAGCTTTTCTTGCTCATCTGAGCTCTTTCTAGCTCTTCTTTGCCATTTTGCTTGGCTTTGCCGCTTTTCTTGCTCTTTGTTGGCTTTTGCGGTTTTCCCTCTTCTAGATGACCTTCTTGAGCTTTTTTTAGATTTTTGGGTCTTCTAGCTATGCTTCATGGGATCTTGGATTCGAACTTCAAACTTTGTGCTTTTGTTGTCAATGGACTCATCAAGGGGGAGATTGAGAAACCAAGTGGACCGTTACTTGGTTTGATTGTGATGAGTCATTGACATGGCAAGGTTTGAATTCGAATCCGGGATATTTTTGTTTTTGTTTTTCTTTACCTTTAGTTCGTTCGGAGAATCGCGTTTGCTTGTCTCGTGGTGTGCAGGAGACAGGTGCGACATGGCGTGCAGCGACGTGGACCGTGGCACGAGTAGGAGACCTGG
>JBNLAC010000146.1:0-550 GCA_050301935.1 Methylophilaceae bacterium | reverse complement strand
CATAGTCAGTATAACGCAATATAAACACTTTAACAGCGGTTGAAATCTAGTTCTGTTCTATCTTTCAATAAAGTAATCATGAAAGTATGTGTCTTCCTTGAAGTCAATCATTACCTTTAATCTCAATCATTGCCAAGTATTTTTTACAAAATGCATGGTGGACTGAATGATGCTTCAGCCACCAGTCACGTAAATACTTAAGCAGAATCATCGGATCTTGCTCAGACAGCGCCTTTTCAATAGAGAGGTTTGCATTTAAATTGAAATCATTAAAAATTGCTTCGTGTGCGCGCATGGTTTTGTAGTCAGCCCCAAGTTTTTCTAAAATGCCTTCTTCCGTTTTCAAATGAAAACCGATATTTGCTTTAATGATTTTTAGGGTTGGAGTAAGGGCATGTAGCCCCCAGCCCTGATTGATGAAGAAGTATAGGGAATTAATCGCTGCTACGATTGCATGATGCTGTTCATCAAGGATGGGCACATCAATAGATTGAGTGTGATTCCAAACGATATAAAGTGGTTGCTTCAAAATAAATCCCTCTACAGTTTT
>JBNLAC010000145.1:0-557 GCA_050301935.1 Methylophilaceae bacterium | reverse complement strand
CTTGTAAAAGCTTTATTTTTTTGATCTGAACGCTTTGGGTGGTTTTATTACAATTCTTTCATTACAAGTGTAGCAGATATACACTTCACAGCCTTTACATCCAAAACAATTACTGCAGTTTCGCTTTAAATCCGTCTTTTTGTATTTCACTTTACATTTGGGACAAAATACTGATGTACTTTTCATTTATACCAATTTTACTATGAGGTTAGCGTTAAATAATTTTAGTGATATTAAGTTTATACAAGACATAAATTATACCGATTAAAATTCAAAATGCTACTTACAGTTCACTTCGTTCCTAAAGTAGCTTGAATTTAGCCTGCCATTATACCGGCGCATTTATAGTTTTAATTGGTATAATTTTAATAGCACTTGTTTGATTGACATAAAAGACTAATAACCTGAGTTCGATTAAAATTAGCGAGCTCAAAATTCAGTAAATGATTGATTTACAATATAAATTTTTGAGACATAGCGAGCTATGGTGATAAAATTTAGAGCCGTAAATCGATTATTTAATGAAAAGCTATGAATTTCACTTATAAATACCGATT
>JBNLAC010000144.1:0-559 GCA_050301935.1 Methylophilaceae bacterium | reverse complement strand
CTGTTTTTTCATCCGGTGGGATCTGCGGGTCACGTAGTGCATTCCGATGCAACTGGGGCACGAATCATCGATGCACTACTTTTCATGCTCGGGTGGGACCGTTATGGATTTGAGAATGGGCGTGCCAGGACACCTTACACCAAACTTTTGTTTTTGCATCCGGTGGGATCTGTGGGTCACATAGTGCATTCTGGTGCATCCTGAGCACGAAATGTCAACACACTATTTTTCATGATCAGGTGGGTCTGGTGCGGGTCCCACAAGAAGCGCGTCGGAAGACATTACGCCGAACTTGTATTTTTGCATCTGATGCGATCTGAAGGTCACATAGTGCGTTTTGGTGCGTCCGAGGTGCGAAACATCGACAATCTATTTTTCATGCTCGAGTGGGCGCTGTGCGATTTGCAGAAAAAGCACACCTGGACACATTACACCAAACTTCTGTTTTTTGCATCCGGTGGGACCTACGGGTCACGTAATGCATTCCGGTGTGTTCGGCACGCGCAACGTTGATGCACTATTTTTCATGCTTAGGTGGGACTAGTACGGATTCTATAAA
>JBNLAC010000143.1:0-561 GCA_050301935.1 Methylophilaceae bacterium | reverse complement strand
CACAGTAACTTCGGCGCGTGCGGGCCGTGGGCCGAATTGATTTTTCGGGCTGATTTCAACGGTGAACAGTAGAATTTTTCAATTTATTTGCTGTTCAGAATTGATTTTGATTTTGAATTTAATTCTTTGATTAAATTTGAACCAACGGGATAATTTGATCAGAGAATTATTTTGGCAATAACAGTGTTCAATTTTTCACTGTGAAGTTTAAAAATCTTTTATTCATGTTTCCGCTGCAATAATAATTATTTCTTAATTGAATTGGAACCAACGGGAAAATTCAATGAAGAAAGTAGTTTAAAATTTGAGTTGATTATGATATTGTTATTTTTTGACCAACGTTGATGATAACAATATTATGATATTTTGTATACTAGTTCTTTTTCTGCCCAACGGTGATGAAGAATCAGTGTGCAAATTAAAGTTTTTTTTATGATTATTATTTATGATTCTCACTCTTGTTTTTTCCTTCGCCCCAAGTTCCCGACATGAGCTCACCAGGCAACCCCATGGCCTGGATCATGTCTGTGGAGCCTCTGACTGGGGCTAATTATCCCCAGT
>JBNLAC010000142.1:0-571 GCA_050301935.1 Methylophilaceae bacterium | reverse complement strand
GCTTCTTCTTTAGAAGAAATGTCATCAGTAATGGAGGAGATAACGGGGATAATTAATCAAAGTGCTGAAAACTCATTAAGTGCTGATGCTATGTCTAAAAATGCAGCTATTGGAATGGGAGTTGTTAAAAACGATTCGCAAAAGGTGTTAGAAGCCAATCAATTGATTAACGATAAAATTAAAATAATCTCTGATATTGCAATGCAAACCAATATTCTTGCATTAAATGCGGCAGTGGAAGCTGCAAGAGCCGGAGAACAAGGACGAGGTTTTGCTGTTGTTGCCGGTGAAGTTCGTAAACTGGCAGAACGAAGTAATAAAGCTGCTTTCGAAATTGTTGAATTAGCTAAATCGAGCTTTCTTCTTTCCCAATCCTCCTTAGATAGTATAAATAAGCTGTTGCCTGAAATTGAGGAAGCATCAAAGCTGGTTCAGGAGATTTCCATTGCAACGCAGGAGCAAAATAATGGGATAGTACAGGTGAATTCTGCTTTGCAGGAATTAAATAGTGTTACACAACGGAATTCTTCAGCTTCTGAAGAGTTGGCTTCTACATCGGAACAATTATCTG
>JBNLAC010000141.1:0-574 GCA_050301935.1 Methylophilaceae bacterium | reverse complement strand
GGCGTCGCCGGAAGAAGGAGGAAGATCCTCACCTGCACACAGATAAAAAAACAACAAGAGCAAAGCTTGAGCGACTACGCTCAGCAAGACTTATCCGTCGCGACCCGAAGGCCACGAATTCTAGACATGCAATGCTTCAAGTGAAACAGCGGACTCCAGCCTACTAGCACCTACTACTAATCACTTTTAATCAAGATTAGCCAAATTAAGTTGATTAACATGAGAAGGTTTCCATCATACACTAAGCATGCAAAGGTATCCAAGCAATGTTGATTAACATAAGCCATGACTACAAGGTAGTCATCAATCCATATAGTTATCATCACAATATTATGAAGTTGATAATTCTACGTTTAGATACGGCGAACAAGCCATCACCCATATCCGAGGGTGTCACGGAGATTGAAATCAATAGTCAACCTTGCAAGGAAATAAACCTGACAACATGACACATGCGGGCCAAAGGGCAACACGAGTGGCAACAGTTCACGACGCGGTCAAGGAGACGATCAGGGCCCACCTCACTCTAGTGCATGTCTTTCACGCGTATGCCTCACACCGTGGGTGGCCCATG
>JBNLAC010000140.1:0-581 GCA_050301935.1 Methylophilaceae bacterium | reverse complement strand
GTTGTTTGGTTGCCAGAATTACCGCCAATACCAGCTACAATTGGCATTAATGCAGCTAATGCTACGACCTTACCAATAGATTGCTCAAATAAACCAATAACTCGAGAAGCAATCAAAGCAGTAATCAGGTTAATTGCCAACCAAGCCCAGCGGTTTTGAACTGATTTCCATACTGTGGAGAAAAAGTCCTCTTCTTCTCGAAGCCCAGCCATGGACAGGCGATCAGCATCCGACTCTTCCCGAATATAATCCATCACTTCATCTACTGTTAAGCGGCCTACTAATTTATTGTTCTTATCTACTACAGGCGCACTTACCAAATCATATCGTTCAAACGCTTTTGCTGCGTCGTCTGCCATATCTTCAGGATGAAATAACACAACATCTGCAGCCATGACATCCTCAATTTTCTCATCAAGGTCGTTAACCAACATATTTGAGAGAGGCAATACACCTTTGATGTTATCTTCTCGATCAATCACAAAAATCTTATCTGTATGATCTGGCAATTGGTCAAGCCTGCGTAAATAACGTAATGCCACTTCAATCGTAACATCTTCCCTAACGGTAACCACATCAAA
>JBNLAC010000139.1:0-585 GCA_050301935.1 Methylophilaceae bacterium | reverse complement strand
CATCAGTTGAAGGTTCAAGAGTGCGGCATACCGAAGACTGCATTTTTTTCGAGGTATGGTCTATTCGAGTATATGGTGATGTCATTTGGTTGACTAATGCACCAGCCTATTTTATGTATCTGATGAAAAAGGTTTTCATGCAGTCTCTAGACAAGTTTGTCATGGTGTTCATCGATGATATATTGATCTACTCAAGAAGTGAAGAAGAGCATGAAAACATCATCGTCTAGTTTTGCAGAAGCTTTGAGAACATAGGTTGTATATCAAGCTGAGCAAGTATGAGTTTTGGATGAAGCAAGTTGCTTTCTTGGGACATGTCATCTCGAAGGGAGGAATATCTATGGATCCAAGCAAGGTTCAAGATGTATTGAGTTGGAATGCGCCTACGAGTGTCGATGATATTCAGAGTTTTCTTGGATTGGCTGGATATTATCAGAGGTTTATTAAAGGATTCTCAAAGATAAGCAAGCCCATGACCGAGTTGCTCGAGAAGGACAAGAAGTTCAAGTGGACGCCAACCTGTGAAGCTAGTTTTCAAGAGTTGAAGAAGCGACTAACAACCGCTCCAATATTAGTGATGTCCGA
>JBNLAC010000138.1:0-602 GCA_050301935.1 Methylophilaceae bacterium | reverse complement strand
GTGCCAATGTGATAGAAACCAAATGAGATTTCAAAAACAATCAGGGGGAGGATGGTGAGGTTATGAGAAACAAGACTCGCTTTGTTGCTCAAGGTTTTAGTCAAGTGGAAGGTCTAGACTTTGGGAAAACCTTTATTTTTATTGCTCGTCTTGAGGCCATTAGGATTATTTTGGCATTTGCAGCATCCAAGGGATTCAAACTCTATCAAATGGATGTGAAAAGTGCTTTCCTAAATGGTGTCATTCAGGAGGAAGTGTTTGTTAGGCAGCCACCAGGTTTTGAGAGTCCCAAATACCCAGGTAGAGTGTACAAGCTTTCAAAGGCTTTGTACGGGCTTAAGCAAGCACCACGGGCTTGGTATGCTAGGCTTAAGACTTTTTTGCTAGAGCATGGGTATGTGATGGGGAGTGTGGATAAGACTCTCTTTACTCTTAAACATGGCAATGATTTACTACTTGTTCAGATTAGCATGGATGACATCATTTTCGGTGGCTCTTCTCATGTGCTTGTGTCAAGTTTTTAAGAAATAATAGAGAAAGAGTTTCAGATGTCCATGATGGGAGAACTAACTTTTTCTTAGGTATTCAAATCAAGCAAATGA
>JBNLAC010000137.1:0-614 GCA_050301935.1 Methylophilaceae bacterium | reverse complement strand
ACGCCAACACCCCCCCCCACACACACACCTAGAGTTTTGCTCATCCCTGAGCAAAACAAAAAAGTTAAATCCTAGGGACATAAGCAAGAATTCTAGTGCTATAACTGCTCGTGAATAAAGAACACAACTTACAACTCATAACTGGGCTATGTGTATGTGTCTAAGTCCTGAACCATGTGATGTTGAAAGATTAAAACAACTATGTCACTTTACCTTGAGATCAGTTCTTGTAATCACATGGTTTACCTTACCTTCCCTTTCTCAAGCTTTATCACTCATCCTTCCAATCACTCTTTTCCTCTCGGCTAATATTTTTTTGTGGTGGTTCACTCTCAAAAGGTATCTATTCTACACCTTGTATATTGTAAAAGCAAAGGAAAATTTTAAAGAGCTTGTGTGGCAAATAATCATGGTTGATGGAGAATGATATGATAATAGGGGTAAGAAAGGGAAAAGTCAAGGAATAGAAGGTAGTGCAAATGTAATTGATGTGTGGGTATGGATGAGGTCACACATTGGATTTTGCACTATAGGAAAATGTGATCTTCTTTCTTTCTTTCGATAGAATCTCTCCCAGTAGCTTGTAAATTTCATTCTCTTTTTTTTTCCTTTCT
>JBNLAC010000136.1:0-617 GCA_050301935.1 Methylophilaceae bacterium | reverse complement strand
TAATATTTCCTTGTATAAAATTGTGATAAATCAAATCTTGGAGTATTTAGTTACAAAAATATATAATAAGTAAAAACTCCAAACTTTGCATACATAATCATGTCATGTTACTTAGATTATACAAAAAATCATATTTATTTCATGCTCATAATAATTTCTAGGATTTAAATTCTGTTCCTATAATAAATAAATCATAGTAAATAAAATATGTTTAGAAAAATATTAATTCTTGGTAGGAAACTTCCTTGCACTGTATAGAACCTGTAGAAAATCTGAGAGCAAGATTAGATGCCTTTAGTGCATGTTATTAATTTTCTAAGCCATTGTTAAATTGCTAAAGTATTAAAAATGATAGGGGCAATTTGGTAAAATATCTTGTAAGGGTAATATGGTTAAGGTGCTCATGATCTTGCATCATGATGCTCTTTGCACCTCATGCATTGCACCATACTGCCCTTGGCACATATTCGTCGAATAACGTTAGGTGACGCAGAGCCAGAACCAGAAGTTCAAGCGGAGCAAGCTTAAGTCGAAGAATTCACTAACTTATCTTTGGACTGAGAGGTGGAGTCACGAGCACTTTTTCTCAGGAGCAATGAATCTGTCCAACTCTATTG
>JBNLAC010000135.1:0-624 GCA_050301935.1 Methylophilaceae bacterium | reverse complement strand
TCAAGAAAAGAGTTAGTCTCCTCGAGGCTTGACGGTGGTTGTCCCCCAGCAGCTCCTCGCTCCAACTCGGTGTTAGGTCCTATACGGCATGACATGCAAGAGTATTACGATTTGCGGTAAAGATTATCACGATGAGAGTTACCGCTAAATAATCCAGTCCGGATTAACCAACAGGAAACAGAAGGCCTAACCCTAACAAAATGCCACGAGCAGGAGCTACACAACCTTGACAAGCTAGAGGAATTTCTAATTTCAAATTTAGAAACAAATTTCATAATTTTAGGGATTTTATAACATTTTCTAAGAATTTTCTGAGAATTTAAACTAGTTTAAATGGATTAAAAATTAACAGAAAATATTGGTACAAGAACTATTTTTGTAATATTTTTATATTATAGAACAGATTTAAACATTTCCAACAAAATTTGTTTCATAATTTTCCGAGTTCAAATGAATCCTACACAAATTTTTGAATTTGAAATGAATTGAATAAATCAGAAATTAATAAAATTTAACCCGGGTGCACTGGGCCGAATTCGCGCTCGGCCCAGTTGCACAGTGCGCGTGCGCGGCCCGGCCGTCGGCTCGGCCCACGCGCACAGCGCGCTTACGCGGCCCGCGGCC
>JBNLAC010000134.1:0-624 GCA_050301935.1 Methylophilaceae bacterium | reverse complement strand
TTGATGTTTTGAGAATTATTTCTTCTTTGGAATTGGCAGTATCATCGAAACCTGCTTTTTATATTCTTTGTATTCGTCACCATGAAAGCTAACTAAATCCCGTTCTTCAAATTGCAGTGCCACTATAATATATGCTGTTGTGACGATAGCAAAAAGTAGATGACCAAAAGACATATATGGAGTTGCCCAAAATGCAACAATAAATCCAAGCATGATAGGGTGCCTCACTAATTTGTAGAGAAACGGTGTCTTAAAGCCAGGATATGTATATTCACGGTTTTTCATGAATAGATAAACTTGCCTCAGTCCGAATAAGTCAAAATGGCTAATTAGGTATGTGCTAATCAATACAATTAACCAGCCAAGCCCAAAAAGCACCCACATTAAATTTTGTACAACGGAGTTTCGAATATCCCAAACTACTCCATGAATTGGAACCCATTGCCAAAATATGAGTGCAAGTGCAAGACTAGAAAGCAAAACATAAGTACTTCGCTCAATCGGTTCAGGAATAAACTTAGTCCACCATTTTTTAAAAGCAGGCCTTGCCATAACGCTGTGCTGAATAGCAAAAATGCTTAGAAGTATTATGTTGACTAGTATTGCCAAGCTAGTTGAACCAGA
>JBNLAC010000133.1:0-639 GCA_050301935.1 Methylophilaceae bacterium | reverse complement strand
CCCGTAGCACATTGCGCGCGGTTTACACGGTTTGAAAACAAATTGAAAATCTGAATTCAAACGAGGTCAAACGATTTCAAATTCAGCTCAAAATTTGACAGCTCCAAAAGGTGTCTTCCCGTGCTCAAAAAATTCCAAATAAAATATGGATAGAATGATCTTTGGATAAGGAACAGCTTTCCTTATAGAAATTTCTCCAGATTCAGAATATAATTTGAACTAAAATTTTGTAAGTTTCTATGAGTTGAATTTCGATAGAAATTCACTGAAAATTTCCAGAACCTTGGATTTTGATGAAATTTGGCTGGCATGATCCTTGTTACACCTTATTGCTAGAAAAAATTAATTTTCATCAAAGGAAGATCAGAATTTTGAATTCCACTCGAAAAGGAAATTCGGATTGATTTCGTGATAGTTTGAATCCTAAACATTATTTTTGAATTCCACCTTTTGATTTAGGCTCGTATTAGCACCTAATTATTTGTTAATGACTTTAATTAGGGTTTTTGTAACACGGGGTGTTACATTTGCGAAGCAAATTAAATTGATTTAAAAATTCTTTAAAACATATGTAAGTGTGATCTAGTTTTATTCATCTCATCGGGTAGAAGACAACGGTGAAAACTAAATTTTAAATAG
>JBNLAC010000132.1:0-652 GCA_050301935.1 Methylophilaceae bacterium | reverse complement strand
CAGATTGTAACGACGTGCATTTTCAACCGGATCACCGGCATCTCGAATTTCGACAAACTTAACGCCTTTTACGACTCGACCATTGTCGACATCTAGACAAGGGATGATACGTTTAGCGAGTGACATATTTAATGTCCATCAATATAGCTTTGGGCTTCGGCCAGATTAACGGTACGTTCATATAGCGCTCGTCCAATAATCACACCTTCAATACCCGAGCTTTTCACTTCATTCAAGCGCTTGATGTCATCCAGATTGGTGACTCCGCCAGAGGCAATCACTGGAATCGAAATCGCTTCAGCCAGTTGCTGGGTGGCTTCTACATTAACCCCCTGCATCATGCCGTCACGACTGATATCAGTGTACACAATACTGGCCACACCCTGGTCTTCAAATCTCTTCGCCAGATCAAGCGCTGAATGCCCGGATGACTCGGCCCAGCCATGGACAGCAACCATGCCATTTTTGGCATCGATACCAACGATTACATGACCAGGAAATTCGGCGCATAACTCGGTGACAAACTCAGGTTTTTTTACTGCCTGAGTACCGATAATGACATAATCCACTCCAGCTGCCAGATAGGCTTCCACCGTATCTACAGTTCGGATTCCACCGCCAATTTGAATGGGCAAATCCGGATATGCTGTTG
>JBNLAC010000131.1:0-656 GCA_050301935.1 Methylophilaceae bacterium | reverse complement strand
GATAGATTGAAGTATATGGAACAACTTTCCTTTTTGTCCCAACTTCGAATTTCCCCAGAATTTAAAGTTATAAATTCTAGAACAAATTCAAAATTGAATCTTCACTAAATTTTTAAAGGGCCTAAGCCTTTTTGGAAAAATCTGATAAATTCTACTCAAGGAGGATGCAAGGTGCTTGCCTTTGCTTAGGAATAAAAGAAGTTAGTTTTCTTAAGCTTCATGAATGCTGAACCCCAATCTTCGACTTGGCCTTTCCTTCTCGACGTCGTAGACATCCCTAAGTCATAATGAGATGCATGATTTAAACATGACCGATTACGGAAGATCGAACGACATGGCTCCTAGGTCTTAGCGAAAGAACCTTAACTACTACAACTGAAACTTAAAGTGGAAAAGAGTGGGGTTCAGAAGGTAACAACACTCAAGACATGCTAACGACCTGCTTTGAGGGGTTTGCTTATGGTTTGGGCCGATGGTTAAGGTAAGATGGGAAGCTTAAAGATTTACTCTAATTACCTCAATTTACTAAGGTAATTAACCAAAAAAGGGGACGACCAAGGTACAAAATTAAGGCACATGGTTAAGAAAAAGGGTATGGAACTAACTTTGCCATGATAATAAGGTGGAAGGATAATTTTGGTTCAAGGTTTCAAGAA
>JBNLAC010000130.1:0-657 GCA_050301935.1 Methylophilaceae bacterium | reverse complement strand
CTGTAATTTTTCAGAATTAATTAGAATTGAATTAGACCAGACTCTCAAAAGATATAGTGTTCCTAATAACTTGTTCTACAAGTGTGCAAATTTACAAAAATTCTTGAGCTCAGGAATATTTGTTTCATGTGACCAAACAGAGCCATATGAATCAGTTTCTTGCTTAACTGATTAGCTATCTTTGCAATGTTATATCTCCTCGAATTTTGGGAGTTAGATTGTGCATGTCAAAAAGATCATAGTGAAATGTTTGTAGAGCACCATGGAGCACACCTCGTCCAAAGATGAGCTCTGCTGGACTTGCTATAGCTATTGCAACTAGGCTAATTGAGCACAAATCCGGTCAAACCAACTTTGACTCGGAATCTTGGAAATAATTCAAAATCCGTCAAGATTTGGAGGAAGTGTCAATTATGAAAAGTGTCCCAAATTTGATTTCCTACCTCCATGAATTTTTTCGGAATTTTTCTCAATTCCTAGCTATTTTCTTTGAGCTATTTTCATCCGGGGTGATTTATTTAATTTGAAATTCGACTGACGCGTAGGGCCCACCTGTCAGTGGCAGTGTCGCGCCGCGCCGAGCCGTGGTTGGCTGCCACGGGCGGCGCTGTCCAGACACCCGCGCGGGAGCTTAAATATGCTCCCGATCGCACCGCG
>JBNLAC010000129.1:0-662 GCA_050301935.1 Methylophilaceae bacterium | reverse complement strand
CTTTACATGAGCTGACCAAGAAGGGTGTTTCATTCCATTGGGGGCAGCCACAAGAGGATTCCTTTGCACTTTTGAAAGAGAAGCTTACTCACGCGCCGCTACTCCAACTTCCTAATTTTGGTAAAACTTTTGAGCTTGAATGTGATGCAAGTGGAATTGGAATTGGTGATGTGCTGTTACAAGAAGGTAAACCCATTGCTTACTTTAGTGAAAAATTCAGCGGACCTTCGCTGAATTATTCGATGTATGATAAGGAATTATATGCTTTGGTTCATGTTTTAGAGACTTGGCAACATTATCTTTGACCGAAAGAATTTGTTATACATTCTGATCATGAATCTTTGAAACATATTAGAGACCAAGAAAAACTGAATAAATGTCATGCTAAGTGGGTTGAATTTATTGAAACTTTTCCTTACATCATTAAGCACAAGAAAGGGAAGGAAAATGTCATTGCCGATGCTTTATCTAGACGTTATACCATGCTCTCTCAACTTGATCATATTTTTTTTTTGGAGTCAATAAAAGAATTATATGCTATTGATTTTGATTTTAATGATTCTTATGAGAATTGTAGAGAAGGGAGAACATGGAATAAATATGTGCTACATGACAGTCTTTTGTACCGTGCTAACAAGCTTTGTGTTTCAACTAGTTCCATT
>JBNLAC010000128.1:0-665 GCA_050301935.1 Methylophilaceae bacterium | reverse complement strand
GAATGTTCGTTTTGTGGCCGTAAAAAGCCAGAAACAAACTTATTAATAGCAGGATTAGATGCTCATATATGCGATAGATGTATAGAGCAAGCACATGGTATTGTTGTAGAAGAATCTAAGCAAACAGATAGTAGTGATTTATCTGCAGAGTTAAAACTACGTAAACCACAGCAAATTAAGGAGTTTCTTGATGAGTATATAATTGGTCAAGATATGACTAAAAAAGTCATGTCTGTTGCTGTTTATAATCATTACAAACGTTTATTGCAGACACCTACCAATGACGATATTGATATTCAAAAAAGTAATATTGTAATGGTTGGTCAAACAGGAACTGGTAAAACTTTAATGGCTAAAACCATAGCGAGAATGCTTAACGTACCTTTGGCTATTGTTGATGCAACAGTATTAACAGAAGCTGGTTATGTTGGAGAAGATGTAGAAAGTATATTAACACGTTTGTTACAAGCTGCCGATTATAATTTAGAGAAAGCCGAAAAAGGTATTGTTTTTATTGATGAAATAGATAAAATTGCTCGCAAAAGTGATAATCCATCTATAACAAGAGATGTTTCTGGTGAAGGTGTTCAACAAGCTTTACTTAAACTTTTAGAAGGCACGATTGTTAACGTGCCACCAAAAGGAGGTCGTAAACATCCAGATCA
>JBNLAC010000127.1:0-675 GCA_050301935.1 Methylophilaceae bacterium | reverse complement strand
AAGTGATCTTTCGGTCGATCCCACAACCCACAAAATCAGCATCAGAAAAGCCGACAAGATCCAGTGAAGAAGAAGAAGCAGAATACCAAATCCTAAACTCGAGTGTGTGTTTGAGATACCTGAAAATCCACTGAACGACCGTTCGATGCGAAGAGCGTGAGGAAGCCTGAAAGGGCGTACACATGCACAAGGTGAACTAGATGTCCGGCATTATCTCCGTGAGGTACAGGAGGGAGCCAATCATGCTCCTGTACTCCCTTTGATCAACTACCTCACCATTTTCATCTGGATCCAATGTCATTGCTGTGCTCATCAGAGTTGACACGGGCTTAAGCTTAGCCATGTTAAATTTCTTCATCGAATTCTTTGTGTACTTGTCTTGGTGTACAAACATCCCCTGCTTCATTTGCTTGACTTGGATACCTAAGAAAAATGTTAGTTCTCCCATCATGGACATCTAGAACTTATTTTTCATCATTTTCTGAAATCTGGACACAAGAGTGTGAGAAGAATCATCAAAGATGATATTATCCATATAAATTTAAACAAGTAAAAAATTAGTGCAATAATTAAAAGTAAAGAGAGCAACTTATGAGCACGAGACGAAATGAGAGGAAAATCGAGCGGAGACCTGAATAGACCGGTACTCACGGGCAGGAGCCAGATCTCAGGCAG
>JBNLAC010000126.1:0-696 GCA_050301935.1 Methylophilaceae bacterium | reverse complement strand
TTTTCCAAAATAGAAACTTGAGATTTGGTTCAAAATTCAAATTTAAACCAAGGACTTTAACCAAAGAGATTTAAAATAAATTGAAGCAAGGTTTTGAACTTCAAAACAAAGTTTAAATTATTTTTGAAAATCAAGCTTTCGGATTTTGAGACTTTTGAATAAAAACAATTTTGAAATTCAATTCAAAATTTAAATCACGAAGATTTTAGAAATAAGGCTTTTGGAGTTTCTTTTCAAAATACGGTTTCGAATCGAAATCACATTTAAACAAAATTTTTGAATCTAAGGATATTTTTCCAAAAAGGAAAGAAATGATTTTTGAAAAGCTTCGACGAGTTTTGGTTTCGAATTTGAGTCTAATACGAAAGCGGATGCTTTCTACTCGCATTATAAATCTAGAGCAATACATCAGTACAAAAATAAATGCATGGCAGCATGAATACAACAAACAACTATATAAAAAGCCTAATTGAATTTAATAATTTAGAAAATTGACTTTTGCCTAAATGAATTAATTTCTCCTTTATAATCTAAAGGAAAATTTTAATCTATTGAGAAAAAGTTTTAAAATTTAGTGAATTTTAGTCACATTCCAAAATTTAAAATTTTGGGGTGTGACAGTATCCAAATCCCTTGGTCTTTGAACAATAATAAAATAGTTGATATCATCTCTAAAACCATCTATGAATCTAGTGG
>JBNLAC010000125.1:0-696 GCA_050301935.1 Methylophilaceae bacterium | reverse complement strand
ACACTTTTGTATCAGTGAAAAAATTAAATATTTTGAAGGTGGCGCACAAGGTGAACATAAGTTAGCACGTGGATTTAAACCACGTCCGACTGTTTCATTTCATAAAATTGCTCATCCGCAATTTGAGATGGCGATTAAAGATTTTTTGTTGCGTGAATCTAAGGGTATTGCTAATTACACATCAGAACTCGAAGAGCGCGCACCATTTAAATCACAACCATTAGATAAAGGATCTGTGATTTAGAAATAGCTTACCAAGCAATCTGTTTGCCGTCATATGCAATAAATTTTCCAGTGGTAGCCAGGCTGAGCTTATCAATGACTTTACGTAATCCCCTTACGCTGGTTTCTGTATTAATAAGGGCGTTTGAACCTCCCATATCGGTTTCAACCCAGCCAGGATGTAAAGTAACTACTGCAATGCCAGATGGTTCTAAGTCTATGCTAAGGCTTTTCATCACCATATTGGCAGCCGTTTTTGTCGTGCGATACATATAGCTACCTCCACTCGTGTTGTCATCAATACTACCCATCTTGCTTGATAGCGTTGCCAGTTTTTTTAATTCACTTTTTGAAATGTGGGGTGTAAATGCTGTGGCAATTTTTAAGGGTGCTATGCTATTAATTTTAAACCCGTTTAACCAGTCTTCAACTTCTTTATCACTCAGTCCACCACTGGGGTAGACGCCAGCATTA
>JBNLAC010000124.1:0-701 GCA_050301935.1 Methylophilaceae bacterium | reverse complement strand
ATTTTTGAAGCACGAGGTGCTGGTGGTGGTGCCGTCGATGTGGAAGGCACACGTGAAGTCAAAGGTGTCATCGAAAAATGAGCTGTACCAGATACACGTGAAGTTGAAGGTGTCATCGATGTGTGATGAGGCGTGAATGAACTCTTCAATCTTGTTGGTTGTCAGCCCTGCAATTCCTTCTCTGCCAACATAGCAAGCTGGAACAAATGATTAACATTATTGTATCCTTTATAATCAATAATATCATAAATTTTAGTTCACAACCTCCCATAAAAATGACAAATTTTATCCTCAGTCTCCTCATGTACCCCTGCATGAATCATACCCTTTTGTAACTCAGCATAATAATCCTGGACAGACATATCCCCCTGGTCTAAGCGTTGCAATTTCTTACATAAATCACGTTGATAACAAGGGGGGACAAATCTTTGACACATTGCTGTTTTTAACCCGTCCCACGTATGTGGTTGTAATCCAAGGGTAGCCAATTCATTCCACCAGATAAGAGCAAAATCTTTAAACTCGCTAGTGGCTTGCCTAACATGATGTTGTTCAGGAACAAGGTGGGAACTAAACTTTTGCTCAACAATCATCGCCCAATCCAAATAAGCCTCAGCATCATACGAGCCATTAAAAGGAGGGATCGAAAATTTAACTTTAGCAAAAGGATCATCATTGTGAACATAGTGTTGGTTGTGGTG
>JBNLAC010000123.1:0-704 GCA_050301935.1 Methylophilaceae bacterium | reverse complement strand
AGTCCATTGCTACTAGCCCTCACAATAACGATGAGCTCTCTGACATCAGAGGATCGTTAACTCTTACACGCTATTCACTAATTTATCTATATCATTTTTAGTATTTTAGCAATTTAATTACAACTTAGAAATTTAATAATCTAAAATTTATACATCTAATCATGTTCTTTGATTTTATACAGGTGCTACATAGTACAAGGGAGTTCTACACCAAGGATCAATATTTTTCTAATCCTAAATTATTTTCTACAATTTCTTTACTGCAGAAACAGAGATTAAAGCCTGGAAATTATTCTAAGCAGGAAATAATTATGAAACTTTTTTTATGAGCTACTGGAAATGATATGAACATGCATGCAAAATTTCAGATTATTCGCAAGCATAGATATTTGTGAACAATTAATTTAGTTTCTGAGTTCTTGGAATTTTGTACCAAAATTTACCGCGCAAAAGTGAGCTCGGACAAGCCCACTGAGAAGAGTGGTCCAAAAGGACTCATACAAAATTTTGTTTGAAATTTTTAGACCTTCCTACAAGTTTCTACGAATTTTGGAAGTTTGAACCAATTTCTGCGATTTAAAACAATTGGAAAAACATTTATAAATCCTCAGCACAGTACCGGGCCGGAACCGGCCCGAGGCTAGAGCCCACGAGGCGCGGCGGCCTGCCACGCGCGGTCGGCCGAACGCCGGCTGGGCCACGGC
>JBNLAC010000122.1:0-715 GCA_050301935.1 Methylophilaceae bacterium | reverse complement strand
TGGTATTAGGTGGTCTAGCTATAGCGCTAGGTGAGGTGGTCGACGATGCCATCATTGACACAGAGAATATTTTTAGACGGTTAAGAGAAAATCGTCTCCTGGCACAGCCGCTATCGAACTTTAAAGTTGTCTACGAAGCATCCATGGAAGTACGTAGCTCTGTGGTCTACGCAACTATTATTGTCGCTTTGGTATTTGTACCTCTTCTGACGCTTAGTGGAGTGGCTGGTAAGCTTTTTGCACCGTTAGGACTCGCATATATTACTGCCATCATGGCATCTTTGGTCACTGACAATCACACCTGCACTTTGCTACCTATTATTAGGCTCAACAAAATTAGATTCTGAAGATTCCCCCATAATCAAGTCTATCAAAAAGGTCTATGTGAAGTTGCTTGAGCAAATTGAGCGCAACTATAAAACCACTCTTGCTGCGAGCTTTCTGCTCATTGCTTTGGGTCTTGGTATTCTCATGTTATTCAAAAGCCAATTTATCCCTGCCTTGCATGAAGGTCATTTCATTATGCACATGACAGCAGTACCCGGCACATCAGAAGAAGAATCATTAAGACTAGGTAAACATGTATCTAAAGTTTTGCGTAACATCGAAGGTGTTAAATCAGTAACACAGTGGGTTGGCCGTGCACCCAATGGAGCAGATACATTTGGCACACATTATAGTGAGTTTGAAATTGAAATTGGCACCCTTTCAGGCA
>JBNLAC010000121.1:0-732 GCA_050301935.1 Methylophilaceae bacterium | reverse complement strand
CCCGGGGAGAAGGAAAACAGGCTGGGCCGAAGAGGAATAGTGAAATGTTTTATTTATTCAAATAATTTTCAAATTTGTTTGAATTGTTTTGATCCAAAGGTGGACCTACCAAGCTCCAAAAATTTCAAATAAAATATGTATTTGAAGGGAATTAAACAAGGGGCAACTTTCCTCATTAGAACTTTTCAAAATTCTGGATAGAATTTGAATCAAAACTTGAGGAAGCTCTAGGATTTGAAATCAATAGAATTTGGTGGAATTTGAGTGAAATTTTCAAGAATTGATGGAATTTGATTGAGGGGCTCTTGATTGCACTTAGATGACACATCAACTCATGAAAGGAATTTGGAAATTCAAATTTGTGAGTTTCTTGATTTGCTCCAAGAATTTGATTCGAATTCATTTGAATTTTTACTCTTGCTTACTTAGAGTTTGTTGGCGCTCATAAAACACTGATTTCATGCACCAACATATCGAGTAAATGTATGAAATAACCATGTATTCACCTTGTCTACTAACCTAGTTCCATGATTTTATTGTTTATTTGATTTCAGGAACATAGGTGCCAAATTGGAGCATTTCAAGAAATTACAAGGAAGATTGGAATAACATCAAAATAAGTGTCACCATGGGAATGCATCTGACATGAGGAGGCAGTGTGCAAAGGCCACTGACCAGTCGGCCCAGGGGGTGGCCGGCCGGTGAAACTCCCTGGCCAGTCAGGCCCACTTT
>JBNLAC010000120.1:0-736 GCA_050301935.1 Methylophilaceae bacterium | reverse complement strand
TACATCGGGTGTAAAAGGGAGTGGAAATGAGCAAAGTGCGTGAAGAAAAGAACCTTATTATAGGGTTGGATATCGGCACATCTAAAATTGTGACTTTGGTAGCAGAGTTATTACCAGAGGGTGCTATTAAAGTGATAGGGCTAGGCCAGCATTCCTCAAGAGGACTAAAAAAAGGTGTGGTTGTTAATATTGATTCAACAATGCAAGCAATACAGCGTTCGTTAGAAGAAGCCGAATTAATGGCTGATTGCAAAATTGAAAGTGTATTTACAGGTATCGCCGGAAGCCATGTAAAAAGCCTCAATTCGCATGGCATGGTCAAAATTAAAGACTCAGAAGTGACACAAATGGATGTTGATCGCGTTGTGGAAACAGCACGCGCAATAGCATTGCCTGCCGATCAGCAGATACTGCATATCTTGACCCAAGAGTTCATTATTGATGGGCAGGATGATGTACGGGAGCCGCTAGGGATGAGCGGTATGAAATTAGAAGTAAAAGTACATATTGTGACCGGCGCTGTAGCAGCAGCACAGAACATTGTGAAATGTATCAAACGCTGTGGCTTAGAAGTAAGCGATTTGATTTTACAACCACTTGCATCAAGTATTGCCGTGCTAACGGAAGATGAAAAAGAGCTTGGCGTTTGCTTGGTCGATATCGGTGGTGGCACTACAGATATTGCTGTATTTAAGAGTGGTTCCATTAGGCACACTGCTGTAATTGGTATTGCAGG
>JBNLAC010000119.1:0-742 GCA_050301935.1 Methylophilaceae bacterium | reverse complement strand
CATGAGTGGCATGGACCCTCACATGATTAGTGGAAACCCTGGGATGGGTAATGGTTAAGTCTTGGGTTGGGTTGTGTCAAAGTGGCTTTATTAGGTTGTGGGTCGGTCACGGTGAGACTTTGTGATGTGATCGATGCTAGTTCTTTGAGGAGATGAGTTCATTACTTGTTTACTAGATTAGTTAAGGCATAGGCTTTACCACTACTTTCTGCGAGTCAAACCAAGGTCTAGCCTTCCTTGCTATTACCCTCCATGTCATACTTTCCCCCATACTTGTGAGTAGCAACCATAAGTCTTCTCAAACTTGCCTGCATCGTTGTTTAGATGCAATCAAGAATGGTGGGCACTGCATTTGTGTAAAACATTTTCAAGACCCACGGGTCGTTATGTAAGAACTATTACTCGTTATTTTAATAACATTGCATCTGTTTATCATACTGTTGCCATGCGTGTGATTTGAACATCCTGGGCACACGTATGGAGGCTTCGGTTCTGTGCTTTTAGAACTGGGGTATGACAAGTGGTATCAGAGCTATGTTGACTGTAGGACGCCAGCCTAGCTAGAATAGTCACTCTTAAGGACATATATATTTTAAATTATTTGCTAAAACTCTCACCTTACTCTCATTCCTTGGTTTTATAAAATTTTTATGGTCTCATACTCTTCTCTTTCTAAATGATAGATGGCTCATACCCGCTGCACCGCACACAAGATCACCGGCCGTCTACCCGTCGGTCAGCT
>JBNLAC010000118.1:0-752 GCA_050301935.1 Methylophilaceae bacterium | reverse complement strand
ACCTTATGCCACATCATCTTTCTCCACTGAAAAATAGTTCTAAAAATTTCAGGAAATCACCTCTTGCCATGTCACATTTCTCCATTGAAAAATAATTCTAAAAATTCAAGAAAATCACCTCATGCCACATCATATTTCTCTATTGAAAAATAATTCTAAAAATTCAACAAAATCATCTCATGGCACATCACCTTTCTCTATTGATAAACAATTCTAAAAATTTAAGGAGCATGTCACATCACCTCATGCCATGTCATATTTCCTCATTAATAATTCTGAAAATTGAAGGGAATCACCTCATCCCATATCACATTTCTCCATTGAAAATAATTCAAAAAACTCTAGAAAATATATTATAACTCACTAAGGGTCATTAATGGTGAGTTCTCTCAACATGCAAGCATGTCACATCAATTTTCTCCATTGATTTTTTTTTCAAATTAGTCCCTCAACTGTAGAGAAATAAAGATGTAGTTCATGTAAATTTATATTTTTGTCCCTAATCTACTCTAACTATATAGACAAGACCCACTAAGGATCATTTAAACCAATTCTCTTTGAATGCAAGATATCCACATCAGCATTCAATCATGTCATGTCACACCAGCATCCATCTAACATCATCTGTCACATTATTTTGAATAATAACAAAACTTTAAAATGATTTATCTCACTCATATGATATCCATTTAAAATTCTGTTTTCACCATTGTGTTCTATGTGATGAGATAAACAAAACTAGATCTCACTTA
>JBNLAC010000117.1:0-782 GCA_050301935.1 Methylophilaceae bacterium | reverse complement strand
CATAGTCAGTATAACGCAATATAAACACTTTAACAGCGGTTGAAATCTAGTTCTGTTCTATCTTTCAATAAAGTAATAATGGAAGTATGTGTTTTCCTTAAAGTCAATCATTACCTTTAATCTCAATCATTGCCAAGTATTTTTTACAAATTGCATGATGGACTGAATGATGCTTCAGCCACCAGTCACGTAAATACTTGAGCAGAATCATCGGATCTTGCTCAGAAAGGGCCTTTTCAATTGAGAGGTTTGCATTTAAATTGAAATCATTAAAAATTGCTTCATGCGCGCGCATGGTTTTGTAGTCAGCCCCAAGCTTTTCTAAAATGCCTTCTTCCGTTTTCAAATGAAAACCGATATTTGCTTTAATGATTTTTAGGGTTGGAGTAAGTGCATGTAGCCCCCAGCCCTGATTGATGAAGAAGTAAAGGGAATTAATCGCTGCTACGATTGCATGATGCTGTTCATCAAGTATGGGCACATCAATAGATTGAGTGTGATTCCAAACGATATAAAGTGGTTGCTTCAAAATAAATCCCTCTACAGTTTTTACATTCTGTTGTAATTAAAGGGCTAAAACCAGCTGTTAAATTTTGACACATGTAATGACTAGAGGCAAAAAGTATTGTTTAGAGCATCTTGAGTACAAAGCCTAATTATTAGAATATCTGTCATATGGATGGTTGCTATTAAACAGTTATTTTGTTTAATGATTGAGTGCAACTAGTTATGGTTATAAGCACCACAATCATTTTTAAATGATGATTTATCATAACCTGTGA
>JBNLAC010000116.1:0-785 GCA_050301935.1 Methylophilaceae bacterium | reverse complement strand
AGCTTCATCCATCGATGCCAAGTAATCAAGTAAGGGTTTTGCCACATCACGTGGCACTAAGTTTTTATCAAGCAATTCATCGTATGCTTGAATAGAGGCGTATTCTATTGAGGATATTTTCATTCTAGTTTTTATCTTACACAAAGTTGTGGTTAATAACTAGCGAATACTATGCCAGTATTTTTTATGGTTAATTAAACATCTAATGTTCTGACGCCTTCTTCGACTCCTGCTGCTTCTGTCAATGCTGCTACGTTTTCTTTAGTAAAGAATCCATTAAAATCCCCATAGCGCTGAACATATTCAATAATGAGTGATGAATGTTCGGAAGCATTGGAAAAAATTTGTTTTAGTCCTTGTTCTTTTGAACCAATCACGTCCAATAAGAAGCCTTTTCCTTGTTCTGCAATGGAGTTAACCACGTAATCAATATTTTCGATACCGTTACGTTCACCATCTTTAACGGCTAATGCCATATGGTGTAGTCGAGGGCCATAATTACGGACGAACGTTTCAGTTGGAGATGGCAACTTCTCTAAATGATTAACGAAGTAGGGTGTGTTGTTAGCCGTGAAAACTTTGGCAGGGCTTTTTGACTCAGGTACTGCATGTACACTTTTAGTGACGTTAGTTGAAGAGTTTTGATCTTTAATATTATATGCGCCCCAAAAATGGTAACTAGATAATGATAGATATTCAAGAATCGCAACTTCTCTGTTTTGGCTATATATGCGGGTGGCAAGATGATCAACTGGCAAAATGAGATCATGAATGCCTAATTTTTC
>JBNLAC010000115.1:0-797 GCA_050301935.1 Methylophilaceae bacterium | reverse complement strand
ATTCAGTAGCTGCCATCATTTTACGTGGGTTTTGCTTAGATTAATCTATCAAGAATAGTTTTGCCGACATTCAGTTTGTAAGACCCCAACTTTCATGAGCTAATCATTCATCTGCAATTCAAGATTGTTCTTTTCTCTTCTTGTTGTGTTCTCGATTCACTTGCAGGGACATAGCCTTCTTGGCGAGGCCAATTCATATGCGCATGGGTTGGTAACCAACGGAGCCGTGGTGTAGTGATTGCACGGGTTCAAACCGATGCTGTTTGGAGCCTTCATCTTCAACATTGAGATCTCCACCAATCGACTTACCCCGTACCTCTCGAAAGATCGGGACTCATCCTACTATCAAGTGGTATCAGATTTTGGGTTTCCCGTGAGGTATACTTGTGTGTCTTTTAGTTTGTTTCCTGTTTTCATACCGAGATCCACCGAAATAGCCAAACAAAAAAATTCATATCTTCCACTGTCCTATAACCCTTAGAGCTGCAAATTTTCATTTTAGTTACCTTGTAGAGTTTGTCCATCGTGGTTGAGTCTTGTTGCTGGTTCGATTTGTGTTCTTAGTTTTAGTATTTTGCTCTGTGCTTTGTTTGTGCCGCTCACCGATTCCACATTCCCAAATAACAAACTGATCAACCACATTACTCAGTTTGTCTTCGCTAGTCGTCTTGCGTGAACTCTTGCTTCGCCAACCCTAGATTCATTGTGAAACCCTGTTTGAGCATTTCCATCAATTGGATCAACCTTTACCGTCATAAATAGCAAGTTTTTGCTTTATCCGATTTCGATTCCGAGTC
>JBNLAC010000114.1:0-829 GCA_050301935.1 Methylophilaceae bacterium | reverse complement strand
GCCGTGTAGTGATACAAGGCGCTTTTTTTGTGTTCATTTTTTTTCATTTATTAGCCAATTGGCTAATATTTTTTAATAAATGTAATGCTGAAACTCATTATTCAAATTCACTTTTAAGAACCTAAACTGTTACAGTCTGACAGTTTGTTACCTTAATTTATTAGTTTACAATCTGTTGTGTAAACTGTTGCTTCTCTTAGAAACTGTTAAAAGCAATACTTGAGAAAGAAACACATGAATAAAATTTTGACTTTGATACTTTCCTGCCTTATTTGTGGGTGCACAGCTGGACCTCAAATAAAGTCCTATACTGGTCCAACTGGGGAACAGATGAGCACAGTCCGATGTACAAAAGAAACAGGTCCATGTTTCCAAAAAGCCTCCGAGTCTTGTGAAAACGGAACCTACAAGGTTGTAAGTAGTTATCGAAATGCTGGTGGATTGCTAGCTGATGCATTACCAGGTCCTGTAACTTGGTACACAATGAATATCGTCTGCGGTCCTTCGGATGGTGTGATGCCTACCTTCCCACTTAGAGGTTCTGAACCAGCTATGCCAGATATACCAAATCCACCACCCCCTCAGAATACTCGCTGTATAAAAACAGGTAATACAGTAAATTGCACATCGTACTGAGCTGGCTAATAAAACTTGTTAATACTACGTAAAATAAGGGTATGGTAGCAGAGAATACTAAAATATATTAGCCATAATAGTTACGTAAAGTATTGAATATATTGAATAAACAAAGGATTAGAGTGTGTTGTGGACCTCAGGCAAACCTGAAGTGATGAACTAACTAAGACGACTCCTTGAACCAGTAGCAAAT
>JBNLAC010000113.1:0-851 GCA_050301935.1 Methylophilaceae bacterium | reverse complement strand
TTAAATGGAATCCGCTCCGCTGCGAATAAAGGATTTTTCCCATGGCTACAAAAAGTGCAGCCTGATGTGATCTGCCTGCAAGAATTGAAAGCGCAAGAAGATAACATGACGCAAGAAATGTTAGCACCAGCGGGCTATTATGGAGCTTTTCATTATGCGCTAAAGAAAGGCTATAGTGGCGTTGGTATTTACAGCAAACAAAAGCCTGATGAAGTCATCGTTGGGCTGGGTATACAAGATATAGATGATGAAGGGCGATATCTAGAGTGCCGCTTTGGCAAGCTGTCAGTAGTTTCTCTCTATTTGCCTAGTGGTTCAAGTGGAGAAGAAAGACAGGCATTTAAATATAGTGTGATGCATCGGTTTATGCCACATTTAGAGCAGCTTGTTCAAAGTGGACAAGAAGTTGTGGTTTGTGGTGATTGGAACATTGCGCATCAAGAGCAAGATCTCAAAAATTTCAAAGGGAATCGAAAAAACTCTGGATTTCTACCAGAGGAGCGCGCATGGATGACTGATGTATTTGATCGCGTTGGTTGGGTTGATGTTTATCGCAAGCTATATCCAGACACTACCGATGCATGCTATACATGGTGGAGTAATCGCGGCCAAGCCTATGCTAATAATGTTGGTTGGCGGATCGATTACCAAGTAGCGACACCAGCGCTTGCAGATAGAGCCATTGCAGCATCAATTTATAAGGATGAAAAGTTTAGTGATCATGCTCCGCTAATTATTGATTACAATGACTAATGACAAAAGTCTAATGCCAGACTTTGGATAATTTTGCCATTTGTACTGTCTTGCAAGAAGATTGCCGCCCCGGCATTTTTATTCGCCCATGATGTATG
>JBNLAC010000112.1:0-851 GCA_050301935.1 Methylophilaceae bacterium | reverse complement strand
TTAAATGGAATCCGCTCTGCTGCGAATAAAGGATTTTTCCCATGGCTACAAAAAGTGCAGCCTGATGTGATCTGCCTCCAAGAATTGAAAGCTCAAGAAGATAACATGACGCAAGAAATGTTAGCACCAGCGGGCTATGTTGGAACTTTTCATTATGCGCTAAAGAAAGGTTATAGTGGCGTTGGTATATACAGCAAACAAAAGCCTGATCAAGTCATCGTTGGGCTGGGCATACAAGATATAGATGATGAGGGAAGATATCTTGAGTGCCGCTTTGGCAAACTGTCAGTAGTTTCTCTCTATCTTCCTAGTGGTTCTAGTGGCGAGGAAAGACAGGCATTTAAATATAGTGTGATGCATCGGTTTATGCCACATTTAGAGCAGCTTGTTCAAAGTGGACAGGAAGTTGTGGTTTGCGGAGATTGGAACATTGCGCATCAAGATCAAGATCTTAAAAATTACAAAGGAAATAGAAAAAACTCTGGTTTCCTACCAGAAGAACGTGCATGGATGACTGATGTATTTGATCGCGTTGGTTGGGTTGATGTGTATCGCAAGCTACATCCAGACACAACCGATGCATGCTATACGTGGTGGAGTAATCGCGGTCAAGCCTATGCTAACAATGTTGGTTGGCGGATTGATTATCAGGTAGCGACACCGGCGCTTGCAGATAGAGCCCTTGCAGCCTCAATTTATAAGGATGAAAAATTTAGTGATCATGCGCCGCTAATTATTGATTACAGTGACTAATGACAAAAGTCTAATGCCAAGCTTTGGATAATTTTGCCATTTGTACTGTCTTGCAAGAAGATTGCCGCCCCGGCATTTTTATTTGCCCATGATGTATG
>JBNLAC010000111.1:0-963 GCA_050301935.1 Methylophilaceae bacterium | reverse complement strand
AATGTTTTCCTGATATCTTGCTGTATTAGCGAGTCTTCAGATAGCGTGTTTTCAGCATTGCTAAATGCTTTGTTGGCGGATACAAGCGTTCGATCTGCATTGTCTAATGTTTTTTGGACATCTATCATGGCATTCTTAATTTCTGGTACAACATCGTTATTTAAACTGTTTGCAAGCTGATCAGCGTCTGCCAGGGTTTTATGCATGGTTTTTAAGGTTGTTTGCATTTCTTGTCCAATTTCATCGAATGGGACGGTGCTCAGTTTTTCTGCGATGGTTTCAAGATGACCTTGCAGTTCATCAAAACTTCCAGATATCGTTGGAATCTCATTAACCACACTATTGGCAGCCAATTTAATTTTTGGTGCCTTAGGGAAAAAGTCGAGTGCAATATATTTTTGCCCAGTTAGTATGTTGCCTGTGCGTAGTTGCGCCCTTAAACCATCCTCAATCATGACTTTTAAGCGTTGATTTTGTGTTTTAGCCTTGGCACCATTTTCTTCATTAAACGTTCGTCCTAATCGTTCTGGGTAAACCAAGATAGCAACTGGCATGTGGAACTGGTGTGTCTTTTTATCATATTCAATGCCTAAAGATTTCACCTCCCCGATCACAACGCCTCTGAAATCGACAGGAGCACCAGGCTTAAGACCACGTATTGAATGATTGAATTTTAGGATGGCTGTATCAGAATGACCGTCAGACTCTTTAAAGGCAGTTGACTCATCTTCAGCCAGTAGAAAGGTAGTATTTTCTTTTGCAATTGGACCTGGCTCATCGTCTAAAGACAAGAAAGACAAACCGCCTAATGCTAATGTTGCTAACGACTGTGTGTTTAGCTTAAATCCACTTGCATCAAATTCTACATCAATGCCATTGGTGTGCCAGAAACGTGTATTAACCCCTACAAACTTGGTGTAGGGCTGTTCAATAAAAATACGCAGGTTGACGCCTCTTCCATCT
>JBNLAC010000110.1:0-968 GCA_050301935.1 Methylophilaceae bacterium | reverse complement strand
TCACCACCTAAACCTACGCCTTGACCGAATCGCAATACGCAAAGTAGTAATGGCGCCCAGAACCCCAAGGTGTCATAGCCTGGCAGCAGGCCAATCAGTAATGTTGAGACTCCCATCACCAGCAGAGAAGCGGCCAATGTTGCCTTGCGTCCGACTTTATCACCAAAGTGTCCAAACAGCAGGGCACCAAAAGGCCGAGCAATAAATGCCAAACCAAAGGTAAGAAAAGCATTTAGGGTTTGTACTGCTGGGTCGCTATCAGGAAAAAAAACTTGCCCAATAACTAGCGCAGCAGCCATCGCGTAAATATAAAAGTCATAAAACTCGATGGCTGTTCCGATAAAACTAGCAAATGCAATTTTTGTGGTTGATGGTGTTTGCATGTCGCCTATCTTAAAAGCGAGCGATTTAATTGCAAGTAGTATTTGCTAATTCAATAAAAACGAACCTTAGCTCTTTTTATCTTCCTTGCTATCTACGTTTTGCCATCCACCACCTAGCGCTTTAAACAAATCAACCGTGGCTGTTAGCGTATTTTGTCGACTAATGACATAACTTTGTGTAGCCTCAATATGGCTACGTTGCGCCTCAAGTACATCCAGATAGCTTGAATAACCAGCTTTATAGCGATTTTGTGCTACATCTAGCATCGCTTGTGTTGTCTCTTTCTTAGAAGCCTGAATCGTCTCAATTGCCTTATATTGACGTAGATTAACCAGCGCATCATTAACCTCTTTAAAAGCTGTCGAAACTGTACCAATATAAGATTGAAGGGCTTGTTTTTGCTTTGCACTTGCCTGATCAACCTTTGAAGACAGTGCGCCTGCATTAAAAATAGGTAAATTAAGACTCAAACCATATGACCAAATACGAGATGCAGACTTAAGCACATCGCCTAGCTCTACACTTTCACCACCAAACGAACCCGTAAGTGAGATACTAGGGTACAAAGCGGCTTTGGCTAGACC
>JBNLAC010000109.1:0-974 GCA_050301935.1 Methylophilaceae bacterium | reverse complement strand
AAAAAAGGATTTTCATTGATGTAGTCCCAGCTCTGGAAAGGAATTTCTATTGGACCAAGCTGGCTCATGAAGCCACGTATAGTAACGCCATATCGTTCTTTCAACCACTTTTTTGCAATCGCACCAGCTGCAACGCGCACTGCTGTTTCTCGGGCACTTGAACGTCCACCACCACGGTAATCACGGACACCATACTTTTGGCTGTAGGTATAGTCAGCATGCCCGGGCCGAAAAGTATCTTTGATTTTGCTGTAATCTTGGCTGCGTTGATCTGTGTTTCGAATTAGCAAGCCAATGGGTGCGCCTGTAGTTTTACCTTCAAATACCCCGGATAATATTTCAACTAAATCATCCTCTTTACGCTGTGTAACATGTCGCGAAGTACCTGGTTTGCGTCGATCCAAGTCAACCTGTAGGTCTTCGGCACATATAGCTAGGCCAGGTGGGCAGCCATCAACTATTCCACCAATAGCTGGGCCATGCGACTCGCCAAATGATGTTAAAGTAAAAAGCATACCTATGGTGTTACCTGACATGGTGAAATCTCAAGACTTAAATAAACATGGATTTTACCACATTGGCTTGTATTACAATCAATAGCAGCTATTGATAGGTATAGCTTTGCTAGATTAGTTTATTAACTAAATATTCAAACCTGTTGCCCACTTAGCATATAACGCTTGCGCTTGCTGGTTAAGTTGCTTGATACGATCAGACAAGTTTTCTAGCACTTCTTGCTTTGTTTGCACTGCTGGACTTATCGATGATTCAACTTGTGGCCCCCAACATTTGTACCACTTTCTCACCAGTTCATCTGTCATTTCCACATGACATTGCATCGCTAGGTGTTTGCCAATAGCATAAGCCTGATTGTCACAATATTCGCTGAATAATAGCCGTTTTGCGCCACTAGGTAATTCAAATGTCTCGCCATGCCAATGAAAACCTAAAAATTGCTTTGTATTGCCGAACCA
>JBNLAC010000108.1:0-1021 GCA_050301935.1 Methylophilaceae bacterium | reverse complement strand
ACTCTCTTCTAGGGCGAAGAGCGTGTGCCTATCGTGAGAGACAAACGCTTCCGCAAAAACTCTGATTATCTTTTGAAGCACATTTTGGGCTTTATCTTTTGTAAACCCTAATACATGGCACTTAATATGTAATAACTTTAACTTGAATTTCATATTTGGTATTGTATGCTTATTTGTGTGTGTTTGCGCATTCTCGCTTCGTCGAGAATCCCCCGATATGATCTTGGGAGACAAACCCCTCATTTCTGAGGTGGTTCTGTCACAGTTGGTACCAGAGCAAGATTGGGGTAAAACACACATGAAAGCACCTAAAAATCGCAACAACGCTTTCGGTGAGGAACACATAGCCCACATAAGGACTCTAGTAGTTTCTTTAGGTGGCAAGCTAACTTATGTGTTAATTTATGCAACTACGGAATTGCATCAACGAAGGTGGAAAGCTAACTTATTTTATTGTTGATGACCTTGTTTTGTTGTTTGTGGCTTTTGTAGAACTATTAGGGCTTGTGGGTACCTTCTTTTCTTGTTTATGAGATTATTTTGGTTGTTTGTGACTTTTGTAGAACTATTAAGGTTTGTGGTTGCTTTCTTTTTTGTTTATGAAGTTTGGTTGTTTGTGAGTAGCTTGTAGGACTTGAGTCGGTACGAAAGAATTGGTCCATGATGGGCATGATTAGGCATGCAAGTTCTTGTCTGCTAGGAGCATGAGTGTGTATGATTGTGTGATAGGGCCAAGTATAAGAATGAGTTTACCTGATGATTTAATTATTGTGCTCGTGATCGTGTGATAGGGCCAAGTATCTCAATGGAAGGAATGATTATAGCCGAAGTATTGATGTCCTCATCAAGGTGAGTCTTAATGCAACTACGGTGTCAATCCATTCCTATAAACCTAATGCACAAACAAGCATAACACAATTATAGAAATTAAAAGAAAAGTTAAGGAATATTTGGTGGGATGCACCGGGGCTTGCCTTAAACCAAAGCTAAGTTAGTGATTGCTTCAACTTGGGCTTGCTTC
>JBNLAC010000107.1:0-1043 GCA_050301935.1 Methylophilaceae bacterium | reverse complement strand
ACTGCAATGCGGAAACTTCTCCAAAAAAACCTAAGACAAGCATTATGCAGTTGCTAATGATGCCTATTAAAATAATTAAACCAACCAGCTGGGTTCTGAGCACAAAGAGATAAACAAGGGCAACAAAACCAAGACCGAATAAATTAGGATCAACATTTACACTATTCGCAATGCTCAAAAAAGCATAGATAGATATTAATAAAGCTGCACTTATAAACTGCGTTGGTAATCCAGAGCCATCATGCTCTAACTGCATTGTCAAATAGATATGTTTGAATAGCGCCTTGATTAATTTCACAGCTTGCCTCTATAAAGAATTACCTGATGTAATTACTTACGGCAAAAAGTGTCTAATATTTAGTATAAAACTTGACCAAACAGAACAAATTTTATTTATATTGAACATCTTTATATTACGTGGTCAAATCACAAAACACTTTAACGAAATTAATAGTGCTTGTTTCTTAAACAAACTTAAATATAAAAGGGAAAATAATGAAAAAAATCTCATATCTAACAGTATTATTGAGTTTATTAATCCTTACTGGTTGCCACCACTGGCATCATCATGGCCATGGAGATCACTGCCCGCCTGGACAGGCCAAAAAAGGCAACTGCTAGCTTCTATTAGCTTCTCCGCTGATAGATTGAAAGAGGTAGCACTTGAGTTTTTATCTGATCAAAATTGCAATTACCACAATTCTGGTTGTTGCAATTACAGAAATTGCCAAACGCAGCACTTTTGTTGGCGCGCTTGTTGCCTCTGTTCCACTGATATCTTCACTTGCAATTATCTGGCTTTATATTGAAACAAATAACACAGACAGAATTATTGCGCTTTCCAGCAGTATATTTTGGTTAGTGATACCTTCTCTGGTCTTGTTTATCACACTTCCAATATTGCTAAAACTTGGAGTTCATTTTTATATCAGCCTTAGCATTTCTATCGGCCTGACCATAGCCGCCTACTGGCTCATCATCCTTTTAGCAAATCATTATGGCATTAAGTTGTGAATACATCTGATGATTTTTATTAGGCTTAC
>JBNLAC010000106.1:0-1233 GCA_050301935.1 Methylophilaceae bacterium | reverse complement strand
CAACCATCCTCTATCTTTTCTACTTCAAAATCACGGTGAATTAACAAAAGATTGGCACCGATTTCACAAGCATAGTTTACTAGGCTTTCTGGTGGGTTATCATCTCCACAAATAGCGGGTTTACCCTTGCGATAAATACCTGCTTTTTCTGCAGCTATTTTCTCTCTTGTATCCCCCAAGTAATCGGTGTGATCTAAATCAATGCACGTTACGATTGAGCAGCTAGGCTCGAAAGCATTTACCGCATCCAAGCGCCCGCCCATACCCACTTCAAGCAAGATGACATCGAGCTTTAGTCGCGAAAAATGCCAAAGTGCTGCCAATGTACCCATCTCGAAATAAGTAAGTACGACTTCACCACGTGCTGCTTCTATAGCAGAAAAAGCCAAGCATAAATCATCATCAGAGATACTCTGCAGATTAACTCTTACACGCTCGTTGTAATGCAACAGATGTGGTGAAACATAGGCACCAACACGATAGCCTGCTTTCGAATATATATGTTCAAGCATTGCACAGGTAGATCCTTTACCGTTAGTACCTGCAATACTAATAATTGGTGGCAAAGACTCTAGTGCTAAGTGGCTCACAACCTCATTCACTCTGTCAAGCCCCATCTCAATAGATTTAGGGTGCAGGGCCTCAATATAAGCCAACCATTGGTTTAATGTAGCAGGCTTTTTTATTTGGTTGTTCACTGAAAGTAGTTGCTAGAGGCAATTAAACTGCGTGCATCAAACTAGTCAATATATTTTTAAGTTTCTCACGCATTTCACGACGGTCAATAATGGCATCAATAGCACCATGCTCTAACAGAAACTCCGCTCGCTGAAAGCCATCAGGTAATGTTTCGCGAACTGTCTGCTCAATAACGCGTGGTCCCGCAAAACCGATTAATGCATTCGGTTCTGCAATGATCACATCTCCTAACATTGCAAAACTAGCTGAGACACCACCCATAGTAGGATCAGTCAAAATCGAAATGAAAGGTAAGCCAGCTTCTGACAATTTGGTTAATGCTGCACTGGTTTTTGCCATTTGCATCAGAGACAATAAACCTTCTTGCATTCTCGCACCACCGCTTGCAGCAATACAAATAAATGGTGTTTTGTGTTCTATTGCCGCATTCACTCCTCTAACAAACCGCTCACCAACAACAGAACCCATAGAGCCACCCATAAATTTAAACTCAAAAGCAGCTATCACTACAGGTAGTTCCAAGATACTACCTTT
>JBNLAC010000105.1:0-1278 GCA_050301935.1 Methylophilaceae bacterium | reverse complement strand
ATAATCGCACGACCTTCAGCCACTTCTTTACGTACAAATTCGGGGGTGATATGGGTTGAAAATCCCTCTGGTAACCGACCATCTTTATCTGCTTCAGTGCGCCCAATATTTTCACGAATCGCTATAAATTCCATTTCGGGCGTAATAATGCATTGTCGCGCATAGTGCATTTGACTGACATTTTTATCTGGTTTAGCACGACGGGGGCGTCTATTATGTGTAAATAGTGGGATATCCAACAAAGCAGCTTCTTGCTGACGTGTAAACTCAGAGCTGTACTCACTAAGCTCTTCTGTGTCATTTCTATCCTCAATCCACGCCTTCCGAATAGGTGGCAAACCCTTTTCAACATCTATCTGTTTATTAGGGTCAGTATAAATCCCTGATGTGTCATATACGTATACAGGTGCATTAACCTCCCCAGGTAGATTGGGATTTCTGTTAGGTGTATCAGTTAACGATATTTTTCGAAAAGGCACGCGAATATCATCACGACTACCAACCACATAAGCCTTTTCTGAACCTGGAAATGGTTTTGTTGAAATGCCACTACGATTGGTAATATCAATAACGTTTGTGCTTTGTGAAGACATAAACTTCCCCTATGCAATATAATCAAAAAATATCGGGGAAATCGTTGAGCCAAACAATGACTAACAAGAATTTAGCACCAATACAGCATGACGCTGCATCAAGTGCGATTGACGCTTGTTTCCTACGGAGGTTCTAGCCTCTTCAGGTTCAACGGGTTTAATCTCAGCTGTTTATCAGCACCCCGACAAGAGCATTTATCATAATGCAAAAGTATTTTTTTTTAGCAAGCACTATCTCTAAGTAGATCTTTATTTAATACATCTATCTAGTGGGTGATGCTTGCTTCTCTGGAGCCTCCTGTGAGGTATTAATTGCACGAATTGGATATGGAATGACAATCCCCTCTTCCTTATATCGCTTATGCAGTGCTTTGATAAAAGCTGATTTGATAAAGAATCGATTAAAGTACTCTTTTGCGCGTAGCATCACAGTAAGGTTAATGCTAGAACTATCAAACGTATGGAATAGCACGAAAGTATTGTAATCTTCTACGCCATACTCATGCGTTTTTAATATCTCTCTAGCAACTTCTAGCGTTACTTTTTCAACATGCTCCAAATCACTGTCATAATGCACACTCACTTCCACAGGTACAGATAGCTCTTTCTCAGGGTAGAAGTAATTAATAATCTTGGCATCGCTTAAATTGCTATTGGGAATAATCACCGTATTATTTGGAAGCAT
>JBNLAC010000104.1:0-1689 GCA_050301935.1 Methylophilaceae bacterium | reverse complement strand
TATTGCTACCAAGAGCCGCTGGCGCCACCGCCGCCAGAGCTGCCACCAGAAGATGAGCTTGAAGAACTGGATGAAGATGAGCTCGAAGAGCTAGACCAACCTCTGGATGAGCTGGAGCTACTGGTGCCGCTTCGTTTACGTGATTTATTAGCATGACCGCGCCGTCGCCAGTCTTCCCGCAGCATTGCAATATAGTCGGCATTAAAAGCCAGTACAAAGATATAAGCGAATAGTGCACAAGGAATGGTTGCCCAAGCATGCTGATAACCAAAAATCACAAAAAAGATACCAGGATTAACGAGCAAAAATAGTGTTATGAATAGCGACATGCCCTTTAGCCCCAGCAGATTTACCCAGGATGCTTCGTCTTGAGTAGGCTGAAATTGTTTTTTGTAGTGGCGAGCGCGACGTACAGCAATGAACCTAATCAAGACTGGTATTAGCGCAATCAATACAAACCAGATGGCGATGAGAACAGAAACGTGTGACCAATCGGTGGCATCTTCGTCCAGGCCTTGTTCATAGCCGATAATCTCCTTGCCTTTTACCAGATCATTACTGGCTAATAATGCCGTTGTTAGCCCTTCTGCGTATTCTTGTTTTTTGAATCTGGGCACAATCACATTCTGAATAATGCGGCTGGCGTATGCGTCTGGTAAAGGTCCTTCTAGACCGTATCCCACTTCAATTCTCACTTTGCGATCATCCAGCGCGGCCAAAATAAGCAAGCCGTTATCTGCTTTTTCTTGCCCGAGCTTCCATTGGTCAAACACCGCTGTCGCAGCTTGCTCTATGCTTAAATCGCCCGTGCTACGCACCAACAAGACTGCTGCATAGATGTGGCTCTCTGCTCGCAATTGCGCGATTGTGGTGTTGAGTGTATCGATTTGCGTTTGCGATAGTGTGCCAGATGTATCGACGACATTGGGCGAAAATTCTGGCACGTCGAATGCCAGCGCGGGTAAAGTGAACAACCAAAAAACGAGTAGCAGGTAGATTTTTTTCATCGGGGTATGTCTCTAATTGAATAACTACGCGCTCAGCGTTTAAGTCATTGAACGCTCTAGCTAGCGTGTGTAAAACGCTTTAGCTGCTGACGATTTGAACAGATAAATGAGTCCGCATAAACTCAGCACGCCTTCTATCGCTGAGAGTATCGTCACCAAGACACCGCTCGCATAATAGATATTCGAGAACTCACCCCAGCCGGACGGCCCATTGAGATGGTAGCGGAAGGTGCCAAGCATGGCATAGCATATCAATGCCATCATCGCCAACCAGGCCATCAGTAGGTATTTGGATTTGATGCCTCCTGTTAGCGCAATGTATGCTACAAGCAGGCCAACTAGCATCAGTGTGAGAGCGAGCAGATTAAAGTTGAAAACGACGCTTAGCATCAGGAATAACACTGGTGCTATGCAGATAAGCAGCAAAAACCTTGGTGCGGCGGCAATGCGTTTCTTTAGCAAATTCATATGCTTCCTCCAGTTTTTGGTATTTTGCCAGCAAGTAATTTCAACAATTAACGAAAAGCATACAATATGCCGCACTAAAAAACCACGGCTAATACCGCGAACGTCATACATGGCTAAACAGCATGAGTATTGTTTAGGTTAATGCTGCTAATATCTTTTTTTGGTTTATCACGTTTTAAGTTCTAATGTGTACCGGTGTTTGTGAACTATAATG
>JBNLAC010000103.1:0-1868 GCA_050301935.1 Methylophilaceae bacterium | reverse complement strand
CAGGTGCATGGGCAACTAAAGCGCAAAAGGAAGCGAATATGTTTGGAGAAGTAATTGAAGTAGCTTCTTCAAAAGATAAAAATTACAATTATATCCCTAAAGGATTTGAAGTTCCTTCTGATGTTGATTATTTACATCTTACTACAAACAATACCATATATGGTACTGAAATTAAAACGGACTTGGATTTAGGTGCTAGATTAGTAGCAGATATGTCATCTGATATTTTCTCTCGCCCTATTGACATCTCAAAATACGATGTAATTTACGGAGGTGCACAAAAGAACCTTGCTCCAGCAGGAGTTACATTTGCAATTGTTAAAGAAGATGCTTTGGGAAAAGTTGAACGTCAGATTCCAACAATGCTTGATTATCGTACACATATCAGCAAGGAGTCCATGTTTAACACACCTCCTGTATTACCAGTATTTTCAGCTCTACAAACACTTCAGTGGTTAAAAGCTCAAGGTGGAGTTGCTGCAATGCAAAAGAAAAATATTGAAAAAGCTTCGTTGCTTTATGATGAAATTGATAGTAACAAATTCTTTAAAGCCACTGTTGCAGCAGAAGAAGATCGTTCTATTATGAACATTTGTTTTGTAATGAATGATGAATATGCTGAATTAGAAGGTGAATTCATGGAGCTTGCCACATCTAAAGGTTGCGTAGGTATTAAAGGACACCGTTCTGTTGGTGGATTTAGAGCATCTACTTACAACGCACTTCCTAAAGAAAGTGTTGAAGTATTAGTTGCTGCGATGAAAGAATTCGCTTCTAAACACTAGAATCAAAAATAATTATTTCTATAATCCGAAGCTTCAATTAAGTAGCTTCGGTTTTTATATTTTACACCATTACTGAATTACGAAAATAATATATCATGACAAAAGTACTTGTTGCCACAGAAAAGCCATTTGCTAAGGCTGCTGTTGATAAAATTCAGGCTATTGTTGAAGAAGCCGGATTTGATTTTGCATTACTTGAAAAATATAGCGATAAATCTGAGTTATTAGACGCTGTAAAGGATGCATCTGCTGTAATCGTACGTTCTGATCTGGTTACATCAGAAGTTGTTGATGCTGCAAAAGATCTTAAAATAGTTGTTAGAGCCGGTGCCGGATATGACAACTTAGACCTTGATGCTTGTTCAGCAAAAAATGTTGTTGCAATGAACACTCCTGGACAAAACTCAAATGCGGTTGCTGAGCTAGCTTTTGGTATGATGATTTCTATGGCTAGAAATAGCTATAATGGTACTGCTGGTACAGAATTGAGAGGTAAAAAAATTGGAATTCACGCATATGGTAATGTGGGATTGTATGTAGCCAAAATTGCTCAGGGAATGGGTATGGAGGTTTATGCATTTGATCCTTTTGTAAGTGCTGATAAGATGAAGGCTGATGGGGTAACTCCAGTTGATTCTGTTGAAGAGTTATATTCTACTTGTCAGTATGTATCATTACACATACCTGCTAACGATCACACCAAGGAGTCTGTTAACTTTGAATTACTGTCAAAAATGCCAGCTAATGCTGTGTTAGTAAATACAGCACGAAAAGAAGTTATTCACGAATCTGATATGATTAAATTAATGAATGAAAGAGCTGATTTCTCATATATCTCAGACATTGCTCCAGGTAATAAAGATGATTTTAGTGCTTTTGAAGGAAGATATTTCTTTACTCCAAAGAAAATGGGTGCTCAAACAGCAGAAGCAAACATTAATGCTGGTGTAGCTGCGGCTAACCAGATCGTTGATTTCATTAAAAATGGAAACAAAACCTATCAGGTGAACAAGTAATCTTAAGATTATATTATAATACAAAAAAGCGTTTACTCTTATCGGGTAAACGCTTTTTTTGTATTAT
>JBNLAC010000102.1:0-2010 GCA_050301935.1 Methylophilaceae bacterium | reverse complement strand
GCAGCTCAATCACAGGCGCCCCTGCTCTATGCGCTGCATTAATTTGCTCAACATCTGGTGCAATAAAGAGTGATACACGAATACCTGCATCACCAAGTTTTTTTGTCGCTGCGGCAATTTTTTCAAAATGTTCAATTACATCAAGACCGCCCTCAGTTGTGCGTTCTTCACGCCTTTCTGGGACCAGACACACATCCTGTGGCGCAACTTTTAGAGCGATACCAATCATTTCATCTGTCACCGCACATTCCAGATTCATTTTGGTTTGCAATAGTGGTCGCAACGCGTAGATGTCTGCATCCTGCATATGTCGGCGATCCTCACGTAAATGCAAAGTAATACTATCTGCTCCAGATTGCTCAGCGCGCAATGCCGCTTGAATCACACTTGGATATTTTGTTCCACGTGCCTCACGTATTGTTGCAACATGGTCAATATTGACACCTAACTTTTTCATTTGTTATCTCAAATAATTTTTAAAAATATAATTTACAGGCCCTGTAAGTCAATCAAAAGCTGCCTTGTATGTAGTGGTTTATCCCCAAGATAATGTGTTAGTAGATAGCGCATTAGCTTTTTACTCTGTTGCTGTGTTTGCATACTTACATAATCATCTTGCGCCATATTGAGTAAAGTTTTACCGCTGACTTTAATACCTTTCTGGGTAGCAGACAATGCACATGCACCATATTCTGCTTCATAACGATACTCACGTTCTTCAATTACCGGCACGCCATTTTCATCCACATGCAAGGGTACTGCATAACCCATTTCTTGCAAGAGCTTCAGCTCAAATCGTCTAAGGTGGGTTGCCAAATCTATGCCCTGAGATAACGCCCTCAGTGTCGCTTGATAATAATCAAATAATTGCTCGTGCGCATCTTCTCTTGGCAACAAACGCAATAGTAACTCGTTGAGATAAAAACCACACATCAGCGCCTCACCTTGCAGCATCGTTAAGCCATCAGCCCAGTCTAAACTATGCAAGGTTTTAAGTTCATTTTTACCTGACCATGTTGCAGACAGCATCTGAAAGGACTGCAACTGGCCTCTCATCGCTGAGCGTGGACGTCTTGCACCTTTTGCTAAGGTTGCAACGCGCCCATGTGCTTTAGTAAATAGCTCTGCGACCAAGCTTGTTTCTTTAAAGGCATAGGTATGAAGAACATAAACAGGCTGATTATCATAACGATAAGGAGTTGGTGCACTAGCCATGATTATTTTTCTATCTCTGCTAAACTTTTAAGCGCTTCATCTTCTGCCTTCTGAATAAGTATCGGCACAATCACAGTATCATTCTCGGCAAACACTATCAGACCATAACGAATGCCAATTTCTATACTTTCAGGTGTAAACTTACCAAAACCGTAACGTGAGTTGCGAAGAATTTCCCATGTACCTTTTGGCTCTAGAAATTCTGGCTTAGCGAAGTAACTTATCACTTCATCTCTGGGAACCTGCTCAAGTAAGTAATGATCTTGGTCAGCCAAAATGACCCAACCCATACCGCCATCTATGTCTGTATTTTTCAGTTGATACAAATACCATTGACCATCGTCACACACTAATTGAAAGACATTATTGATGCCCCCAGTTTTTTTATTCACAGCATAGTAAATGCCTTGGTCTTCTGAATTAATTGGTTTAACTTCAAAATCATTCATTGGCATTGCTTATAGCAAACTTGATTAATATCCCAAACTTTTGAGCGCCCTTTCATTATCTGCCCAACCACTTTTTACTTTCACCCAAGTTTCCAGATAGACTTTCCCACCAAATAGCTTTTCCATATCTTGTCTGGCTTCGGTCGATATCTGTTTTAGTTTAGCGCCACCCTTCCCAATAATCATCGGTTTCTGGCTATCTTTATCGACAATAATGGCTGCAAAAATTCGACGCAAGTTGTTAATTGTTTCAAACTTCTCAATTTCAACAGCTATTGAATATGGAACTTCGTCGCCAAGTAGTCTAAATATTTTTTCTCGCAGCATTTCTGAAGCCAAAAAACGT
>JBNLAC010000101.1:0-2027 GCA_050301935.1 Methylophilaceae bacterium | reverse complement strand
AAAACCGAGCTCCTCAAAGAGTGTGCCACCAGGATAGACCATGCCTTTCGCATGCTCTTCTGCACGTCTAGCAAACTCTTTAACAGGTGGTACGATATCTAGAACATGCTTACCAGTTTGGCGCACGCTATCATAGAAACGACCAGATAGCAGTTTTGCTAGATAGTTATTGAGCGCCCCAACATTTTTAGAGATGCTCATATCATTATCATTTAAGATAACGAGCAGATTGGCATCGGTGTTGCCAGCATTATTGAGTGCTTCAAACGCCATACCAGCAGTCATTGCACCATCTCCAATAATCGCGACACTGCGCCGATCAGAGCCCGCTTGCTTTGCTGCTACCGCCATGCCTAGAGCGGCTGAGATAGAAGTGCTCGAGTGACCTGTGCCAAATGTGTCATATACGCTTTCTGACTTTCTAGGAAATCCAGCGATACCATTTGCTTTACGGAGCTGACCCATTTCCTCACGCCGACCAGTGAGTATTTTATGTGGATATGTTTGATGTCCAACGTCCCACACTAGTCTATCTTCAGGTGTATTGAACACATAATGGAGTGCAATCGTTAACTCTACCACACCCAGATTAGATGCCAGATGACCACCAGTTTTAGAAACGCTGTCAATTAAGAAAGTACGTAATTCTGTAGCAAGTGTTACTAGCTGATCTTTGCTTAATTTACGCAGATCAAAAGGTGAGTTAATAGAGGACAATAAAGAAGTCATAAAAGGTTGATAAGCTAGAAGCTTCGTTGGGTGATGAAGTTTGCCAGATATCTTAATAAGTCAGCTTCATGTCCGTAAAATGAGAGAGCAGCCATAGCGTTTGCATGTAGCTCAGCAGCTAGTTTTTTTGCCTCATGTATACCCAGGATAGTGACATAAGTTGATTTGTTTTGATGTGCATCTTTCCCAGCAGTTTTACCTAAAGTCTTAGTGTCTGCCTCTGCATCCAGAATGTCATCCACAACCTGAAATGCCAGCCCTATTGATTTTGAAAAGTGATCAGCCGCTTTAATTTTTTCTTCATTGTGTCGATAAGCACTGTAGGCGCCCATTAATGTGGCTGCGCGTATCAAGGCACCTGTCTTGTGGATATGCATAGTTTCTAACTCTGCTTGTGTCAAGGGGATACCTACGTTCTCAATGTCAATTGCCTGACCACCCGCCATACCTCTTGATCCTGTTGCCAGCGCAAGCATGTGCAACATCTTTATTTTTTGAGGGCTTCTTAAATTCAAGTCTTGTGAAATTAGTTGGAAAGCCAGACTTTGCAATGAGTCACCAACTAATAAAGCGATGGCATCACCATATTTTTTATGGGTGGAAGGCTTTCCACGGCGCAAATCATCATCATCCATGCATGGCATATCATCATGAACAAGAGAAAATGCATGAATCAGTTCTACCGCTGCTGCTGCTGCATCAACTTTTTCTGTATTGGCACCGCAGAATTCACCAGCAGCGTAAGCAAGCAGTGCTCGCACACGCTTTCCGCCACCGAGCGTAGCGTAGCGCATTGCATCATGTAGCCGTTCGGGTTTGATATTGGACGCTGGTAAGTATTTATCTAAGATGCCTTCAATGTGAAGCTGCATATTACCCACCCAGGTTTTAAAGGCTTGAGCTTGGTTTTCTGCTGACGTGGTAGCTTCATTTATCATGGTAGTTATCTAACTCTGACTGTAATCTGTCAGTTTGTTTTCCTCAGAAAGCATTTGGATTTGTTGTTCTGCAGCAACCAATGATTGCTGACAAATTTTTAAAAGCTCTGCGCCACGTTTATAAGCACTTAACGATTGTTCGAGTGTGAGTTTTTCAGACTCCATTTGGCTAACAATTGATTCCAGCTCAGCAATTGCGGTTTCATAGCTAAGCGGCTTTTCACCTGTATTGTTTTGCATGCGTTGTTTGATTCTTGCGATTATCGGCAGTACTTATTTTAACAAAAATTGCAACCACATGCTCTTTAAAAAGTAGTTAGATAATGACCTTAAGCAGAAATGTGCGTATTTCGTCAATTT
>JBNLAC010000100.1:0-2031 GCA_050301935.1 Methylophilaceae bacterium | reverse complement strand
ATAGCCATAATGCATTTTTACGCACCAAAGGTTCTCCGCCTGTGATGCGAACTTTTGTCACGCCAAGTAGGACAAATACTTTTATAAGGCGTGAACATTCTTCAAGACTGAGCACTTCATGTCTGGGCAGAAACGTCATGTCTTCAGCCATGCAGTATTGGCAACGGAAGTCGCAGCGATCGGTAATTGAAAGGCGAATATAATCGACTTTTCTACCAAATTGATCAACGAGTGTTTGTTGCGAATTTTCCATTACAATCACAGATTGGCTTGAATGTTTAATAAAGCGTTATTCTAAGCCCTTTTTAGGGTTTAACAAGACTTGTTTTAGGTATATCATTGAAGGGATATTTACATTTAGTTACATTTGGGGATTGAATTGGCAAATAAGCTTTCAACTATCGCACTAGAAAGAGTGCAGGCACACATAGAAGCACATCGAGGTGTGGAGGGGGCTTTATTGCCACTCATGCATGCGATACAGGATGATATTGGGTATATTCCTGAAGAGGTTTACCCGCAAATTAGTAAAGCATTGGCATTATCTGTTGCTGAAGTACACGGTTTTGTAACGTTCTATCATCATTTTAGAACACATCCCGTAGGTAAGCATGTCTTGCAAGTTTGTCGTGCAGAGTCTTGTCAAGCAATGGGTTCTGAAAAGCTAGAAGCTGATATCAAAAAACAACTCGGTGTTGATTATCATGAAACAACGTCAGATGGACAAGTCACATTGCTACCTGTTTATTGTCTAGGCAATTGTGCATGTTCACCAGCAGTCATGATGGATGAAGAGCTTTATGGTCGTGTGGATGCTCAACTTGTTGCTGAATTAGTCAGTGAGGTGAGCAATGGCTAGTGTAATTAAAGTTTATGTGCCACGTGACTCAACTGCACTATCACTAGGAGCTGATCGCACTGCTAAAGCAATCCAAGCAGAAGCAGATAAGCGTGGCTTAGGTATTGAGCTGATCAGGAATGGATCGCGTGGTTTGTTTTGGTTAGAGCCAATGGTAGAAGTTGAGACAAGCAAAGGACGCATAGCATATGCCCCAGTAAAACCAGCCGATGTGATAGGCCTATTTGATGCTGGTTTTTTAGAGGGTGGTAGCCATCCATTACACCAAGGTTTAACTGAAGAAATTCCTTATTTCAAAAACCAGCAAAGGTTGACGTTTGCTAGAGCCGGTATTACAGACCCAGTTTCTTTGGATGATTATCTTGCACATGACGGCTATAAGGGCTTGGCAAACGCCTTAACCATGAGCCAAGAAGATATCGTTAAAGCTGTCACTGATTCTGGTTTACGGGGTAGAGGTGGTGCGGCTTTCCCTACAGGTATTAAATGGAATACGGTGCTTGGAGCCGCTGGCGAACAGAAATATATCGTGTGTAATGCCGATGAGGGAGATTCTGGTACCTTTTCTGACCGCATGGTAATGGAGAATGATCCCTTTGTGCTAATTGAGGGTATGACAATTGCTGGTCTGGCAGTAGGGGCAACCCAAGGCTATATTTACCTGCGTAGTGAATACCCACATTCGTTGCATATATTAAATGAAGCAATCGCGAAGGCTAACCTAGCAGGTTATCTGGGGGACGATATTCGCGGGTCTGGTAAAAGATTTCATTTAGAAGTGCGCCGCGCCGCCGGGGCTTATGTATGTGGTGAGGAAACCTCATTATTGGAAAGCTTAGAAGGTAAGCGTGGTTTAGTGCGATTTAAACCACCGTTGCCTGCAATAGAAGGATTGTTTGGTAAACCAACGGTCGTGAATAATGTCATCAGTTTGGCGACAGTCCCTATTATTTTAGATAAAGGCGCTCAGTATTATGCAGATTATGGAATGGGCCGCTCAAGAGGTACTTTGCCTATTCAACTGGCAGGAAACATTAAACGTGGTGGCTTGGTAGAGCTTGCGTTTGGCACAACGTTGCGAGAATTGCTTTACGATTATGGTGGTGGTTCAGCGAGCGGCCGACCAATACGTGCTGTGCAAGTTGGTGGACCTTTAGGTGCATATTTGCCTG
>JBNLAC010000099.1:0-2071 GCA_050301935.1 Methylophilaceae bacterium | reverse complement strand
CGTAATAAAGGACTCATAATTGATTCAAGTATATCGTTTGTATGGGTATGCAAACCTATTTGGCTATGTATTACAACACTATGCGAACTCATACCAGGGTGCAACAGGAATAGTTTTTTAACCACAGGCAAAAAAAAAGGCACATGATATGTGCCTTTTTTAGCAATAAGCAGAAGTTAACTCATTAACTTGCGGTAGTTGCTGGTGCTGCAGATGCTGCTGGAGCTGCTGCTTTCTTAGCTCTTTTCTTTTTTGGTTTTGGCTTAAGGGATTTAGCCAGACCAGACAATTCCTTTTTAACCATAGCTGAAACACTCTTTTCGATTGATGAGCTCATACCGTTTGCTAATTTTGCAAGTCCGGCTGCACTTTTCTGAGTAGCTTTAAGCTCTGCTTTAACAGCGGCTAGTTCCGCTTTTAACGCCTTTATACGATCAGCAGGTGTAGTTACTCCAGTAACTGCTTTTTTAGCTGTAGATTTTTTTGCTATAGCTTTTTTAGTCGTTGTTTTTTTAACAGGCGCTTTTTTCGCCGCTTTAGGACGACCGCGTGTTACTGCTTTTTTCATCGCAGTCTTTTTAACAGCAGTTTTCTTAACTGCACTCTTTTTAGATTTCACTGATTTTTTCTTAATAGCCATTTGCTGTTCCTGTTAGATGAGTTAACGTAAACATGATTATAAAAAGGGTTTATATTTTTTCAACATTTGATTGTTGATTATCGCAAACTTTTTTAATATATGCGTCTATTTTTTAACATTTATTCATAATGCAGCCAAAACTATTACTTAAATGCCCTCCTGCCAGTCTTTTTAAACAACTCGTCGCCATGCTTTACGATAGTTTTTTAATTGCTGCTTTGCTATTTATTGCAACAGCCATATTGCTACCATTTAATAAAGGCGAAGCCATTAGCGGTCCTCTTTATAATATGTATCTACTGTCTATTTTATTTATTTTTTACAGCGGCTTCTGGAAAAAAGCAGGGCAAACGCTTGGCATGAAAGCCTGGAAAATTAGAATCATCGATGAATATGGGAACAACCCACCCTGGTCCATTGGATTTTTGCGACTAATTATAGCCAGTTTTCTACCTGTCACTGTTTTAGGGTTAAATCAACAATTTCATGTGATCAGTAACTCAAAAACCGTGGCAATCATTTGTGTTTTTGTTTTTCTTATGGGTTATTTAGTTCGATTAGTCAGACCATTCACTGTGCATGACCGCTTAAGTCAGACAAAAGTCATCGATATTTCTCAACTTTTGAAACAACAGCAGGAAGTATCATCCTAGGATCATCGAGTAGCAATCTTTCTTCGAATTAACCACGCAGTGATCAACATAAATATAAATGTTGGGAGAAAAGCATTAATAAAAGGCACTAAATTAGCCTGCTCTCCTATCTGAATCAGCAGTTTATTCATGACCACATATAAAAGTCCAAGCAGAATACCTGTTAAAACCCGCTGCCCGGTATTACTTTGACGTTGCGACCCTAATACAAAGGGAATAGCGAGTACAGCCATCACAATAATACCCAGCGGACTATAAATTTTACGCCACAGGAATAATGATTCGGCTTTATGGCTAAGAGAATTTTCGGTTAGAAAGTCGATATAGTGAGACAAATCTGTAATCGACATTTGACGAGGATCTGTCGCCATAGACTCTAGCAGTTGATCACTAAGCTGCCCCTTGTACAGCCATTCATCCTGCTGTTGCACCTGCATGCGGGGCCCAGATAACAAAGTTTGCTTCACCTTATGCAATAACCAGCCCTGTTTTCCCGCAGTGGCTTTTGCAGCTATTGTGGTACTAGTCAGTTTATCCTGTTTATCGAGGTGATAAATTTTTATATCGCGCGCATTACCATCAGGATACAGCTGTTGAATATGAATAATATTATTTTCATCCTTAATCCATACCCCACTACGGCCAGTCATACTTATTCTTGATTGCCTGTGAGCAGACCGAAACTCCTTAGCGTAGGGTTCACTATAAGGCACAACAATATTTGCCAGTATTACTGTAAACAGGGCGACCATGCTGGCGGCCAGAGTTACAGAAATGA
>JBNLAC010000098.1:0-2105 GCA_050301935.1 Methylophilaceae bacterium | reverse complement strand
CATCCCAGAACCACCAACCACCCCAGCCGAGCTCATAATAAGCCCAGCGGCTACCCAGTGCGATACCTAAGGTTAAAAACACCCACGCTGCGGTTGTCCATGGTCTTGTCCAGCGCGCCCATGTCACATCTAATCGGCCATCGAGCAATGCAGCAATCGCAAAGGCAAACGCAACAGAAAACCCAACATAACCCATATAGAGTAAGGGCGGGTGAAACACCATACCAGGATCTTGTAGCAATGGGTTTAAATCACGTCCGTCATAGGGCGCAGGGAAAATCCGTTCAAATGGATTGGATGTAAATAGAATAAACATCACAAAGCCAACAGTAATTAACCCCATCACAGCCAGCAATGAGCTTCTAAAGCGCAGTGGCAGCTCTTTAGCGAAGAAAGTAACGGCTAGCGTCCATACTGCTAATATCGTTACCCAAAACAGCATAGAGCCTTCATGCCCACCCCATATCGCAGCTAATCGGAACATCAAAGGCAAATGCGAGTTAGATGTCGTCGCCACATAGTAGACCGAGAAGTCATTTGCATAAAATGCATAGTCCAAAATCAAGAACGACAAGATAACTAGTGCTGATTGTAACCGCGCCATCGGCGTTGCAAACGCAAATAGCTTTTCATTATTCTTAGCTAAGCCAGCTAATGGCAAAATCCCTTGTGCCAACGCGACGATTAAAGCGAGCACAAGTGCGTAATAACCAATATCTGGCATCATTGTGCTTCTCCCTCAGCCATCGTTGCACTCGCTTTCGCTTTTTCTAATGCATCTGCTGCTTCAGGTGGCATATAGTTTTCATCGTGTTTAGCTAATACCTGGTCTGCCACAAAAATACCATCCTCACCTTGTTTACCTTGTGCAACTACACCTTTACCTTCTTTAAATAAATCAGGCAAAATGCCGGTATAGACCACATCCATTGTCTTAGCGGTATCAGTCACCCTAAATCGTACCTGTGTGCCATTTCTTTGAATACTGCCAGTCTCTACAAGGCCGCCAATACGGAAATTGCCGTCTTTAGGCGCTTTACCTTCAGCTACTTCAGTGGGGGAGAAAAAGAACACCAAATTGCTTTGGAATGATTGCAGCAGCAATGTCGCAGCAATTGCGAGTAATACAATACCTGCCACGATAATGGCTATTCGTTTGTGACGTGATTTCATTTACAACAAATCCTTTATTTTTTCATGACTTAATTTTCTTGCGCGTAAAAGAAACAGCTCAATCGCCATACATCCAAACGTCACACCAAAAGAAACCCATACATACAAGCCATATCCGCCCATATGTAAGAAATCGCTCATACTCTTCCAATACATATCAATCCTTAGCCTCGTTTAACCAAGCTGTTTTGCGTTCTCTATCTTCAATCTCACGGCGTACCCGCATAAAAATGACTGCTGCGCTGTATAACCAAAAACCTAACGCCATCACTAACATACCCTTCAACATAATTGCAGCCATACTTGGTGATGTTGTTAAGTTAATCGATGAGCCTTGGTGCAAGGTATTCCACCATTTAACTGAAAAATAAATAATCGGTACATTAATCACGCCAACGATTGCCAAAATAGCACTAGCGCGGTCGGAGCGCCTTGTATCATCAATTGCAGCTTGTAATGACATATATCCTATGTACAAAAATAGCAGGATTAGTTCAGAAGTAAGACGCGCATCCCATACCCACCAAGCACCCCATGTCGGTTTACCCCAAAAAGCACCCGTTACCAACGCAACAAACGTAAACATGGCACCAGTCGGGGCGATGCTTTTTGCCATCATATAAGACAGCTTGGCGTTAAGTGTTAAGCCTAAAATGGCATAGCCCGCCATTACCACGTATAAAAACATCGAAAACCAGGCAGCAGGCACATGTACATAGATAATGCGGTAAGCATCACCCTGCTGAAAATCAGTAGGGGCAACCAGCATACCAATATATAAACCGTAAACAATTAATATTGCAGCACCTATTCCAAACCAAGGAATAAGCTTGCCTGCGAGGGGATAAAATGTCTGAGGCGATGCGTACTTATATATATTCATACAATAACAACGTTTCCTAACGAATCCAGATGACCAGTCTTAGCTTTAA
>JBNLAC010000097.1:0-2224 GCA_050301935.1 Methylophilaceae bacterium | reverse complement strand
CTGCATCCTTCCATAATGCTGAGAAATGCGCTTGCACCTTCAACCTTAGGCGGGGGTAAGTGATCAAATTTTTCAATTTCTGGAAAGGTGATGTCTATTTGAGGCTTGCCTGAGTCTATTTTGTTTTTAATTAAATCTGGTAAGCGGTGTAATGTTTGTGGCCCAAAAACAACATCGACATGCGGAGAACGTTTGATGATGTTTTCACCTTCCTGTGACGCTACACATCCACCAACACCAATCACTAAGTTGGGATTTTTTTCTTTCAGCGGCAAATAACTGCCAAGGTGGCTAAATACTTTGTCTTCGGCTTTTTCTCTAATGGAACAAGTGTTTAGTAAGATCACATCGGCTTCTTCAGGACTATTTGTTTCAACCATGTTGTCACTTGCCGAGAGCATATCCTTCATACGAGAAGCGTCATACACATTCATCTGGCAGCCAAATGACTTAACAAATATTTTTTTTGAGTGGTCGTTTTTCACTACTATTAAGGGGCAATTTTAAATTTATTCAAGTAACACATGATTTTAACGCAATTGCCTAATGCAATGGAAATTAAACAGTTTTTAGGTAGGAAGCTATTATTACCAGAAAATAAGCAAAACTTTTACTTTAAGTTAAAGGTAGGTGAGATTAAAAGCTACATAAGTTTTTTGTCATCGGAATATCGTTGATATATTTAACTAACTATTCAGTTTAAAGTATCATCAAGCCTTTATGATACTAGGCAAATACTTTTAGAAACCTCATTTTATGCAAGCACTCCCGATATTTTTTAACATTAGTAACCGTTTATGTATTGTGGTTGGCGGTGGTGATATTGCAACTCGCAAGGTGAACATGCTATTAAAGGCAAATGGTCAAATTAGACTGGTTTCGCCTTCGGTCTGTGCTGAGCTGCAAGCGATGATATTAGCCAATAAGATTCAACACTTGGAAGCAGAGTTTGAACCATCGCAATTGGAAGGGGCCTGTTTGGTTATCGCCGCCACGGATGATGAAGCAGTCAATGAGGCTGTTTCTATGGCTGCAAAAGCACAGAATGTTCCCGTTAATGTTGTTGATGCGCCAGCACTATGTACATTTACTATGGGCTCGATTATTGATCGTAGTCCTATTATTATCGCAGTTTCTTCAGAAGGTAATGCACCTGTGCTGGCTAGATATATTCGTTCTAAAATCGAAACGATGTTGCCAGCAGCTTATGGCCGTATTGCTGCAATTGCAGGCGAGTTTCGGGATCAAGTTAAAGAAAAGTTTAGTAGCGTCCAAGCAAGGCGTATTTTCTGGGAAGATATATTACAAGGGCCTTTTGTCGAGCGTGTTTTATCAGGGCAGGAACAAGCTGCTAAATCCTTCCTACAGGACTCACTTAATAATGCAGAGTCTGCGAAAAAGGGTGAGGTCTTTCTTGTAGGTGGAGGACCTGGCGATCCAGATTTGCTTACCTTTCGTGCGCTAAGGCTAATGCAGCAATGTGACGTTTGCGTATACGATAAATTGGTTAGTCCTGAAGTGATGGAGTTGGTAAGGCGTGATGCAGAGCTCATTTATGTTGGTAAAGCCCGTGATCAGCACACCATGCCACAGGAAAAGATTAATGATTTGCTTGCCAAGCTAGCACTTGAAGGTAAGCGTGTATTGAGACTCAAAGGCGGGGATCCATTTATATTTGGTCGTGGAGGTGAGGAAATTGAGACATTAATGCAACATAATGTCCCGTTTCAAGTCGTGCCTGGCATTACCGCAGCAAGTGGTGTCTCAAGCTATGCAGGTATTCCGCTAACGCATAGAGATTACGCACAGTCCTGTCTTTTTATCACAGGTCATCTCAAAGATGGTTCTGTTGACTTGGATTGGGAGGCAATGGTCAGACCCAATCAAACACTTGTCATTTATATGGGGTTAGTTGGCTTACCCACAATTTGTAAAGAATTGATTGCAAGAGGAATATCAGCTAATATGCCGATTGCTGTTATTCAGCAGGGAACTACGCAAAGACAGCGCGTACTGACGGGTACCTTGTCAGACATCGCTGAAAAAGTTGAGGTTGCTCATTTAAAAGCGCCTTGTTTAATTATTATTGGTGAAGTTGTCGCCAGACGTTCCAAAGCAAAGTGGTTCGAAGGCAGGCCACTTATGGGCAAGAGAATTGTTGTTACGCGTGCACGCGAGCAGGCAGGCAAGCTTACTGCCAGATCGGAAGAGCACACGTCTGAAC
>JBNLAC010000096.1:0-2297 GCA_050301935.1 Methylophilaceae bacterium | reverse complement strand
AACGATAGCAATCGCCTTCTTACTTGATTATCAAACGGCAATTGGCTTTGTGCTTGGCGCTGTATTATCTGGCGCTTGTGGCTTTATCGGTATGAATGTATCTGTTAAAGCAAATGTACGAACAGCACAAGCAGCCACCAATGGTATTGTTCCTGCTTTAGATGTCGCCTTTAAAGGTGGTGCCATTACTGGCATGCTTGTCGTAGGCTTAGGTTTGCTTGGCGTTGCTGGATTTTATTGGTTCCTAGGTGCTGAGAGTGCAGAAAACCTGAATCCTCTGATTGGCCTAGCATTTGGTTCCTCACTTATTTCAATTTTTGCTCGGTTAGGCGGGGGGATTTTTACCAAAGGTGCTGACGTATGCGCAGACTTGGTAGGTAAAGTAGAGGCTGGCATCCCAGAAGATGACCCGCGCAATCCTGCCGTCATTGCTGACAATGTTGGTGATAATGTTGGCGACTGCGCAGGTATGGCTGCTGATTTATTTGAAACCTATGCTGTTACCATCATTGCTACCATGGTGCTCGGTCACTTAATGGTGACTAATGCAGGGGCAAATGGCATTTTGTACCCACTGATGTTGGGTGCAGCATCGATTGTCGCTTCCATTATCGGCTGCTTCTTTGTTAAAGCAAAACCAGATATGAAGAATGTCATGCCAGCACTGTATAAAGGCTTAGCAGTTGCCGGTATATTATCTCTCATTGCATTTTACTTTGTTACGATGCAAATGTTCCCAGATGGCATCGCAGTGGGCGGCATGCTTGTTTCTGCTACGGCTTTATTTGGTGCATGTGCAGTAGGCCTTATCCTAACTGGATTGCTTGTTTGGATTACCGAATATTATACCGGCACTGAATACGCACCTGTTAGACATGTTGCACAAGCCTCAACAACCGGCCATGCAACCAATATTATCGCAGGCATTGGTATTTCAATGAAATCGACAGCTTGGCCAGTCCTCTCTGTATGCTTGGCGATTTGGTGTTCTTTCGAACTTGCAGGCTTATATGGGGTAGCCATTGCTGCGACTTCGATGTTGAGTATGGCGGGCATTGTGGTAGCGCTGGATGCATATGGCCCTATCACAGACAATGCTGGTGGTATTGCAGAAATGGCAGAATTACCAAGCAGCGTTCGCGATGTAACAGATCCATTAGATGCTGTGGGCAACACAACCAAAGCAGTGACAAAAGGTTATGCCATCGGATCTGCCGGATTAGCAGCGCTGGTTTTATTTGCAGACTACACACATAAATTAGAAGTTGAAGGCATTGTTGCTAGCTTTGACTTAAGCAATCCAATGGTCATTATTGGCTTGTTTATTGGCGGTTTAATTCCATTCTTATTTGCCGCAATGGCTATGGAAGCTGTTGGTCGAGCAGCAGGCGCTGTCGTTGAAGAGGTACGTCGCCAATTCCGAGAAATTAAAGGCATCATGGAAGGCACAGGAAAGCCTGAATATGGTCGTGCAGTTGACATGTTAACAACTGCAGCCATTAAGGAAATGATGCTCCCATCACTACTCCCAGTCGCTGTACCGATTGCAGTTGGTTTAATTCTCGGTCCAGTAGCGCTAGGTGGTTTATTGATGGGTACCATTATTACTGGCTTATTTGTTGCCATTTCCATGTGTACAGGTGGTGGCGCTTGGGACAATGCCAAAAAATACATTGAAGATGGCAATCATGGTGGTAAAGGGTCTGAAGCGCATAAAGCAGCAGTCACTGGCGATACAGTGGGTGACCCGTATAAGGATACTGCTGGGCCCGCCATTAACCCACTGATTAAAATTATCAATATTGTGGCGTTATTAATTGTACCGTTGTTACACTAGTCGCCCGCATGATAAAAAACCAGCGCATGCCGCTGGTTTTTTTTAGCCCTCAAGATGTGGTGGCAATAAATCCTCAAGAAAAAAAGCTGATAACTCAGAACGTCCTGCTAAGCCAGATTTACGATAAACAGCGCGCGCCTGATCTCGAATCGTTCGCTCACTAGTCGCCCTGATTTCAGCAATTTGTTGGTGACTTAACCCTTTTAAAATCAGCATGCCAACTTCAGTTTCAGACTTAGTTAGTTGCCACTGGTCAAACTGCTTTAGTATTTGTTTTGATAACCCTGCTACCAAATCTCGATTAGCATCTTGCCACTGCTTTGCTTGCTGATGTGCAGCATCTAAATCCCGCTTTAAATGACTTATTTTTGATTGCGCAAGCTGGAAATAAAACCAGCCAAAATAAACGATACCAACTACAGAAGCTAACAAAATCAATAGCTCAATAACAATATGACTT
>JBNLAC010000095.1:0-2333 GCA_050301935.1 Methylophilaceae bacterium | reverse complement strand
AGGGGGATTTTTAGTGCCGTTGAATGCAAGTAGCAATATGGCAGACTTAGCCATTGCATTAAGTATTCCGACTATATTGGTTGTTGGTATGCGGTTAGGTTGTATTAATCATAGTTTGTTAACAGCTGAGGTGATTAAATCGCGTGGTTTAATGCTTCATGGTTGGATAGCGAATCATATAGACCCTGAGATGGATGTTCAGAAAGAGAATATTCAAACGATTACGCAGCAGCTTGGTTTAGATCCGTTGTTGGTATCGGAGTGGGTTGGGTAACGTTTAAATTAGGCTGTTAATCGGATAAAGTGTTATCGCGAATTTTGCCGAGTAAATATGATTTGTACAACTGATACAAAGTTAATCGTATCGCAATGGAGCAAATAATGCTGGGTGGAATTAAAAAGTATTTAGATACAGCAATATCGCTAAATAGCGAACTTCAGGCAAGTCCGCCAATACAGTACAAACCAAACCAAACCTAAATATACTTTGTAGGTTCATCAATTTCAAAGGCCAAGCAGTTAATATATGAATTTTTCATATACATAATTGTAAGTTATTGTATTACTGATAAAGCCGATGTTTCACAATATATTCAATCACTTCATTTGGCAGTAAATATTTCACTGACTGCCTATGTTTCACAGCATCTCTAATCTGTGTTGCACTGATATCCTGTGCAGAGATGGCTTGCATATTAATTAGGCCACTATTTTCTTTGCTTAAGTCGCTGATTTGCTCCGTATAGTGAGCTTCCAGTAAAGCTTGAACTTCTTTGGGGAGTGGTGGCTGCTGTTTGGTTTGGTCTGGTCTTTGTACCAAGACAATATGTGCATAATCTAGTAGCTCTTGCCAACGGTGCCATGTATTCAGTTTAACGAAAGCATCGCTACCCATCATTAAACAAAACGCTGTTTCTTTGCCTAACGTCTCGCGTAAGCTGATGAGTGTATCAATTGTATAAGATGAACCTTCTCGTTTTAATTCCAGATTATCTATAGAGAATTTAGGATTGTCAGCAATAGCAAGCTTGACCATAGCAGCGCGATGTTCTGCAGATACAGTTACGCTGTCTTTATGCGGAGGATTGGCAGATGGGATGAATTTAACTTCATCCATTCCTAAGCCATCAGCAAGCTCTTGCGCCATACGCAAGTGACCATAATGAATGGGATTAAATGTACCGCCAAGAATGCCGACTAAGCGCATCGTGTCGCGCGCCTAACCACGGATATGACCATCACCTAGTACTACATATTTAAGCGAAGTTAATCCCTCTAAGCCTACAGGACCACGCGCGTGCAGTTTGTCGGTTGAAATGCCAATCTCAGCCCCCAAGCCATATTCAAAACCATCGGCAAAGCGAGTAGAGGCATTGACCATAACGCTACTGGAATCCACTTCACGCAAGAAACGTCGTGCCTTGGTGTAGTTCTCTGTCACAATACTTTCCGTATGTTGTGATGAGTGTTGGTTGATATGAGCAATCGCTTCATCTAAACCATCGACTATTTTGCAAGAGATGATCGCGTCTAAATATTCGGTGTAGTAGTCCTCTTCTGTTGCAGGCTTGGCTTCTTTAACTAGTGCGCAGGTTTCTGCACAGCCACGAATCTCGATGCCTTTACTGATCAGCATTTCAGCAATTTTTGGTAAAACCTCTTTCGCAATTGCGCGATCAATTAATAATGATTCTGCCGTATTACATGTGCCTAATCGTTGTGTTTTACTGTTTTCTACGATGTTGAGCGCTTTTGCAATATCTGCTTCACTTTCGACATAGACATGGCAATTGCCGTCTAGGTGTTTGATGACAGCAATACGCGCATCGTTGGAAATACGCTCAATCAGGCCTTTGCCACCACGTGGCACAATCACATCCACATAGTCTTTCATCGTGATAAGCTCCCCAACTGCAGCACGGTCTGTGGTTTCTACCACTTGCACCACTTCTTTTGGTAAGCCTGCTTTTTCCAAGCCTTCATGTACCAGTTTAGCTAATGCTTGATTGCAATGAATGGCCTCTGAGCCGCCGCGTAAAATAGCTGCATTACCCGATTTGATACATAAGCCAGCCGCATCAGCGGTCACATTTGGGCGGGCTTCATAAATAATACCAATGACACCCAAAGGCACTCGCATTTGACCAACTTGGATGCCGCTCGGCATATACTTAAAGTTGTTCATTTGACCGATAGGGTCTGGCAAACTTGCAATTTGCAATAAACCTTCTGCCATACTGTCGACGGTTTTGGCGGTGAGCGTTAGACGGTCAACCAAAGCACTCTCTAGTCCATTTTCTTTGGCTGCAGCCAGATCTTTTGCGTTTGCCGCC
>JBNLAC010000094.1:0-2416 GCA_050301935.1 Methylophilaceae bacterium | reverse complement strand
TAGCCTTGAGGGGTGAGCTCTGCTACTAAAACCTGATTCTCGGGTAACTCATATTCCAGGTATAGTAATCGACCCTCTTCATTAGTTTTGACCTCTACTGTTCGGCCAGGGATAAGTTGTGTATTAATTGCTTCTGAAGATGGGCTCAACATCAAGTAGGTAATCGCATCGTCGTCATGCACACCCATTCGTCCAAATAATTTTTCTAAACTATCCTTGTTACGCACAACATCCATCTGCCAGAAAATATCATTTCCAAATTCAGAAGCTGTTGGTAAAGGTAAAACAATGTCGCTCACGACCGTTTTAATAGGAATATAACCTGCTTCCGTATCGGGTGCTGCACTCAAGGTGGCAATTAAAACGACAATAGGAAGCAATAATGCAAAAAACATCCAGTGTAATTTCATTTTGCTAACAGACAGAAATTTGTTTTGCGTTAAAATAGAACGCTTAGCATTAGGTTTGTTTTGGTGCATATAGTTAACTAATCGATTATATAAGTACTTGAATTAAGAGTGCATGTTAGCAGAAATTTACAATATTTAAAAAATAACCACTAATTTGATTTGCACACTTTATAAAATTTGGAAAAAACAGTGAATACGGATATTGAACAATCTTTAGCCATTATTAAACGTGGTGCCGATGAACTCTTAATAGAATCAGAATTAATTGAGAAGTTCAAAAAAGGTAAACCACTTAGAATTAAAGCAGGGTTTGACCCCACAGCACCAGACTTACATCTAGGTCATACTGTGCTTATTAACAAGCTGCGCCAATTCCAAGATCTGGGACATCACGTGTTATTTCTTATCGGTGACTTTACTGGCATGATAGGCGACCCAACAGGTAAAAGTGCTACCAGACCACCGTTAACACCTGAGCAAGTCCAAGAGAACGCGCAATCGTATGCTGAGCAAGTTTTCAAAGTCTTGGATAAAGATAAAACAGAAATTGTGTTTAACTCAAAATGGTTAACAGACTTAGGCGCGGCAGGTATGCTCAAACTGGCAGCGAGTCACACTGTAGCAAGAATGCTTGAGCGGGACGATTTTTCCAAGCGTTTTAAGAGTAATCAGCCTATTGCGATTCATGAGTTTATGTATCCACTCTTGCAAGGCTATGACTCAGTTGCATTAAAAGCAGATGTAGAGCTGGGTGGCACCGATCAAAAATTTAACTTGCTTATGGGTCGAGAGCTACAAAAGCAAGCAGGCATGAGCCAACAGTGTGTTCTTACAATGCCATTGTTGGAGGGTTTGGATGGCGTTAATAAAATGTCTAAATCATTAGGCAATTACATTGGTATCAATGAGCCGCCAGAAATTATATTTGCTAAATTAATGTCAATTTCAGACGATTTGATGTGGCGCTACATCGAACTGCTTTCTTTCGAATCTTTAGAAACCATCGCTGCTTGGAAAGCAGAGGTCGAAGCAGGCGAAAATCCGCGTAAGATTAAAGTACAATTCGCACAAGAAATCGTGGCTCGTTTTCATAGTGAGGCAGACGCGGAGAAAGCACTGGATGATTTCCAAATACGTGCGAAAGGCGGTATTCCTGATGATGTGCCTGAAGTAAATTTGAGTATAGATGGCGATACTGTAGGTATCGCTCAGTTGCTGAAAATGGCGGGCTTGGTAGATAGCACCAGTGAGGCAATGCGCATGATTAATCAGGGTGGTGTAAAAATAGATAGTAAAAAGGTAGAAGATAAAAGCCTGCAAATTAGCAAGGGTACTTTGCTTATCGCGCAAGTCGGAAAACGTAAATTTGCCAAAATAACACTAAAATAGTGCAACTTAATTAAGGGCGCATATGGAATTTTCAGAAGAGTTTTTAAAATGGATGGAGCTCATTTTTACTAAAGAGTGGTTCCAGATTGGTGAGACTCCCATAACGTTGGCTACCATTTTTGGGCTTATTCTTATACTTGTCATTGTCAACTGGATTGGTAAGTTAGCAGAAAGACTAATTTTTAATTTTTCAAAAACAAGCGCAGGTAGCACACTCAGTCGTTCGAGTCTCTATGCGCTCAGTCGTATTTCAAGATATTTCATCCTATTTATAGGCGTAATTGTTGGTTTAAATTTTATTGGTTTTAACCTAACCAGTTTAGCACTGCTCGGTGGTGCGCTCGGTGTTGGTATCGGTTTTGGTCTACAGAATATATTTAATAACCTCGTATCAGGCATCATCATACTGGTTGAGCAAACCTTAAAAGTAGGTGATTTTGTTGATTTGCAATCGGGTGTTATGGGGCGTGTTAGCGAAATCAATATGCGCTATACCCGCATCACCACCAATGATCAAGTAGATATCATCGTACCAAACTCAGAGTTTATTAATGGCCGTGTCATTAACTGGACGCTTGGTGATTTAAACCGTCGTATGCACATCCCGTTTGGCGTGG
>JBNLAC010000093.1:0-2624 GCA_050301935.1 Methylophilaceae bacterium | reverse complement strand
CCTTGCCAGCAATGAAATCAACGAGGTGATGGTCGAGGGTGGGGAGTTGCTCAACGGCTCACTGATGAGGCTTAAAATGATTGATGAACTTATCATTTACTATGCGCCAAAATTGATGGGTGCAGATAGCAAGAACATGTTTGCGTTTTCATCTTTGCAGACAATGGAAGATGCTGTCCCTATCAATGTGACCGATATACGCATGTTTGGCGATGATATCCGTATTTTGGCAAGGTGTGGCTAAACTGTGCAACTTATAGATACCCATTGTCATCTTGATGCGAAAGAGTTTGAGCTAGACCGGGCAGCGGTTATTCAACAATCAGTCGCAACTGGTGTGGATATGATGGTGGTCCCTGCTGTTGCGCTAGAAAATTTTAACCAAGTTGCTCTGTTGGCAAAAGAAAATAAGCATTGTAGTTATGCGCTAGGCATACACCCAATGTCTATCGATGAAGCAAAGCCTGATGATATTGCTAGACTTGATGCGTTGGTATCTGAAACCTTGCAGCAAGAAAATAAATTAGTGGCTATTGGTGAGATAGGCTTGGATTTTTATGTGACAAAAGATAATAAGGCTACGCAGGAGTTTTATTTTAGGGAGCAGTTACTCATTGCTAAAAAGTATGATTTACCAGTTATTTTACATGTGCGAAGTGCAATCGATGATGTGCTCAAGCATTTAAGACGCGTTAAATTGCGTAGTGGGATTGCACATGCTTTTAACGGTAGCATGCACCAAGCTGAGGCATTTATTGCGCTTGGATTCAAATTAGGTTTTGGTGGCGCGATGACGCATTCAAGAGCTAAAAAAATTCGTGCGCTAGCAAAAAATCTACCGCTTGAATCTATTGTTTTGGAGACAGATGCACCAGATATTCCTCCTGCATGGTTGGGAAAAAATGAAAAAAATAGCCCAGTAGAACTGATTAAAATCGCTGCGATTTTAGCTGATATCAGGGGCATGTCAGTGTCGCAAATCATTGATATGACTAGGAAAAATTCTATAAAAGTTTTACCAAAATTAGCCGACTTATGCACATGACTTGAAGTGTTACTTTAACTCATGCTAAAAAACTGTATAAAACCAATAACATGCTGTAAGTTATTGATTATAAAGGATAAAAAAATAGATTAAAAAATGAACTTTTTAAAAAAACCCTTTCAAATTGGTAAGTTACGTTTTTATGAAACAACAATCCACAAAGTTATCCACAGTTTTTGTGGATGGAAATTTGTAGGTAAATATTTCTGAAAAAAATGCAAGGGGAAAATAATATTTTTTTCATAATTTTTTTGAATAACGATTCGTAAAGCATATCGTTTTTATGCATATCAATCAAAAACACTATCGCACAATTTGGCCAGATGCCGCATTTCAATCGGTATCAATCATTGATCAGACAAAGTTGCCATTCAAGTTTGAAATTATTGAGGTAAGTTCACTAGAAATGATGGTAAAGGCGATAAGCACAATGCAAGTGCGCGGTGCGCCTCTGATTGGTGCTGCTGCAGCTTATGGAATTGCGCTTGCCATGTTAGAAGACACTTCTGATGAATATTTAAATTTTGCAGCTAGCGAACTTATTCAATCCAGACCGACTGCGGTTAACTTATCATGGGCTGTTAATCGCGCAGTAGGGCTGTTAAAAAACACAGAGCCTCTCGAGCGGAAGAATATAGCTTGGGCAGAAGCAGGGCACATTGCAGATGAGGATGTGCAACAAAACCAGCTAATTGGCCAGCATGGTTTTTCGCTGATTAAGAACCATTATCAGAATAATATCATCAATATATTGACGCACTGTAATGCAGGCTGGCTTGCCACAGTTGACTACGGTACAGCGCTATCTCCTATTTATACTGCTCATGATGCTGGATTTAAAATACATGTGTGGGTAGACGAAACACGACCACGAAACCAAGGTGCTAGCTTGACAGCCTGGGAGTTAGCGCAGCATGGTGTGCCACACACAGTGATTACAGACAATGCTGGTGGGCATTTAATGCAGCAAGGATTAGTTGATATGGTGATTGTGGGTGCAGATAGGGTAGCTGCCAATGGGGATGTCTGTAACAAGATAGGCACATATCTGAAAGCGCTAGCTGCTTTTGATAATCAGATTCCATTTTATGCAGCTGTGCCTAGCCCAACGATTGATCAAACACTTTCACATGGTAGTCAAATTAAAATCGAAGAGCGTCATGCAGACGAGGTGGCTTACATGCAAGGTGTTACGCCGGATGGTCAGATTCATTCTTTACGGATAATACCGCATGAGAGTGTGGCTGCGAATCCTGCCTTTGATGTCACTCCAGCAAGGTTGGTTACTGGCATTATCACAGAGTTGGGCGTGTTTGATCCAGCGCAACTCATAACAAAGCCTACAGGTAATACAATGCCCCATGAGCATAGGAGGCTGAAATGAAACATGCGCCAAACGCAAGAAGAAAGTTTTTAGCAGGCTTAAGTGCAATAGCAGCTGGCAGTGTGGTTTTTGGTTATAAGGCGCTCAACATTAACGCCAAAGAAAATAATCAGCTGGATATAACAGTCGAAAATATTCCTGAGGCCCACGCGCGTATGGGTATTAACTTAAGTGGTGTTGCCTATTGGGCATCTG
>JBNLAC010000092.1:0-2847 GCA_050301935.1 Methylophilaceae bacterium | reverse complement strand
CGCAGTTTGTAATCACACGAGAACTATCATTGCAAAAGTTCAATGTGCTACAAGTCGACAATGGTTTGGCAGCTATTGAGATGTTGGAGCAAAATCCAGATATCAAATTAGTATTGGTAGACTATCAAATGAAGATGGTTGATGGTGTGACGTTTGTAAAAAAAGCACGCGAACTCTATCGCAAAGATGAAATGTTAATTATTGGTATATCAAGCTCTGGGGACCCGAGGCTGGCTGTTAAGTTTTTAAAAGCAGGTGCAAATGATTTTATATCTAAGCCGTTTAATTATGAAATGATGCTCTGCCGCATCAATCAGAATCTAGATATGCTCGATGCTGTTGAGTATGCAAAACACTTATCTAATGTTGATTACCTCAGTAATGTATACAATCGGCGTTATTTCTTCGAAGAAGGCGATAAGATATTTAGAAACTTAGCCAGAAATGAGGTGTTGACAGTAATGATGATTGATATTGATTTCTTCAAAAAAGTGAATGACCTATACGGGCATGATATTGGAGACGAAGTAATTAAGGCAACAGCTGATCAATTAACATTACATTTTAAAGATGACATAGTCGCGCGAATGGGTGGTGAAGAGTTTGCAGTACTGAGTAAAAACCCGGAATATCGGCATAGTTTTTCACATATCTATGAATTCAGAGAAAAAATTGCAAAGCAAACCATTGAAGTCAAAGGACATAAAATAAAATATACCTGTAGTATTGGTGTTAACAATATATTAGGTAAAAGTTTGGATGAAATGATGGTGCATGCGGATCGCCTACTTTATTTGGCCAAACAAGGGGGACGTAACCGAGTTGAGGGGCAGCCTTATACGCAATCAATTAGCAAGCGCGAAAAAGTTAGTAGTGCTGAATAGGTAGTGATAGCCTCGCTTCAAGTCCACCGCCATCTCGATTAATTAGCTCTAAGCTACCATGATGCAATTTTGCAATACGGTTGCAGATAGCCAACCCTAATCCACTACCGCCTTCATTTTTTGTTCTAGCGCTATTTAATCTTTCAAAAGGTCGTAGTAGTCTTTCTGCTTGGTCTGCTGGAATACCAGGGCCACGGTCAAGCACACTAATAATGATTTTTTCTGCTGTTATCCTGCTTTCGACTGCCACGCCTCCTTTACTATATGCGTATGCATTTCCAACTAAATTGTCGAGTAATCTTTGCATTGCAAGAGGGCGTATAGGGATTAGATAACTTGGCCCCAATCTTATTTTGAGATCCCTGCCAGCACGGCTTTGACGTTCTGCAAGAGATTTTAGTAAGTCATTGATATCCATCATGCGGGTTGATTCACCCTCAACGCCACGTACAAAATCAAGGAATTGATGGATAATATTATCCATATCCGCGATATCCTCAATCATGCCTTCTTTCATAGGGTTAGCTTCATCATCGGGCAACATTTCTACTGCCAATCTGAGGCGTGCTAACGGTGTCCTGATGTCATGAGACACACCTGCCAACAATAAAGTACGCTCTGCGTCTAGTCTGACTAAAGCCTCTGCCATTTCGTTAAATGTTTGGTTTACTGCTCTTAACTCATCCAGATTATCTTCAGGTAACTTGGGTGCTGGTTCGCCATTACGCAATCTGTCAGCTGCTTTAGCTAATAAATTGAGTGGCCGATTGATGCGCGCAGCGGTAATATAGGCACCTGCAAGAGAGAGTAGACCAATCAGGGCACCCCAGCCTAACCAGTGCAGAGGGAATGGACGGTCAACCTGAATTTTGGGGATTACAACCCAAAAATCATCCAATTCCACGTTGAAGCTAATCCATAAGCCTGAGATGCCGTAATGATTTACCGTTATGATAGTTTCTTCACCAAGCCGCTCACGAATTTTTTTTGCAATGAGTTGGACAAATGGGTCTTGGGGTAGAGGTTCAATTTGTTCCATAAAATCTGCGGCATAGACTCTTACACCTTCGCGTCCAGAGAGTTCAGATAGCAAGGCACTTCTTCTATTCTCATGTGATGCAATTAGTGATGCGCGGGTATAGTTTACTATGGTCACCGCTTGTAAAGCCGCCATCTCAGCACGGGGTTCACGATCAAAATAATCAAATATTTTTAACGAACCATAAATACTAATTGCTAGAAGAATAGCAATTAACAGCATTAACCTTGCTAAAATTGTACGGGGTAATAATCTCAAATTATCTCTATCGTGTTAGAAATAATAGCATTTGTTAGGCTGTGGCTTCGCCGTCTGGTATGAAAACATAACCAAAGCCCCACATTGTTTTCAAAAATTTGGGCTGTGCAGGATTTGGTTCTATTAGACGCCTCAGGCGTGAGACTTGAACATCAATACTTCTGTCGAATACATCTAGTTCACGACCACGTGCAAGCTGCATAAGGCGGTCTCTAGATAATGGTTGCCTTGGATGTTCTGTGAATACCTTCAGTAATGCAAATTCACCACTGGTAATGGTGATGTTTTCACCGCCTTTGGTTAAGCTACGGTTTGCCGCATCAAATGTGAACTCACCGAAGCTAAAGGTTTCTTTGGAACTCACGTTTGCTTGAGGGCTATGCTCATGACGACGAAGTACAGCATTAATGCGCGCTAATAGTTCGCGTGGATTAAATGGCTTTGGTAGATAGTCGTCCGCACCCATTTCAAGACCGATGATTCTATCAACCTCGTCACCTCTTGCGGTTAACATAATAATTGGCGTAATTACATTTTGTGATCGCAGTCTCCTGCACACCGCCAAACCATCTTCGCCAGGCATCATTAAATCTAGAACAAGTAAATCAAAAGATTCACTTTCTAATGCGCTATCCATTTCTTTGGAGTTTGATACTGTTTTGATTT
>JBNLAC010000091.1:0-2850 GCA_050301935.1 Methylophilaceae bacterium | reverse complement strand
CTGATCAATAACATCCTCACCTAGATGGTCAAGCTTAAGATAAACGGCATTCTTCCCAGCACCAACACCTCGACCTTCTTTAATTTCAGTTGCAGAAGCTCGAGAAACGACATCTCGGCTGGCAAGGTCTTTTGCTGTTGGGGCATAGCGCTCCATAAAGCGCTCACCTTCAGCATTCACTAAATAACCACCTTCACCTCGAACACCTTCTGTAATCAGCACACCAGCATGTAACACGCCCGTCGGGTGGAACTGCCAAAACTCCATGTCCTGTAAAGGAATACCAGCGCGTGCTGCCATACCCAGACCATCTCCAGTATTGGCAAATGCATTCGTACTTGCTTGAAAGATACGTCCAGCACCACCCGTCGCTAATAAAGTGGTTTTTGCTTCAAAGATACGCACTTCGCCTGTTTCTATTTCCAGCGCTACTACGCCCAGCACATCGCCATCTGCATCTCTAATTAAATCCAATGCATACCACTCTATAAAAAACTGTGTATTGGCATGTACATTACGCTGATATAAGGTATGCAACATGGCATGCCCTGTTCTGTCAGCAACTGCGCAAGTACGAGAAATGGGGGACTCCCCAAAATTTTGCGTCATACCACCAAAAGGTCGCTGAAAGATTTTGCCATTTTCTAATCGGTCAAATGGCATACCAAAGTGCTCTAACTCAATAATGGCTTTTGCTGCGTTTTTACACATAAACTCAATCGCGTCCTGATCTCCAAGAAAGTCAGAGCCCTTGATGGTGTCATACATATGCCATAACCACTTATCTTCAGAGACATTACCTAAAGCCGCAGCAATACCTCCCTGCGCTGCTACAGTATGTGACCTTGTCGGAAACACTTTTGATAGCACAGCGACTTTTACACCTGATTGCGCAAGCTGTAGTGCTGAGCGCAAACCTGCGCCACCACCCCCAACAATCACGGCATCAAACTGATATTTTTCTAGTGCCATCTAAATACTCCAAAAAATATAAACTGACCAAGCTAAACAAGCGATTAATACAATCTCCACCAACAGCTGCAGATAATTGCGAAGTGTCATATTAGGAACATAATCCCTAAATACATCTCTCACTCCTACCCAGGCATGCAAGCACAAACTTAAGAAGAATAAGCAGCTTAAAACCCGCAACCAACAAGGTGAATTGAGCGCTACCCACGCAACATAACTATCTGGCTTGTTTATTAGTAAATAACCCACAACGAATGGCACATAGGCCGCCATATAGACTGCTGTTATCCGTTGCAGCAGCCAAACGCGCATGCCAGAGTATCGTTTTGTCAATAATTCGAACAGCATCTAATCATCACCAAATTAAAATCGCAAAATAGATAACAGAAACAATCACCAAACCCATTAAAACTTTGCTTGAATAACGTGCTTGATTAAGCCCATGCATCCAATGTAGGTCTTGTGCCAAATGTCTCAATCCAGCATAAAAATGATGGAAAAATGCCCAAGCCAATCCTATTAAAACTATCTTGACCGCCCAAAAATCTAAAATTCTAGTAACACTGCTAAAACCATCTTCACTAGAAAACGACCAATGGGTAAGAAGCAATAAGAATGGCAACATGGCAAATAAAGCCATGCCACTGACACGATGTAAAATAGAAACTAATGCGTTTATCGGTAAACGTATCGTGAATAAATTTAGATTTTTAGGCCTATGATTTTTCATATGCTCACTCATAACAATGCAGCCTCTTTTACAGCAGTCGATACTTTTTCCAGCAGTCTCGGATCAAATGGCTTAGGAATAATATAGTCAGGTCCAAATGACAGTGTAGTTAAGTTGTATGCCTTTAAGACTTCACTTGGCACAGGCTCATGCGCGAGTTCACTGAGCGCTTTTGCAGCCGCTATTTTCATCTCCTCGGTTATTTTTTTTGCTTTTGCATCTAAAGCGCCACGAAACAAATAGGGAAAACAGAGTGCATTGTTCACTTGATTTGGAAAATCACTTCGTCCTGTGGCCATAATAATGTCATCGCGTACAGCATGCGCGATACTAGGCAATACTTCAGGATCTGGGTTCGCCAAAGCAAAAATAACTGGTTTATTCGCCATGCGCTTGATTAAATCTACATCTAGCGCATTTTTTGCTGATACGCCGATGAACACATCAGCGTCTTGCATAGCATCTGCCAATGTTTTAATACCGCTGGGTTTGACTGCCAAATCTTGATTGTTTTCATGCAAGTCTTGTCGATTGGTATCCAGCACACCCTGACGATCAACCATCAGGATATTTGTTGCACCCATGCTTTTCAATAACTTGGCGCATGAACAGCCGGCAGCACCTGCACCTAAAAATACTATTTTCACGTTCTCAATCTGCTTTGATTGCAGTTGCAATGCGTTCAGTAACGCTGCAGCCACAATAACGGCTGTGCCATGCTGATCATCATGAAAAACCGGTATATCCAATTTTTCTTTGAGTACTTTTTCAATATAAAAGCAATGTGGTGCAGCAATATCTTCAAGGTTGATACCACCAAAGGTTGGCGCAATATTAATGACTGTTTGTATAAAATCATCTGGCGTTGCTGCATCCACTTCAATATCAAACACATCAATACCTGCAAACCGTTTAAACAGCACCCCTTTACCTTCCATTACGGGCTTACTAGCCAATGCGCCAGTATTACCTAGACCCAACACCGCAGTGCCATCCGAGATCACAGCAACCAAGTTACCTTTATTAGTGTACTGATAAGCAGCTGCTGGGTTTTCTTTTATTTCTAACACTGGTACAGCCACGCCTGGCGTATAAGCCAACGACAAATCATCCTGTGTAGCACATGGCTTGGACGACTCCACGCTCAA
>JBNLAC010000090.1:0-2922 GCA_050301935.1 Methylophilaceae bacterium | reverse complement strand
GATTGGTGGAGAGCCAGCCGAAGTGGTCGATATAGCCAGAAGTGTAGCCGCTGGGGATTTAAATATTGATATCCATACGGCAGCACTTGATCAAACAAGTGTTAAAGCAGCTTTAAAAACAATGGTTAACAAGCTTAACTCACTCACCATGGAAATTGGAATAATGTCTGCGGCGCATGAAAAAGGCGACTCAGAAGTCCAAATTGATGCCGCACAATATGAAGGTGTTTATAAGGATGTTGCGGATGGCGTAAACGTTATGGTGAACGATTATGTGTCATTAACAGAAAAAACAATGAATGTAGTTAAGGCATTTGGCAACGGCGATTTTGAGGCTCAATTAGAACAATTTCCTGGGAAGAAAGTTTTTATCAATGAGACGGTTGAACAAGTGCGTAGCAATATACAAAGATTTATTGCTGATATTAAGCAAATGTCTAGTGCGCACAATGAAGGTCAAATTGTTGCACGTATGGATGAAGATCAATTCCAAGGCGCATACAGAACAATGGCGCATGGTGTAAATGAGATGGTTGGCGCTCATGTTCAAGAAAAAGAAGAAGTGATGCAGATGATGCGTTCACTTGGTGATGGCGATTTTGAAGTGGAGATTCAACAGTATCCAGGTCAGAAAGCTAATCTAAACACCAATCTAGATAGGCTAAAAGGTAAGCTTAAAGGGATTACAGATTCGGTCAAATGGGTAACCGCAGAGCATGAGAAAGGCAATATCGACAAGACATTACATGCCGATATGTTTAAAGGAGGCTTCAATGAACTCGCGACGGCAGTCAACATTATTGTGACTAGTCAGATCGAGCTTACCGAAAAAGCAATGAACGTTGTAAAAGCATTTGGTGAAGGTGACTTTGATGCACCACTTGAGCAGTTTTCAGGTAAAAAAGCCTTTATCAATGAAACCATAGAACAAGTCCGTAGCAACTTAAAAGCATTGAATTCAGATACGCAAATGTTAGTTGACGCAGCACATGAAGGTCGTGTCAGTGCACGTGCCGACGCTAGCCGCCATCAAGGTGGCTATCGTAAGATTGTTGAAGGCATGAATGAAACGTTGGATATGATAGTGGAACCAATTGCTGCAGTTAAAGAGGCGATTGAGACCATTACAACAGCGGCAAATGAAATCTCTACAGGAAATAACGATTTATCAAGCCGCACAGAGCAGCAAGCATCGAGTCTGGAAGAGACGGCAGCAAGTATGGAAGAGCTAGCCTCTACGGTAAAACAAAACGCTGAGAATGCACAGCAAGCAAATCAACTAGCATTAACTGCATCTGGTGTTGCCGTAAAAGGTGGTAAGGTGGTCAGCGAAGTGGTGAGCACCATGAGTGGTATTAATGACAGCGCACAGAAAATTGAACCGATTATTTCAGTGATTGATGGCATTGCTTTCCAAACCAATATTCTTGCACTAAATGCGGCAGTGGAAGCAGCACGTGCAGGAGAGCAAGGTCGTGGTTTTGCTGTGGTAGCTGGTGAAGTGCGTAATCTAGCACAACGTTCAGCAGGTGCTGCTAAGGAAATTAAAGAGCTTATCATTGACTCAGTGAGCAAAACGACTGATGGGACACAGCAGGTCGAAACAGCAGGTGCGACCATGCAAGAGATCGTGACTTCGGTCAAGCATGTCTCTGACATCATTGGTGAAATCGCTAGTGCTTCTGGTGAGCAAAGCGCAGGTATTTCTCAAATCAATCAGGCCATCATTCAAATGGATGACACCACGCAGCAAAACACTGCACTGGTTGAAGAAGCCGCAGCAGCAGCTGAATCCTTAATGGAACAGGCCGATGAGCTGATGAATACGATGAGTGTATTTACGATAGAAAGCAATCAGCAGAACAGGCATGGCGAACCATATGGCTACGTTGAACAAGCTGCATAAAAAGTAAAAGGGCCAGGAAGGTGAAGTCTGCCTTTACTGGGGCTTCTTAAACCAAGAAAAGCGATACGATTTTGTATATGGGTTGTGTCGCTTTTTATTCGCCTTAAATTGCTGATTTTTATGAAAATTATTTCAAAAATAATTGCAATTTTTACTAAATTTTTAAGAGATAAAGCCGTAATTAGTTATAAGGCCAAGGTGAGTTTCCAAAATTAGCTAGGCTTATATAGTAGGTTAGTAAGTTAGTCCGCAACCCCAGTTGTATCAGGATTAAATAATTGACGTGTAGTTGAATTTTAAATTAGGAGAATATGAAATGGCAGTGATTGATAGAGTATTGATTGGTGAAGGTCTAGTGATTGAGGATCGTCCAGATGGTTCAGGCCCAGATCTGTTAAATGTGGCACATATCGATTTGGTTATGGGTCCACGTGGTAGTGCAGCTGAAGATGCATTTTGCCGTACTTTAACTGATCAAAAACAAGGTGTTAATGGTTTGTTGGCAATTGCAGCGCCAAACATGATGGTTAAGCCAAATACTGTAATGTTTAATAAAGTAACGATTAAAGATGGCCGCCAAGCTGTACAAATGTTTGGTCCAGCACAACGCGGTGTTGCGATGGCAGTGATGGAGTGTGTTGAAGAAGGCATTATTCCAGTAGAAGAGGCAGATGATGTTTACATTTGCGTTGGCGTGTTTATTGATCACAGAGCAGATATGGATGACCGTATTCAAGACTGGAACTATCGCGCAACAAAAATGGCAATTAAGAGTGCCGTTGCACGTGAGCCAAAAGCAGCTGACGTTGTTAAAGCATTCAGAGAAGCTGCGCATCCATTTGCTGCAAAAACACCTGAAGCAATGAACCGTCGTGCTGAAGATCAAGCGGTTGCTAGAGCAATTGAGCAAATGAAAAAACGCGGTAGAGAGCTACATAAAGATATCGCTTAATCGCTGTGTCTTCAACTTGTAGTTTTTAAATCACACAGAGCCACATGATAGAAAGTTAGAAATG
>JBNLAC010000089.1:0-3174 GCA_050301935.1 Methylophilaceae bacterium | reverse complement strand
TAATGGCCAATGTAAAGCGTTAATTAATAAGCTGTCTAATTCATGTTTACTGCGGGATAGTATTGTTATCAAGCGACCTAATACAATCGACTTCATCAACAACATCAATAAAAATGCACCAAAAAGGACAACAACCATGATAATGGATGGTGCATGTGGCAAAGATAAAAACTGCGCTATTGCTGGATTGTCTAACAAAATAACCTTAAGTCGGAAAATTAATAGGTGATTGATGCAAGTTTTGCACCAACTTGCTTAAGCAAGAATAGATCAATGATTATGATTAGCTTTTACTTTGCTTTTGGTAGGTATTCAGGCGGCACAACATCCGCCCACTCTAGATGATAGTTCCCCAGATTTTGTTTTATCGCTTCTTCCAAATCTTTTTCAGTCACCATCCCATTGATACGCCTTACCAGCTTCCCCGCTGGATTATATAAAAATGAAATAGGCACCATATCAACTGACTCGCCAATAACTTGGCTAGCAAGCTCGCCATCAGCCATGAGCAAGGGGTAATCAATAAAATAACTTGATGCGAAATCTTTCAGATAATCTTTTTCTGGATAATCAAAGCTAGGCCAAGCAATGGTCAACCCAACTACTATTGCATCTTTGTCTTGATGGACATTATGAAAATTAGTCAGATCAAACAACTCATGGCGACAATAAGGACATGCTGTCGCCCACACATTAACTACAACCCATTTTCCATGCCCCACATATTCGTTTAATGCATGCGTTTTGCCATCAATACCTTCTAACTTTACTGCATGCTCTGCAGCTGACAACGGATGCGTTGTAACGAACAACAAACTAACTAATATAAATAAATAAAATCTTAACCGCACTTTGTACCTTTAAGCTAATTATTGCTATTCGAACATAATTAGCATCATGCTTCAGTATCTTTAATCACATAAAGCACATTTTTATAATGCTTGTGCTAGATTAAATGATTGGTGAATTTAATTAAATGTGAGCAGTTGATATTTATTGCTATTCAATGCTTTTAATAGCAACTTGTAGGTATCATGATCAAAAGCAAAAATCGTTTTACTATTTAGCGCCTCTTCAAAATCCGCCTCATCACGGACAGTGGCAATGTGGCACCATTGATCAAACAAATGTATATCGGTTCTACCTGTTAACGTGCATTGCTCTCTAATGCCAATTTTACCTTGATACGGCCAGGCCTTTAATTTCTGTGTAGATAGCGCCTGTAGCACTCTTAAATGATGTATTTTCATCGACTCTTTGCCATCACATACGCCTTTACACTTTTTTAACTGTGCAGCAAAACAGCGGCCTTTACCTGATTCCAGGCCCAATACCTTAGGGCATAGCTGATGCGCTTCTGCAATATTCCGCAACGCCTCAACCGCTTTTCTTTTTGATCGAAAAGTGCCGAATAAATGCCCCAACATACTCGGCTCAATTTCGGACTCGTTGACCAATGTCACTTGCGGCAAGGTGTTTGCATCTGCTGCAATTTGCCAAGTACATAGCTGACGCTCTCTTCTTAGTTGTCGATTATGAATCGGCTGTCGGTCTTTTATTAATTTAGATTCCAGCAATAGTGCACCTAGCTCACCTGCGGTTTCTGTCCACTCAATTCTTTTAATTTCTTGCGAAATCCGCATTTCTTTTGTTGAACTATGGTCGCCGCTAAAGTGCGATAGCACTCGGTCTCGTAACTTCACACTCTTGCCAATATACAGTGGCAAGTCATTTTCACCGTAAAAGAAATACACTCCCGGTGTATCAGGCATTTCATCAACTAACTGATGATCAATATTGGATGGCAAACTGGGCTGCTTTGATAGTTCCACTGCAGCCTCTGCAACGCGCTCTGCACCCAACTCGTTCTGGGCAGAAGCCACAAAACCAACCATCAGCTCTACATCACCCATCGCCCGATGCCGCATCTCAGTCGTTAAATGATGTCGATGCATAATCGCATCCAAGCCATGCCCTCGGTGCTGAGGGTATAGCCTTCTTGATAATTTCACCGTGCATAACACGCGTTGCCTAAGCACTTGCCCTAGCCTTCTGTATTCACTCTTTAAAAAACCATGGTCAAACCTCGCATTATGTGCAGCCATCACAGAGCCTTCTAAAAATGCCGCCAATTTATCTGCTACTTCTGCAAAAGTTGGCGCATCAGCTACCATCTCATTAGTAATCCCAGTTAAGCCTTGGATAAAAGGAGGTATGTTTGTCTCAGGGTTCACTAACGTTTGCCAGCGTGCAACCTCAACCCCATCCTCAAATCGTACTAGCGCAATCTCAGTAATACGATCTTTTAAAGGCGTCGCACCTGTCGTTTCTAAATCTAAATAGGTAATAATTGGCAGCATTTTTATTTTATATTCATCGCGAACAAATACATTTAACAGCTTTTAGTCCTCAACAAACAGCTTTTGTTCTCACTTTTTAACTTAATCTCTCATGATAATACTTAGCCTGCAATCATGAACACACACAATGCATTTCTCTTGTCTAAGAGTAATATACTAGTCATAAATTCAAGCAAACCTTCTTGCTGAATAAAACGTTAAAAAAGGAATTTGATTATGTGGACAACACCAGCAGCTACAGAAATGCGTTTTGGCTTTGAAGTGACAATGTACGTCATGAACAAGTAATTTAAGCATAATAGAACAATAAAGGGAGCTAAGGCTCCCTTTTACATTATTGTCATAAAGCATTTACATATTTTGTTTATCATATGAATCAGTGATAGCTGTTACCCACTGCTATCTTTGCAAATAAAGAAATCAAAAGTTTCTTAAGGAGATTTAAAATGAACGACTTTCAATATTGCGGTATCCCGAAAAGACACGACCCTTGCGTCACCAATAAATTTTTACAAGTAGCATTGTCAGCAGTATTTGTACTAGCTGTTGCAGTAGTACCAGCAGTTGCTGTAATCAAATTTTTTCTAAGTTAATTTACCTAGGCAAGACCATCTAAAACCGCATTGATATGTGGTAAGGGGATCGGCTGGGCTTTAATTATGTTGTTTTATTGGACTTTGGTTCAATTCCAGCCTGCGGAACACAATAAAAAAAGCTACCCATAAAGGGTAGCCTTTTTAATTTGTTGGTGGGCAGGCGGGAATCGAAACCGCAGCTAATCTTATATAATCAATCATTTATCATATCCTTGTGA
>JBNLAC010000088.1:0-3304 GCA_050301935.1 Methylophilaceae bacterium | reverse complement strand
TTATCGTGTTCATTATGCTAAGGGAAAAACTTTGATCAGCTAAAGTCACTTCCCCACTAGGATCATAAAAACTCAACGGGCTTGAATTAGCATACATATACCTATGCAGTGTAGCCGGAGCCATCGGATCGCCAGCGTAGGGGTCAACCCCGAGGAATTGCCCAGTAGAATTATTCATCCAACGAGCGCGGAGGTAGGTAAAACCTAAATTCGGGTTCCACTCCTCGCCAGTATAGCGATACCTATTAGCCACTGTTTCATCGGCATAAAGTTCTTCGCCGAAGGCGGTATAACCATACGAATTCACCACCGTGCCCATAGAGTCGGTTAAGAATCTCACCGATCCTTGCCCATCAGCTAAATAGAAATAGGTTCCTGTCGAGGTGGTTTGAGCAATCCTCTCTTGGCCAAAGGTATAAGTCACCGTGGCCGTTAGCGCGTCGTCATACTCGGCGATGACGTTGCCATAGGGCAGAGTCGGATCCCATAAGAAGTTGGTCCCATTTTCTGAAATCTTCATTCCCTCAGGGGTGTATTCAAAACTTTGAACCAAACTGCCATCATCCACACTCGCTAGGCGGTCGTTCACTTCAAAGAGGCCAAAATGTATGTTATCAGGCAAGTATATGGTAACCGTCCGAGCAACTGCATGTTGATTTATTTATAACTAGCAGTCATTTTTTTAAGAAAATTTCATGGCATATACATCGGGCAAAAGAGTCTGCATATCTTGATCTTCGTAGTCACCAAGATAGTAGATCACTTGAGTTAGATACTGCGCAGGATCTACTTTGTGAAGTTTGCATGTCTCTATTAAAGAGTAAAAGCCAGCAGTCCAGCTTGCCGCATCTTCACTACCTGCAAATAACCAGTTTTTACGACCAAGGGCTACTGGGCGAATAGAGCGCTCTACGATGTTGTTATCGATCTCTAATTCGCCATCATTACAATAAACACTTAATTCATCAAATCTTTTTAGTGTGTATTGACACGCTTTGCCAAGTGCACCTTTAGGTAGATAATTTTGATTTAAAATTTGAATAGATTCTTTGATCTTGCTTAAAATAATTAAAGATTCATTTTGTCGCTTAGCTAAAATTTCTGATGCAGACAAATTATTTTCTTTACACTCTTTTTCGATAGCATAGAGTTTAGCAATTAGTGTAATGATTTCTAACGCTTCATTAAAGCCTGCATCTTTGGCTTCGATAAACTTTCGACGAGCATGAGCCCAACAAGCAAGGTGATCTATATCTAATTCATCAACGATTCTATCATAGACGGCATAACCATCACTTTGCAAATACTCACCCGTAAACCCTTGCAATAATTTCATCGCACCTGAACCACCACGCCCAGGCTGCCAATCAAACCACACCCATTTTTGATCACCGATATAAGACCACAGATAGCCATTAATTTTAGCTCTGCTCTTAGAGTTTTGTTGCACTTTAAAGGTGGTTTCATCAGCATTTAAGATGCGCGAATCGAGAACCTTATTTTTTAAACACAAAAGTAGCGGATCGAGCTTTTGCCTTACAAATTTTAACCAGTCTGACATGGTTGACTTAGGAAGTCTATACCCTAGTCTCTTAAAAATTTGCTCTTGTCGTTCTAAAGGCAGATGATCAACATATTTCGAAGTCAAAATTTGAGCAATAAGTTGCGGCCCTGCAATGCCTTTGGGAATAACCCTTTTAGGAAGTCTTGCTCTATAAACACCATGAAGGGAATCTTTAGGGCAAGCGTATTTTTTACGAATGATTTTTTTAATAATGAGTTTAGCGGGAATATATTCAAGCTCTTCAGAAATATCTTCACCAATGACTTTTAACGTTGAATCGCAATGATCACAAGTACATTCTTCTTCAGGAATTTCAATAATTTCTTCTATTCGCTCAAGGTCATCAGGTAGATGGGTTCTGTTTTGCTCTTGAGATCTTTTCTTTCGTTTGTAATTAATCTCTTGTGATGCATCTTCTTGTTCATTGGGAGCATTGTTTAAGTTTTTATCCCAAAGATCAAGTTGTAAATCTGACTTTTCTTTTTTAGAGAGTTGCTCTGAACGCGAAGCAAAGAGTAGTTTTCTAAGCAGGATATTTTGCTCTTTTAATTGAAGCAGTGCTTGATATTCAGCTTGACTGATCGTTATATCCATGATGATAAAGATAAAAAATCATGGTCTATATCTGGGTAATCTTTTCACACTTTTTAAATCAATTCCCTCAAGAATCATCTGAAGACTTGCTCTATCAATTAAAGCGGTATGGTCTGAAGGAAGTCGAAAACGACCTTTTTCAAGACGCTTACAAAATAGACAGAATCCACCATTATCCCAGAAGAGTATTTTAAGTCGATCCCTTTTTTTATTTACAAAGACAAAGAAGTCTCCGCTAAGTGAGTTTTCACCAAAATGCGAACTCACTAAGTTTGCAAGACCATCATAACTTTTTCGCATATCTGTCGAAGTGCGACAGAGAAATATTTTTGATGTAGAAGAAATGGCTAGCATCTAGAAAGTGTACTGATCAATTTCAACAAATGATTTTCGTTGTAATCCAGAGGCACTTCAATAGAAATCCCGTTGGGTAGTTTAGCTAAGATTTCACATTGGTCAATTTTTGGTTTTAACTCAACAAAAACGGAGTCTTCTTGAGATTCATTTCTGAGTTTTCGAAGCCAGTAGTTATATACGTGTAGTTTGATGCTGTGCTTTTCGCAGAACTGTTTTGCATCAAGACCTAAATCCATTTTCTTTTGATAGATAATCTTGAATTCTTCGATATTCATTTTAAACTCCTTTATTTTAAAAAAGTTTAGAATGACCACTGATTCAAATCACGATGCATTTCGTCGGACGGTTACACGCAAAGAGCCATTTCTTATTACGAAAACCCCACCACTAATTTATCAATGGAACTGCTCACTAAAATTGCAAACGCTTTAGAAGTACCCATTAAAAAGATCGTGCAAGATGCTGGGCAAAATTTTGAAGAAAAATATGTCTCGCCTGCGCTACAAAAAAAGCTGAACCTAGTGGCTCAGCTTCCGCAAGTAGATCAACAGTTTGTCGCTAAAACTATTGATATGTTGGCTAGTAAGAATGGGATTAGATAGGGAGAAAAATAGCGCCTCTTTTTAAGACTCTATCCTTGAAATATTTTTTCTTTTATTCAAAAAATTAAGACTAACACAACCAATAAGGACCCCAACAAAAATAAGAGCAACTTTAAATGAAAGTGTAAGTCCGACCGAGCCAAAGTGATTTTCTTTATACAAAGATGCCCAAAATAAAAATATAACT
>JBNLAC010000087.1:0-3802 GCA_050301935.1 Methylophilaceae bacterium | reverse complement strand
GAACAGCAAACAAGCTATTAAATATATTACTTATGCATTATGGGCGAGCATAGCCCTTTATATGATTTCCTTTTTTACAGGTTACATCACTGCATTGTTAGTTGGAAAAAAGCTTGTATGGCCATATCCATTTTATGGTTTTAGCAATATTCGTCTTTTTCAACAGTACCAACTATGGGGCTTGGGACTCGTTTGTCTACCTTTACTCGCTTTTGACATTAAAAAAAATACGTGCCTATTGCTATATTTTGGACTTACCTGTTGGTGGGTATTACTCTATTACGCAGCTTCCAGAGGCGTTATGCTCAGTTGGTTAGTAGCTATGTCTCTTACAGCATTAATCTATAAAAAATTAGCTTGGCCATTTTTAAATATTCAATTGACCAATGCATTTACAGGACTAGGCGCTTACTTACTTATGTTTAAAGCCATACCTGCATGGTTAGCATCAGCCTCAGCAACTGAAGGAGCAACTTCAACTACAGCTGTTGTCACTAGCACAATTTTTAGAAGTACAACATTCGACCGAATAGACTTATGGAAGGCATCATACATGATGATTAAAAACTTCCCACTATTTGGTGTTGGTCCTATGCATTTCTATTTCTATACACCACATGGTACCCACCCTCACAATAGCGTGTTACAAATTGCTTCTGAATTTGGTTTACCTTTCACGCTAATTCTTTGCTTAATTACTGTATACGCTTTTTATCATTGGATGAAAAAGTTCAATGCTAAGCAGATTAAAACAGACACCATCTTGAACAGTAACTTGTCTATCATATTATTTTTTACAATAATAGCAAATGGAGCATATTCTTTAGTCGAAGGCGTGATTGTGATGCCAATTAGCCAAGTATTAATGTTCACTTTCATTGGACTGATGATTGGCCAATACAACAACAGTAATACCTTGCCAATAGCAATGTCTGAATCAAGTAAAACAAAATCAATATGCAACTCCCTTTTCGTGTTGGCAGTTTTAATATTGATGACATGGTCTACAATGCCTGAGTTAGTGCGAGGTCTAACCAGTCAACATAGAGTCCTACAAAGCAATGAAAGAGCCTTCTCATTGGGACCAAACACAATAAACCCTCGAATATGGATGCAGCAACGAAGAGTTGAAAAAGAATAGTTTGGTTTTATTGTGACGCTCTAGTCCCACCTTCTAGCACTAATGCTTTGACACCATATTGAGCTAGTATAAAGGCGGCTGCAGAACTACGTCGCCCTGTTTGGCAATAGACAATATATTCTTTATCTTGATCAAGCCAACCAATTTTTTCGCGTAACTCATGAATGGGGGCATTAACAGCCCCATCAATATGATGGTATTTATATTCTGACTCAAAACGAACATCCATCCACACTGCCCCATTCGCAATGCGTTTTTTGGCATCCTCCATTGTAACCATGTTGACGATAGGCGTTTTTAGCAACTCAACAAAGTCTTCTTTCTTCAAGCGCAGTAATTGACCATCAGTTTTCATGGTAACGGTTGCATTACGTTTGGTATCAGAGGCCAGTGCTTCCTCGCCAAAGGCTTCACCAACTGAAATCTCAGCCAACTCCACAGGTGGCTGACTCATATCATAAACACGACTCACCACTGCTGTTCCTTGGTGAATCAGGTAATAGTAGTCACCTTCCTGACCTTGTGTGACAATGGTTTGGCCGGCTTCTACATTTATACTGGTAAGCCGCTTGAGCAGAGTTTCTATATTTGCAGGTGGCACTTTACTAAAGATACCATTTTTGAGCTTGAAGGCATTGAATGTTTCGCCGTCTATGTGCGCGCGTGGTATATCTATTTTTACAGCTGGGTCATCAGATGCAAAGCCCGAGATTTGATCCCAGGTCAACATAATATCGAGTAAATCCAAATCAATCCTGACGACCTCAATTGGTGTCAACGCGATAGTGTCTTTGATGCGCAACTTTTCAGAATCAATCGGGTGTTTTGCTGCTGGGCTACCTCCACGCAAGACAAGTTTTTTTCCGTTTTCATAACGAATACCTAAATCGCCTTTGATTAAGTAAAGCGCCTCCATACCCTGTTCGCTCATTCGGGTAGGATCCAGATCTTTACTAATTTTCTCTATGATGACAACATCTGCCAACTCATCTAATCTTCCTTGCGATAATTTGGATATTGGTGCCAAGTTTGCAAGTAACGCCTTGCCCGCCATTAACGGTTTATTGTCGCTTTTCTGATCCATAATTTGTCTTTATATCATTTTGTATTTAGTTAAAGCGCGAAAACCTGCTTATTTAGCAAAACTTTACAATGTGCAGTTTTCGGATTTTGCGCAATTTCACGCATAATTTGCTCCCCTGCTCCTGGCTTTAAATGTGTAATGTAGACTTCTGGCTTTTTATGCAAGTAGTCCAGCTCTTCTGCCAGCGTCATCGGACACAAATGACATGATTCAGCTGCCAGGGCCGCATCTTGATTACTAAAAGCTGTCTCAATGATAAGATATTCTAAATTTTCTATTGTATTGACTCTTTCCCACAATGCCTTACAGCCAGCAGTATCTCCAGTAAACACTAAACTTTTATTACCACTATCAATTTGGTAACCAACAGCCGGAACACCATGGTTAGCTGGCAGCGCTGTAATGATTCTGCCTGCTAGCGTCTCTTCATCACCTACATTCATTATCTTATAGTTGAGCAATGGTTTTTGTCGATTTGGAATCAAATTAAAATTAGGCCATATCAACCAATTGAAGACGTGTTCTTTAAGTATTTGAGTCACCTGCGAACTAGCGTATACATTAACAGCCTTATTTCTCAACCCCATCACCGTATCTAATAACAGAGGCAAAAAAGCAATATGGTCCATGTGCGCATGGGTGATAAAAATATGATCTATCTTTTTCAACGCATTCAATGACAAGGCACCAACACCTGTGCCTGCATCTATTAAGATATCGTCATCAATTAACATTGAAGTGGTGTGCAGGTCACCACCCACGCCTCCACTACAACCCAACACTTTTATTTGCATCACTTTAGTCTCTTACTATTCGCTTTACTATATACATGAGTTACAGCAATAAGCTTGCCAGTTTACTCATAAACAGATCAAGCATTCACTAACAATGTAATATCATTATGAAGAATCCTTTATAATTTTAGTATTTGATTCAAAAGTAACAAAGTTTATGCATGATACTCCAATTGAAATATGCGGCAGCAATATCCCTTCAGCTAGTGTGATCTGGCTGCATGGTCTAGGTGCAGATGGTAATGACTTTGTTCCTGTAGTTGAAATGTTAGATTTACCCGATTACCGCTTTATATTACCGCACGCGCCCTTCTTAAAAGTAACGCTTAATGGTGGTTATGAGATGCGTGCCTGGTATGATTTATACGGGCTAGGTGTGACTGCAACACAAGATGAGACGGGCATCAGAAAGACGCAGGCCTATATTGAAAATCTAATTGACGTAGAAATTGCCAGAGGCATTCCTACCAACAAAATTATTTTAGCTGGCTTTTCGCAAGGCGGCGCAATCGTACTTCAGACAGGCTTACGATATAGAAAGAAGTTAGCTGGAATAATTGCACTATCAACCTATTTACCTCTACGCCCTACGCTAAAAACTGAAAAAGCAGAAGAGAATCAAAATACGCCTATTTTTATGGCACATGGCACACAAGATGAAGTTATTGAGTTCCCCATAGCTCAAGCATCTTGCAACGCAAGATACTCAGGTAGCTTGCAATGTAATATATGTCGAGTTCCTTCTTCCACAAGACAAACCACCTCTCTCTCTCTCTCTCTACA
>JBNLAC010000086.1:0-4137 GCA_050301935.1 Methylophilaceae bacterium | reverse complement strand
TGGGGCTGCCCGTGATGTCAGGTATGGATGTGATCAAGAAGGTTAGAGCAGACGGGATAACCCTGCCGATTCTTATTTTAACAGCCCGTGGACGTTGGCAGGATAAGGTGGAAGGACTGGATGCCGGAGCGGATGACTATCTGGTTAAGCCTTTTGCATTCAGTGAGTTATTAGCGCGTATAGAAATATTAGGGCGTCGACAATTGCAACAAAAGTCGCAGACAATATTACAGGCAGGTGATTTAAAAGTTGATTTGATGGCACGTAAAGTAACGCGTAATAATCAATTGATTGACTTGCAAACACGTGAATTTAGCTTACTTGAGTATCTGCTTAAACACAAAAATCAAGTAGTAACGCGAACGATGCTGCTTGAAAATGTTTGGGATTATCACTTTGACCCGCAGACGAATGTAATCGATGTGCACATCAGTCGATTGCGTAGCAAGATTGATAAAGGGTTTGATAGCGCTATTATTCAAACTGTCCGCGGGTCTGGTTATATCATTGAAGCTGATGAATAAATTGATGAAACACAACAGTTATGCCAAAAGCTCTAGTTTTAAAATGGCTTTACTGTTTACACTACTATGTAGCTTTTCTTTGTCGGTGCTTGGTTATTTTGGCTACTTTTTTGAGAGAGGCCATTTTATTTACGGAACAGAAGAAGTCATTGATACGGAAATTAGGCATCTATCACCTAATCAATTATTTGATGCAGCTAGTAGTGATGAAAATGAAAGAATAGGCCGGTTATTTCTACCATTCGGCCCAAATGGTGAAGTGCCTGAAATCATATCAGGCAAAATAGATCGGCTTAAAGAGGGACTGATTGTTTTTAATCATCCTATTTCTAACAAAACCTATGCCGCCAAAATTCATACATTTAATAATAATCAGAAAATATTGGTAGGCGTGGATGTTACGGAAGCACAAAAAGAATTCCAGTTTATGCAGTGGCTTAGCATTATTAGTATTGGGTTGATTATTCTTGTCGTACTAGTCAGTTTTTTAATTAGTGTTTTTGTTGCAAAGGGTACCAACCGTATTGCTACAACAGCTCAAAATATAATGGATACGGGTGATTTATCAAAACGCCTAGAAGTTAGCTCTCATTGGGATGATTTAAGCAAAATGGCTAGTACCTTAAACCTGATGCTAGATCGGATAGAGAGTTTAATGGGTGGGTTACGGCAGATGTCCGATAATATTGCACATGATTTACGAACGCCTCTAACGCGTTTGCGTAACCATATTGAGGAAGCAAAAAAAGATAGTGCTGACACTAGCAATGAGGCGTTACTAAATGAGGCTGATAAACTACTTAATACTTTTAATGCATTGCTCCGAATTTCACGGATTGAAACAGAAAAAAAACGAGAACATTTTAAAGCGATAGCATTAAAGCCTTTGTTGGAAGATGTCATCGCTTTTTATGAACCTCTAGCTGAGCTTAAAAATATCCGTATTCATCAGTATTTGATTGATGCTACTTATCACGGTGATAAAGATTTGCTGTTTCAAGCATATGCTAATATTTTAGACAACGCGATTAAATATACACCCGAACTTGGCGAGATCAATATCAATATGAAAACAGACGGCGAACATCATCTGATTGAAATTGAAGACACAGGTGGAGGTGTTGCTGAAAAAGAGCTTGAGAAGATTTTTCAACGCTTTTACCGTTCAGACGTTAGCCGCTCATCATCAGGAACTGGTTTAGGCTTGAGTTTGGTTAAAGCTGTTTTTGACTTGCATCATGCTGAAATCTTGCTTCGTAATACTGGCAAAGGGTTGTGCTTCATTACAAAATTGTAATGTAGCTGCCATGCTCTAGTAATGAGCGGTCAGGCATAGTATACAAATGAAAATAGCGATTATAGGAACTGGCATTTCTGGCTTGGGAGCGGCTTATTTGTTGCATCAGCACCATGATTTGGTCGTCTACGAGAAAAACGCATATATCGGTGGGCACAGCAGAACAATTGAGGTCCCTCTAGAATATGGTCCAACGCCAGTTGATACTGGCTTCATCGTCTTTAACGATTGGAACTATCCAAATCTCCTGGGTTTATTTAACCAGTTAAAAGTTCCTTACCAAAAAAGCGACATGTCTTTTGGCGTCAGTGTTCAAAACGGTTGGTTGGAATACAGTTCAAACGGCTTATTTGCACAACGTAAAAATCTATTCCGTCCGCAGTATTGGCGTATGCTACTTGACGTATTCAGGTTCAATAAAAACGCTCCAGCGTTTATTAATAAAGATCCTTCAATCAGCCTAGGTGATTGTCTAGACCAGCTAAAATTAGGCAAGTGGTTTAAGCGCTATTACATTTTAGCCATGGGTGCGGCAATATGGAGCTGCCCAGTGGAAACAATCATGAAGTTTCCAGCGCAAACTTTTTTACGTTTTTTTAAAAATCATGGGTTACTGAGTATTAATAAGCGACCACAATGGTACACCGTCACCCGCGGTAGCCGTGAATACATTGGACGTTTAATCGCACCATTCGCGGAAAATATACTACTGAACAATGGTGCAAAGACTGTTAAGAAGATGCAAAATCAATGGCAAGTCATTGATGAACGTGGTGATAAACGTTTATTTGACCATGTTATTTTTGCTTGTCATGCGGATCAAGCATTAAAAATGCTAGATGAGCCGACTAATGATGAATTCTCGGTCTTATCTAACTTTAAATACCAAAGAAACCAAATCATTGTTCACTCTGATACGAGTTTCATGCCACAACATAATCAATGTTGGTCTAGCTGGGTTTATTTGTCTGAACAAAAGCAAGATAGTAGTAACGGTGTCTCACTGAGTTACTGGATGAATAATTTGCAAAGTTTAGAAACAGATATACCCGTCATCATTACTTTAAACCCAGCTAGAAGACCGAAAGAGTCTTTGGTGCTCGACGAGCATTATTTCTCACATCCTATTTTTGACTATCGAGCAATCGTGGCACAAGAGGCTATTCCATCCATACAAGGCAAACGAAATTTATGGTTTTGTGGCGCATATCAACGGTATGGGTTTCATGAGGATGGGCTATTAAGTGCAGTCAATGTAGTTAAAGCGCTTGGAGGCAATATTCCATGGGAATAAATCAGGCGCAGTTGATGATGGGAAAAGTGATGCATAAGCGCTTATTACCAAAAACGCATGTTTTCAATTATGGTATCTATTATCTAGCATTGCCATTATCTAGCCTGGCAGATATCCCGCTTTCATATAATCGTTTTGGTATCCAAAGCTTTTACGACAGAGATCATGGCCCTCGTGACGGTAGTTCGCTAGAACATTGGGCGCGCAGCATACTAGCTGATTATGGCGTTAAAGCAGATGGAGAGATAGTGCTCGTTTGCATGCCTAGAGTGCTCGGTTATGTATTTAATCCTGTGAGTTTTTGGCTATGTCATGACAAAGCAGGCCTAATCAAAGCAGTTCTATGTGAAGTGCATAATACTTTTGGTGAGCAACACACTTATGTTTGTGTTCACAAAGACCATCGTAACATTACGAGCATTAGTCCGCTATTTGCAGAAAAGGTATTTCATGTATCGCCATTCTTGCAGCGTGAAGGTCAGTATGAGTTCAAATTTGACATCAAAGACGACCATTTCAATGTTGTCATCAACTATCACAATGACACAGGGCATAAACAAGTTATCACTTCATTGACTGGTCAGTTGCAAGTATTGGATAAAAAAAGCCTTCGTTATGCTTTCTGGCGCTATCCGCTAGTAACGCTTAAGGCCATTGCGATGATTCACTGGCATGCATTTAAATTGGTATTAAAAAGAATCAAGTACATTACCAAACCTGAACAAAAGCAGCAGAAAATTAGCACAACCCTTTGATTATTTTATTTGGAATATAGAAATGATTAATAAAGCAGCCGCAGAGCAAATATTAAAACGTTTAGATCGATTGTCGTGGGGAACACTGCAAGTAACAACGCCAGATGGCATTGTACGTACTTTTAGTGGTAAGACAAACTCTGAATATATCGCTGAAATTGTCGTACATGATTGGAATGTATTCACCAATTTAATACGTAAAGGTGATATTGGTTTTGCAGATGATTATCGTGCCGGTAAATGGGATACAGATAATATCAATCAATT
>JBNLAC010000085.1:0-4345 GCA_050301935.1 Methylophilaceae bacterium | reverse complement strand
ATTGACCCTACGGTGAAGATTAATTGTAGCGCATCCCCTACCCAACCAAACCAACCAGTCAAGAAATGGTAGCGCTGGCTAAAACTCAACGTGGACTTACCTAGCAATCTCGGCATATGCCTTTTTAAGATTTGCATGGCGCCAAATGCCCAGCGATAACGCTGCGATTTCAATGCACTAAAGCTTGCAGGTGTTAGTCCCCGACCAAACGTATCATCAACATAGCGCAGCTCATAATCTTCTTCGAGCAGACGCAAGCCAAGCTCGGTATCTTCGCAGATACACCACTCAGACCAGCCATTCAAGTCCTTGAGCGCCTGGTGCCGAATCAAGGTCATTGTGCCATGCTGAATGAGCGCGTTACGCTCATGTCTATGGTGCATACCAATGCGGAAAAAACCTTCAAACTCCCAATTACACATGCGTTTAAAGAAATTATCTTCCCATTCTCGATGTGCTTGCGGCGCTTGGACTACTGCAACTTTAGGATCAGTAAAATGCGGCACCAAAGTCGACAGCCAATCTTTGGTAACAACATAGTCTGCATCGACAACACCAATGGCAACAGCGCGCGGATACGTCTTAGACAAAGCAAAATTAAGTGCGCCCGCTTTAAACCCAGGCCATTTTGGCAAATGATAAAAATGAAAATTCTCAGGCAACTGTGCCATATAGGCCTCTATAGGTTTCCACTTCGCTTCGTCTTGCGTATTGTTATCAACGACAATTACTTCATAGTGCTTGTAATCTAGGTTTTTAAGACTTTCGATAGTGGCAATCACCATTTCCGGTGGCTCGTTATAGCAGGCCAAATGGATTGAAACAAAGAGTTCTTCATCTTCCGGAAGTGGTTCTTTACGTTGATAAATACGCCGCCAATTTCGTTTAAACATGACTTCACTAAATTCAACTGCATAAATCATCAACACTAACGAAGTGAGTGCCATTGCTAAAATAAGCCCAGCTAGGATGACAAAATCACGCAAAGTATAATAATAATCACCAGGTAGATTCCAAGCGATAACCAATGTCGTTATACAGGCTTGTAACAATACAGCCATGGAAATCACGCCTCCAATACCCCAACTGCTAAAGCGCCAAGCAATGAAGATAATCGGTAGAAAAGCAATCGCGCTTGCCCAGATTGCCTTTTCTGTCCATCGATTGTCCTTTTCTACAGCTCCTTGAAGCGAGTATTTTTCTGTACGCTTAGCATTAAACATACCCCAATAGGCGCCAGCCCAACCCTCAATATTCACTTTCCAAGGCTGGTCAAATGCCTCCATCAGATAATACTCGTAGTCATCTGCTTCTTCCTTTGCCAAGAACTCTCGGACAAAGCGTGCTTGATTCACTTCGTTAGCTACTGAAGCACCAATAGTTGGTCCACTGCTCGGCCATCCTATTTCGGTGATCACTATCCGTTTGCGTGGGTAAGCTTGCATCAAATCATGATAGCGATCGAGCGCATATTGTGGAGCTTGATCTACTGGCACACCTTCATGGTAGGGTAATAAATGTACGGCAATAAAATCTACATGTTTAACCAGTTCAGGATGTTTCAGCCACACATGCCATGGCTCAGCAGTCGATATTGGAATGTCCGTATCTTTTCTTACTTCATCGATATAAGCGATTAAATCTTCAATCGGTATGTCATTGCGCAACAACACCTCATTACCAACGATAGCCGATTCAATATTATCGTAATAAAGCATTTTTTCTTTTAATGCAGCAATTTCCCGGCTATTGGCATATTCATTTCCATTAATCCATGCACCTGCAATCACATTAAGATTTTCTCTATCAGCCAGTGCAATAATTTCGCTGTTCTCTATGGAGGTATAAATACGAATTCGATTGGAGAGCGTTTTAAGTAATTTAAGGTCGCGCGCTAGCTCTGCCGTATTGGGATAGCGTCTTTCCAATGGACTTTGATCTGCTTGATAACCACTATAAGCGAAGCCATGAACAATTGGTTTAACATTGATTAACGGTAGCGCCTGATTTGCAATCGCCCATACACCAAAATGTATCGCTGCAAATACAACAGCAAATAAAATTGGAAAGTAAATGCGCTTTATTAATTGCATATTGTTATTTAGATTTTATTATTGCTAGTTTTGGTAAAATATTGACTTGGCCAATTGACATAGGCTAATGCAATACACAATAACAACCAATTGGTCGCTGCCATGCTTGTTGGCTCTTTTATGTAGCTCAGCACAGCAAACATGACCACTAATGCCGCAGGCAATCCTTGCATAAGCCAATTAATCGTTTTATCTTTAGGTCTTGCTAAATCAAATATCATCGTTAGCAACGGCATCACAAATAGTAATATTGGGTAATCGCGATAACGACCATCAAAATAAATTAAATAGCCACTAATTAACGCCGCATAGAGAAAGACCAACCTTAGCCCTATCATGAGTTTATTCATATTCTGCTGATTGCAAATGTACCGCAACAGATGTAGCAGCATCATAATCAAACCTAGAATCAATAAGCCACCTAGTGCAAACCACTCTAACCAATCGCGACTTGCACTTTGTACATACTCATAACCAAGATAGGCCAGCATGCTACCCGTTGCACCAAAAGCTGCTAACCCTAACAGCATAAAAACACGCTGTTCTGCTAGCTTTAATGCAATCACAAAAAACAAGAAAGCACCTGCTAACCCAGCTCCTAACAAACATCCTGCGTCATGCCGTTCTGCAACTACTTCCGTTAATGAGAACTTTGACGTCAAGTCTGCCGCTATAATGCCCCAATATCCACCAACTGTTCCTTCCAGCGTTCGCTTCCATGGCTGATCAATGGCTTCAATAATATTGTACTGCCAATTATTTTCATTTGCCTTTTGTACAAATTCACGTATGTAACGCGCCTGATTCACAACACTTGGTACCGACTCACTACGTTGCCGACCCACTGAAGGCCAACCCGTTTCACCAATCAATATCGGCTTTGTAAATTGGCCTTTCAACCTTGCCATGACGTTTGCTGTATGGCTTACCGCGTTATCAATACCGACTGGATTATCTTCCCAATATGGCAATATATGCACCGTATGGAAATCAACATCTTTGGCTATCGTTTTATATCTGAGCCAAAACTCCCACACGTCAGCATAAGTAATCGGTATATTGGTAAGTGACTTTGCTAATGCAAAATAAGTTCGCATGGATGCAACATCTTGCTCTTGACGCAGAAACACTTCATTACCGACTATCAACGCCCTTACTGTTTCTGGGTAGGCATTTGCAACTTGTGCAGCGTGCTTTACTTCCAATACGTTATCAGCATCCGTCCATCCTATCCATGCACCCAAATAAACCTGCATCCCCAACTTGGCAGCCGCTTTAGGGACATAATCCATGCCCTGACTGACGGAGTATGTTCTGACGCAACTACTAATGGTTGATAGTAACTTCAGATCATCATCAATTTGAGAGGGTTTAATCCAAGTGCCCTCAATTAAAGGAGAGACACCCTTTTTATAGTAAGGCGCGTAGGAAACACATTGCAGTTTATTTTGCGCCAGCTGCGGCGAAACTATTTCAACGGCCTGATGCTTTTGATATACCCAAAAGCCAAGTGTGATCAACAAAACTAGATTAGTTAAGGCATAAACCCATTTGTCTTTAGTTAATTTAATTTGCATAAGAAATCAATGCTTGTTTCTTGAAAAAAATTCATACAGGAACTGTTAATGACTAGACAAGTCTTACACACAATAGGTTAGAATAATTAGACACGCGTATTATAAATTAGAAACTAATTGTCAGGTGTGACGTTACACTTTTTTACTATTTACTTATTTGCAACCAGTTACAATCCATTTTTAAATAAAAAAACTAGTACATGATTAAACAATCCTTAAGCTTTTTCTTCCTTATCTCATGTTGTATATCTGCGATTGCAATGCCACCCTTTACAGGACATGATTTTAGTGGTCAATACACCTGTAAAGGCAATAATTCCAGTGTAGGTGACTACGAAGTACAAGTAACGCTTAAATTAAATACTATTATTAGCCATGACATATACGGTGTTTATGACTTTAATACTGAGAGCAATAATAAAGCAACATATGTAGGACAGATTATGGCGAGAGGTAAACAATTTGCCATGACATTTAAGCTGCTAGGTGACAAAAAAGACTGGTTTAGTACTGGTATGGGTTACTTTAAAAAATCAGAGAAGACACATCTCTTATCGCTTAGTCATTTTATAATCTTTGTTCATGGTTAACTTAAAAATATTAGTGGCAACAGCTAGTTGAGGCTAGTTGAGGGCGGCAAAAGTTGGATGATATGTGGTATTAGCAACGAGGACA
>JBNLAC010000084.1:0-4536 GCA_050301935.1 Methylophilaceae bacterium | reverse complement strand
CACAAAAATAATCGTGCCCATCACGGCAGTTATAATCACTGCAGTCAATAGTGCTCTAACCTTAACGCGCCTAATAGCCGTCAAAAAACTTAAATGTGCACTGTGGGCAAAGCGATTGGTTTCGCTTGTTTCTTGTGTATAAGACTGTACCGTTGGCATGGCATTTAAAATCTCACCAGCTAAAGCTGAGCTGTCAGCGATGCGGTCTTGTGATTCGCGCGATAGCTTTTTAACCGAACGACCTATCAGCATAATAGGAAAAATCAAACAGATCATGAGTCCAATATTGATTGAAAACAAGTAAATGCTGGTTACTGCCAGCATCACCATGCCGCCAATAAATTGGAACAGACTACGCAATCCCATTGACGCGGAGCTACCGACAACTGTTTGAATCAGTGTAGTATCCCCAGTTAAACGAGAAAGCACCTCTCCAGTTTGCAAGGTCTCAAAAAATTGTGGAGACTGCCTTAATACACTGGCATAGACAGCACTACGTAAATCGACCGTGACGCGTTCGCCTATCCAGGAAACCATGTAGTAGCGGGATGCAACCATCAGTGCCCAAAATGCAGCTAAACCAAACAAAACGCCAAATTTGGTATCAATATTGACCGTTGGCGCTGCTCCATCACTTTGACCAAAACCCACATCAATTAAATCTCGAAACGCTAATGGCACGAGTAGTAACGCCGCAGAAGCAAGCGTTAACAGGACAAATGCAATCAGCATCTGTAGGCGATATGGCTTTAAAAATGGCCATAAATCTTTTAATGAAGTGACACGTTTTGACTCTGATGTCTGTTGATTTTCTGCTGTATTTTCTAGCGCCATAGGCTGAATTTTCTGAATGAAGGTCTATAAGACCAAATGATTAGAATAAAGTGCTTAACGAGCATGCTGATGTTTTAGTGTATTTCACTTAGCTAGCAAACAATATAGACTATACAGTAATGATACGGCACATTTTATTCCTGTTATTTTTTGTATGCTATGTCAGCATTGCAAGTGCCAACTGTGGCAAAAATGGTGTTTGGTTACAGGTACTTGGTTCTGGTGGGCCAGAGCTAACAGATAATCGCGCCTCAAGCAGCTATTTGATTTGGCATGATGGCAAGGCAAAGCTACTGATAGATATCGGCAGCGGTAGCATGCTCCAGCTAGAGAAGACAGGCGCAAACATTAACGATATAGAAGCCTTGTTATTGACCCATCTGCACGTTGACCATAGTGCAGACTTGCCAGCACTGATAAAAGCTTCTTTCTTTACGCAGCGGACAGGTGACCTGCTCATTTACGGACCTAGCGGCAATGCCATGATGCCATCAACAACTGTTTTTATTCAATCTTTATTTGGCCCTGATGGTGCGTATCGCTATTTAAGTAGTTATCTTGATGGCTCTGATACCTACACAATTAAACCTTACGACATTAAGTTTAACAATAGGCAAGCGCAAATCGTTCTAGATAATGCTGATTATCAAATTACTGCCGTACCAACGCATCACGGACCTATAGCCGCTATTGCATGGAAGGTTAAGATTGCAGATAAAATATTTGTATTTAGTGGTGACATGAACAATGATAACAACACGCTTATTCAGGTTGCCAACAATGCAGACTTGCTGATTGCACATCATGCCATTCCTGAGAGCACAACAGGTGCAGCAAGGAATTTGCATATGCCACCCTCTGTTATTGGGGGAATTTCTGCTGAAGCGAATGTGAAACAGCTCGTTTTATCTCATCATATGCAGAGATCACTAAAGCGAAAAGATAATAGCCATGCAGAAATAAGAAAAAAATATAAAGGCCCAGTGTACTTTGCGAATGACATGCAATGCATCCAGCCGTGAGAGTATTTACAAAATAGCAATTAACGACTGCTCGTTTATGCTCTAATATAATGCAATATTATCAAAGCATAGGTCAGCAATTCAGATTCTTCGTAAAGCCCTCCCCTATGTATTGATACGCTATGCCTATAAACTTAATCTAGTACACGGTTCTAACTGAATGATAAAACAAGAAGACCAAAATGACCGCAAGGCGCCAGCTCATAAAACAATTACTAGTTGGTTAATTACGCAACTTGAACAGCTGCCTCACACACGGCACTCATTCTTTAAATTAGCTACCGTCTGTTATTCAATCACTTTTGTTTTTCTATTAATCAGCCTACTTGGCAACCATATCAGCAAAATTCAAATTGTAGGGGCTATTGTTATTCCTTTACTTTTTCTAACTGTTGTTGGTATAGGCACATGGTTAAGAAAAAGGTTAGCACAGCGATTTTCTCCTTCCCTAAAGCGAAATGAGATGCTGTTCCGCTTAGTCAGTACTGTATCTACCCCTCACCCATCAAATAATAATGAGTTTATATTTAGACGGTTTCGCCCTAGTACGACCGAACCCTATTATTTTCCACCATCTGACAATGATAGGCTTTTAGTAGAAGTAGCAAAATTAAAAGGCACCTCATTTTTAGGTGCTGCTCGCGAAGATACGCTTGATAACAAGCTAAGAAGAAACCATGCTCACCAGCGCAAAAATCCGTTCTGTTTAATGCTCGTCTCAGATAAAAATAAGCTAAACAATTCACTATCATTTATTGGGTTTACCCATTTAATCCCTGTTAATGAAGCGACATACAATCAATACCTGACTGGTGAAATCGGAGATAATGACCTTAACTCTGATCGTGTTTGCGGTCCTGATGAAGCCGCCTTTGGTGTCATTATTTTTTCACTCGGGCTTGAGCGATATCGGCTGAAGCAGGTATTTAAGAATAAACCCAACGGAAAATTTGATCGTTTACTTTCAAAAGTCGGGCTTCCTCCCTTCAGAGCGAATGCCATGTACACAGCGGAGTTTGATTTATGGGTAGGCCTTATTTACCATCTACGTCTTTTATTACAAAACCAAAAAATGGTCCAATGGCCTGCTACCATCCTTGCCAAGAGTTTCAACGCAAAAGTCGTGCATATGCTGGAAGGTGCAGGATTTAGCAAAAGAAAAGAGGTCTCTGCTGACGGCGAGGCTTTATTTGAACTAAAACTAACTCTGCATGAAGCTAGCCGTTAGAAGATGCAATTACATTATCAACGCTTAGGTGACGGGCAGCCGCTTGTTTTATTACATGGTTTATTTGGCTCTTCAGACAACTGGGGAAGCATAGCCAAACATTTCTCACAAACGCACCAAGTAATTTGTGTGGATTTGCGAAATCATGGCAAGTCACCCCACCATCATTCACAGACTTACGTAGATATGGCGGGAGATTTACTTGAGCTATGTAATGCATTACATTTAGAAACGATCCACTTACTTGGCCACTCACTTGGCGGCAAAGTAGCCATGCAATTTGCCACACAATACCCTGAACGCATTGATAAGTTAATCGTGGTAGATATGGCTAAACGCGCTTATAGTGATGAACATACGCATTTGATAGATGCCATGATGTCAGTTGACCTTGCTCACATGCAAAACAGATCTGATGTGGATAAGACCTTAAAAGATTCAATACCGAGCATGATGGTGAGGCAGTTCTTGCTGATGAATCTGACTAAAACGAACAATGGTTTGCAATGGCGCATTAATTTACCTGCACTTAAAGCCAACTATCCTGAGTTCATCTCTCCCGTCTGCGAAGCAAGTTTTTATCATCAGCCCAGCTTATTTATCTACGGTGAGCGCAGCAACTATCTAAGCGATAGCGACATATCAAGTATTCCGAAACACTTTACCCAAGCTGAATTTGCAAGTCTACCAACTGGACACTGGGTGCATGCAGAAGCACCCCAGGCTTTTATCAAGGCTGTTTCTGCATTCTTGATTTGATTGATTAAGAAATCGAACTATTATGAAATGCCGAAGCACCAGGCTGTGGCACTTTTTCATTCTGCAAGGCTTCATCGTTGGTGATTTCATTTGCCATAGCCTTATCTGCCTCATCAGCCTCTACCCCATCCTGATCATGTGTGGCAGCGCGATTAAAAGTCAGCACCGTTAGCATAGCAAAGTGGTCTGACCCAATAGGCGGTAATCGCATAAGGCTATCCAATGTAAAGTGTTTACTATGAAAGAGGTGATCAACAGGCCAACGAAAAAATGGATATTTAGCATGGAAAGTACTGTAAATTCCACGTCCTATTCTAGGGTCGAGCAAACCACTTATTTTGCGAAATAGTCTTGTGGTCTCTGACCATGCCACATCATTTAAATCACCAGTAACAACAATGGCTTGCTTAGATTGTGCGATACTTTTTGCCACAATGATAAGCTCTGCATCGCGTTCCGTTGACTCTTCATTCTCTGTTGGGCTTGGTGGTGCGGGATGCAGAAAATGCATCCTAACCTTATCCCCACTATCCAAATGAAATAATGCGTGTATGGAAGGAACATCTTGCTCGACCAGGAATGATATTTCTGCTGACTCAATTGGTAAACGAGAATAGACATGCATGCCATACAGATTATCTAAAGGGCATTTTACAGTGTGAGGCATATTATCCTCTAACACATCTAACTGCT
>JBNLAC010000083.1:0-5064 GCA_050301935.1 Methylophilaceae bacterium | reverse complement strand
AAATCACCACCTAGCCCTAAACAACCACAAGATGCATTTGCGGCTATTTTAGCTATGCGGGCATTAGCAAATAAGCTAGAACAAAAAACGGTGCTAGAGGCGTTAAAACAAGGTTGGACATGGGAGAAAATCGCAAATGCGCTTAATATTAGCAAACAAGCTGCGCATAAAAAACATTCGGCTTTTGTTAAGGCGCATAAGTAACAGTTTAATAATATCAGCACATTAAAAAAGCCAGCATTTGCTGGCTTTTTATTTTTAAATTAAATGATTAAGGGCAAGGCACTTGTCTTACTTCCGTACCTACAAATTCTGGCCTTACTTTATACAGCTCGACTGCTGCCTCAGATGAAACATCTTTTGCTAGTAAGCTACTGGTAGCAGAACCTTGGCTACGCAATGATTTTACTGCATTTCTTACACCCTTCGCCCTAAGCTCCTTGAGCAATGCATTGGCAAGCGTCTCTTCACTGAACAAACCAAAGGATATTGCATTGCGCCATTGCGAATCTTGGACAATATATAATTCTTCTACTCCCAGCCTTTTGATTTCGTCTGCCTTACTTTGCGCTAACTCTGGCGTTGCCAATGGTGGGTAATAAACCCAGAAGCGTCGCTCTTGATTGGCAGCACTTTCCTCTACAACCTCTGCCGACAAACCTAAGTTTTCGATAACTGTTTGTGCTGCAGGCAGGCTGGCTGTTGTGAACTTGCCCCATTTATAACAACTTTTAGCGGCTGAGGGAGCTACATATTCTTTCTTGGTTAAATTAGCAAAGTCTTCATCTAATAGTAATTTCAGCTTCTCTGGATTCACCTCCGTACGGATTACCTGGGGTTTTGGGGCCAAATTGTCCATATTGAAATAAACAAGCAAACCAACGTTCAATAATATTAACAACCAAATCCACAATCTCATACTAACTCTTTCCCAATAAGCGCCAAACCTTCTAGCACTAAATTCTCTGCAACAACCACTCTTTTTATGTGATGACTTAATGCTTCTGCAATTTTAACTGCATCACCACCACTAATCACGACTTTAGGCAAAAAGGCACAATGCTTTTCTAATTGTTTCATCTGCAAAACAACAGCGCCAACTATTGCATTCATACAACCTGTTTGTATCGCATCGACCGTTTTCTTAGGGAAAATATCCACTCTCCCAGCCTCACCTGTTGTGAGGTTTGCAGTGTTCTCTGACAAAGCAGCATACATTAGCTGCAAACCAGGCATGATACTGCCGCCTAAATATTCACCTTTTTTTGTAGCCTTGTCTTTTCCCAATGCATCAATCGTGATTGCAGTACCTGCATTAATAACCAAAGTTGGCTGCTTATGCATATGCCACGCCGCAATGACAGCAGCCCAGCGATCTGTACCTAATGATTCAACTTGCTCGTAACGATTAATGACGTTACAAGCTTCAGCCGCAGGCATCATAAATAATGGCTCTAGTGATTCAGGCATCATGCTTTTAAGTTGCGCTGCGATGGTATCACCTGCAACATTCGCGACCAAAACCTTATCTACTGATGCTAAATCTTGCTTGAGAACAGATATCATTAATTCAGCATTCAGTGTTGCTTGCACTGCACTAAGCGTGCCATCCGCTTGTACTTTTGCCCATTTTGTTCTCGTATTACCAGCATCAATTACCATTAGCATTTTATTGTCCTTGTTGTCGCATTATGCAATAGCACGGAGAGATATTTCACCAGCAGAAAAACGCTGCACGCCATAAGCGGTATTGACCAATAAAATACCATCATCTGCTACATCAGTGACCTCTCCTTCAATATCTCGTCCATCCGGCATTATGAGACGCACAGGCTGTTGATGATACGCATGGTATCTTAACCACTCACCGCGTATGCCGACAAAGCCAGATTGCTCAAATTGCTTAAGGACATTGGCAAAGTGTTTAAGCACAGTGCCGAGCAGCTGATTTTGGTCAAAATAATTTGCGCCTAGCTGACTCAAGTCAATTACTGGCTGATCGATACTTTTTTTGATATGCTCTGGCAAGTTTATATTAATACCAACACCAATGACTGCAGCACTTGGGCCATCTAAATCACCCTGTAAATCAATTAAGATGCCTGCGAGCTTTTTGTTACCCACCAAGACGTCATTAGGCCACTTTAATTGTGCAGATGTAACACCCAACTCATCGAGTGCGCGGATCAAACCAACACCAATGGCTAAACTTAAACCAGATAAGGCCGCAGCACCACAATCAAAACGCCATAATAATGAGAACGTTAAGCTTGCGCCCAAATGCGAAACCCAAGCACGCCCTCTTCTACCTCTACCATTTGTTTGAATATGTGCAACGACACAACTTGCATGAGGTGCTCCACTCGCAGCCGCTTTCATTAAGTAAGTGTTAGTTGAAACAACTTCATCTAGCACTTCAATATGAAACCACTCACGCTCTACACCAATCGCCTGCAGAATTTGTGTTTTATCAAATAAGCTGATGGCTTTTGGTAATTTATAGCCCCTGCCTCTCACACTAAAAATTTCTATACCCAAACTTTGGGCATATTGAATCGCATTCCAAATCGTGGCGCGTGAAACGTTGAACTGTTTGGCTAATGCCTCGCCAGAATGAAATTGGCCGTTAGCCAATTGATATAAGATTGGAAATGTAAGCGAATTCATATGCAACGAAAGTTTAGCATAGGCTAACGCCTGCAAGCCCTAAGCTAGTGTAAAATGTTGTTAACTTAATTGGAACATATACATGGCAAAAGAAAAAGAACCCATCCCACTTGGCTCTAACTTTATTCGTGGGATTATTGAGCGTGATTTAGAGGCAAACAAATACGCAACGAAGCATTGGGCTGGTAGCCCAGGTGATGCGGCACATCAGAAAAATGGGCCTATTGATGTAGCTAAAATCCGCACACGCTTCCCGCCAGAACCAAATGGCTACCTCCATATTGGCCATGCAAAAAGTATCTTTTTAAACTTTGGTTTAGCCAGGGATTACGAAGGCATTTGCCATCTACGTTTTGATGACACCAACCCTGAAAAAGAAAGCCAAGAATACGTTGATAGCATTACAGAAATGGTGCAATGGTTAGGCTTTGGCTGGCAAAACGGCGACGAAAACAACCTCTATTTTGCGTCAAATTACTTTGACGATATGTACCATGCCGCCGAATTATTAATACAACATGACTATGCCTATGTCGATTCACAAACCGCAGATGAGATGCGCGAAAATCGTGGCACGCTAACAGAGCCAGGCAAAGATTCGCCTTTTCGCAGCCGCACTATAGAGGATAACTTAACACTATTCCGCGAAATGCGAGATGGCAAGCATCCAGACGGCAGCCACGTATTACGTGCCAAAATTAATATGGCATCACCCAACATTAATTTACGCGATCCTGCCATTTATCGTATTCGCCGCGCACACCATCATAATACGGGTGATAAATGGTGCATTTACCCAATGTATACGTTTGCACATCCAATTGAAGATGCACTAGAGGGTGTTACGCATTCAATCTGTACGCTAGAGTTTGAAGATCAGCGCCCTTTCTATGACTGGCTAATGAAAAAATTGGTCGAAACAGGCATGCTCGCGCAACCCGTGCCAAAGCAGTATGAATTTGCCCGCCTGAATCTGACTTATGTGGTGTTATCAAAACGTAAACTGATTCAATTAGTAGAAGAAAAACACGTAAATGGTTGGGATGATCCAAGATTACCGACATTGGCAGGCGCACGCCGCCGTGGCTATACACCAGCTGGTTTTAAACTCTTTACAGACCGCATTGGCGTTTCCAAGGCTGACTCTTGGATTGAGTACACGATTTTAGAAGACTGCATGCGCGAAGTACTGAATCAAGATGCAGAGCGCCGCATTGCAGTGCTAGACCCTATTAAATTGGTCATTGATAACTACCCAGAGGGGCAAAGCGAAGATTGCTATGCACCCAATCATCCGCTTAAAGAGGAACTGGGCAAACGCACGGTGCAACTATCTAAAGAGCTCTGGATAGAACGTGAAGACTTTATGGAAGAACCGGTGCCTAAATATTTCCGACTTTTCCCGGGCAATATGGTGCGTTTACGATATGGCTACGTGATTAAGTGCACAGGTTGTGAGAAAGACGCAGACGGCAATGTGACTGTTGTCCATTGTGATTACTTACCAGACACAAAATCTGGTACAGAAGGCTCTAACAATGTAAAAGTCAAAGGCAATATTCACTGGGTGAGTGCGAACCACGCGTATGCAGCAGAAATTCGCATGTACGACAGACTATTTAAAGAACAACACCCAGGAAGCGGTGAACGTGACTTCTTGGATGATATCAATCCAGGTTCAGTGCATACCATTACCGCACAGCTTGAAGCAAGCTTACAAAAAGCTAAAGCAGAGGAAATTTTTCAATTTGAGCGTCATGGTTATTTCGTAGCTGACAGAGTTGATAGTAAGGACGGGAAACCTGTTTTTAATCGAACTGTTACACTTAGGGATGCTTGGCAGAAGTAAAATATAAATTTAATGGAGAGAGACTATGAGAATCGCAAATAACACTGCCGAACTCATCGGCAATACCCCATTAGTTAAATTAAATCGTACCGCAGCTGGCATAGATGCCACGATTGCTTGCAAGCTGGAGTATTTTAATGCTGCTAGCAGTGTGAAGGATAGGATTGCGGTATCGATTGTTGATGCGATGGAAGCTGCTGGCAAAATCAAGCCTGATAGCATTGTGTTAGAAGCAACTAGCGGCAATACAGGGATTGGCCTTGCCATGGTGTGTGCGGCACGCGGCATTAAATGTGCTTTTGTGATGCCTGAGACAATGAGCCGCGAACGCAAGCTTTTACTTAAAGCCTATGGGGCTGAGCTATTTTTAACCCCAGGCGCAGAAGGGATGGGTGGCGCACTTGCAAAAATGAATGCACTCGCTGAGAGTAACTCACGCTATGTGATTGCAAAACAGTTTGAGAACCCTGCCAACCCTGATATTCACCGTAGGACTACGGCGCAAGAAATTTGGCGCGATACCGAAGGCAAAGTAGATATTTTTGTAT
>JBNLAC010000082.1:0-5263 GCA_050301935.1 Methylophilaceae bacterium | reverse complement strand
GTTGTTTTGCTCACGGAATCGGTAATCAACTCTTTAATCTCTTTTGCAGCACTAGCTGAACGTTGTGCCAAGTTACGCACTTCACCAGCAACCACTGCGAAGCCGCGACCCTGCTCCCCTGCTCGCGCCGCTTCTACAGCCGCATTCAAGGCTAGAATATTGGTTTGGAAGGCAATACCATCAATCACCGAAATAATGGCTTCAATTTTCTGTGCACTATCATTAATACCACTCATGGTGCTCACCACTTCGCTGACTACCTTGCCACCTTTTACAGCAACACCAGAGGCAGTTAGTGCTAACTGATTTGCTTGTTGTGCATTCTCAGCGTTCTGTTTTACCGTGGAAGCTAGCTCTTCCATACTTGCAGCTGTTTCTTCCAAGCTTGATGCTTGCTGCTCAGTGCGGCTAGATAAATCATTATTACCAGTTGATATCTCATTCGCCGCAGTCGTTATCGTTTCAACCGCTTCTTTTACCGCAGCTATCGGCTCTACAATCATATCGAGCGTTTCATTCATGCCTTCAACAATCTTGCGATAGTCGCCTGGATGCCGGCTAGCATCAGCGCGTACACTTACACGTCCTTCATGTGCTGCATTTGCTAACATTTGCGCATCTTCATTCAATGCTTTTAAGTTGCTACGCACTTGCTCTATGGTTTCATTGATAAACGCTTTTTTACCTGGGAACTGCTCAAGTGGTGCCTCAAAGTCACCTTCACCAAATGCTTTAACAACATCCATGGATTTTTGATTCATCTCTAACAAGCCAGCAATCATTTTATTGACACACTTAGCTAGCGTACTAAAGTCGCCCTTAAACATGTCATCACGCAAGTTCATATCAATATCACCTTGCTCATGCGCACCACTGACCCAATTAACTGAGTCAATTAAACCTTTTAAGTTGCCGCCAATTTTCTTGATATTTTTATTGATAATAGCTTTTTCACCCGGGAACTCTTTGATGGTTGCTGAGAAATCACCATTGCCGAATTGTGAAATGGTATCCATGATGACATTTACTTCTTCAATATACTCAGCGACCATTTCATTGACTTTTTCTGCCAGTAAGCGATAGTCACCCGCAAATTTTTCTGGTGCCATCATCACACTGATATTTCCCTCTTTATGTTCTGTGGCCATGACTCGCATATCAGTAATCAGGGTTTTGATGTTAGTGCGCAAGCCTTCAACACCTTTATTCACATCGGCTAACTTACCTGGGAATTGTTCAAGTTCAAACTCAAAATCACCTTGCGCCAAACCTCTAAGGGATTGAATGGTTTTATCCATCACATTGATATGTACTTCTATCATTCGGTTAATACCAATCGCCATTTCGCGATAAGCACCCTCAAACTTTTCAACATTCATTCTGGCATCGATATTGCCAGCTTTGTGTTCCGCCTCCATTAAGGCCATTTCTTGATCAATTTCTGTCAGTACTTTAGAAGCTGTAAACAATGAGCCAATCACACTTCCTTGTTTATGTTTGTTATCTCCAGCGTTATTTTCAAATTGACCTTTAGCAATTTGTTTGGCTATCTTTAGGGCCTCATATGATTCGCCACCCAATTGACGGATAATATTGCTAACAACGGTAAAAACACCAAAAAGCGTTAAGCCAATCGCAGCAATAATAAGCACCCATTCTGTGGTGCGTGCTGATGTAATTTTTGCTGGCACCGCAGCCTCAATATTTACAGCTTCTTCTGCTGCCATGACCACCAGTCTATCAACAGCTGTGCGATGGTTTAGATAGGCTTGCTGCAAACGGATTAACGCGCTATCAATACTTTTTGTATCACCTGATTGCACAGCAGGAATAAATTCTGCATCACGAATTTGCATAAAACGCTCTGCAGCCGGAACTAGTTCATCCTTAAACGAAGCCAGCATTTCTGGTTTCGTTAGATATTCGGACCAGTATGCATTGCGTGCATTGAATTCTTCTGTTAACGCACGACTTTTATCTACTAGTGGTTGTAGCGGTTGATTTTTAATCGCCACCATTTCTAAAGCTACTTGCCATGATTCAATCAAATAAGCAGGTGGCGGCAAAATATCAGCTGTTAAATCTTTATTGCTAATAATCTCACTATAAGTTTCACCGCCAATTTGTACTTCATTTAATGCCCGATCAGTAAAGAACAGGGCAGTAATAAAACCAATTATCATCAAAGATAAAACGATGATTAATTGCGTTCTTAACTTCATTGCAAAAAGCTTTTTCATGATTACTTTTTCCTAATTATTAACTTTTACAAACTCTAATCTTTACTATTGTTTTAGGTTAGGGCTTGTATGTGGCAGCAATATATTGGCAAAGCCATATAAAACGTATGTGATGCTAGCCACCTATTACAAGCCTTCACCATTTTCTTTAAAACTCTTCCCAGTCACCGTCATCAGTACCCGTCTTAGCTACAACCTTCTGCTCAGCTTGTTTAGGTGTTGATTTTGCAGTGGATTTAGATACAGCTGGTTTAGCTGGGACACGCATTGGACTATTACTTGCCCTGCGCTCTTGCCTTTGCATACCTTTCACCTTATAGCCATTAACGGTTTCCATGAGGCTATTAGCTTGCTCGACGAGTGACTCTGCAGCCGCAGCAGCCTCTTCAACTAAAGCCGCATTCTGTTGCGTCACTTCATCCATGCTGGTAATAGCAGTATTCACTTGGTCAATGCCAGTGCTTTGTTCAGTGGACGCAGCGGAGATTTCACCCATGATGTCTGTCACACGTTGTACAGAATCAACAATCTCCTGCATTGTTTGCCCAGCATCTTCAACCAGCTTAGTACCTTCAGATGTTTTACTTACTGAGTCTGTAATCAACTCTTTAATCTCTTTGGCTGCACTGGCTGAACGCTGTGCCAAGTTGCGTACTTCACCTGCAACCACAGCAAAACCACGGCCTTGCTCTCCTGCTCTAGCCGCTTCAACAGCAGCATTCAATGCAAGAATATTGGTTTGGAAGGCAATGCCATCAATGACAGAAATGATGTCCTCAATTTTTTGGGCACTTTCATTGATCGCACTCATGGTGTTCACCACTTTACCTACAACCTGACCGCCTTTTACCGCTACGCCAGATGCTGCAGTGGCCAACTGGTTGGCTTGCAATGCATTCTCTGCATTTTGTTTAACGGTAGAAGCAAGCTCCTCCATGCTAGAAGCTGTTTCTTCAAGGCTAGATGCTTGTTCTTCAGTGCGGCTGGATAAATCGTTATTACCTGTCGCAATTTCACCTGCCGCAGTGTGGATGGTCTCACCCGCTTCAGTTACTTGTATTACCATTTCAGTCATTTTGTCCATCAAGGCATTGATGCCATCGCATAAACTCGCAATCGCACCTGTCTTGCCATCAATTGAGACACGGCTTTCTAAATTGCCATCTTTTGCTTCTTCTATCACAGCCTGAGATTCTTCAACGGCTGTTTCTAGTGCTACTGCTGCATTATGCTGAGCAGTAATATCTGTGGCATATTTCACTACTTTGAAAGGCTTACCTTCAGCATCGAATATCGGGTTGTAGCTGGCTTGTAACCAAACCTCTTTACCACCCTTGCCTACACGTTGATATTGTCCGCTATCAGCTTCACCACGGCCTAATTTATCCCAGAAAGCTTTATACTCAGCACTTGATTTATAAGCTGCATCAACAAACATACTGTGGTGATTACCAACGATTTCTTTATCGCTATAACCCGTCACCGCCGCAAAGTTGTCATTTACCGCAGTAATGTTTCCTTTTAAGTCAAACTCAATAACACCCATCACCTTATTAATGGCTGCCAGTTGTCCTTCGAAATCTGCATTTCTTAACTTTTCTTCCGTGATATCTGTGGCATATTTCACTACTTTGAATGGCTTGCCATTCATATCAAAAATAGCGTTGTAGCTGGCCTGTAACCAGATTTCTTTGCCACCCTTACCTATACGCTTATACTGCCCAGCTTGTGTTTCACCTCGGCCTAACTTATCCCAGAAAGTTTTATACTCAGCACTTGACTTGTAAGCTGAATCAACAAACATACTGTGGTGATTACCAACGATTTCTTTGTCGCTGTAACCAGTGACTGCAGCAAAGTTGTCATTTACCGCTGTAATGTTGCCTTTTAAGTCAAACTCAATAACACCCATCACCTTATCAATTGCGGCTAATTGCCCTTCGTAATCTGCATTTTTTTTCTTTTCTTCTGTAATGCAGAAAGAGTAGACGATTACCTTCAAGGTCTCTGCATGCTCGTTTTTAATTGGAACATAAGTTGATTGAAACCAATACTCTTCGCCAGTTTTAGCAATACGTTTGATTTCAATAGTATGGCTTTTTTCACCTGCACTCAGTGATTGCCACATTTTCTTATACTCTGGATCCTCTGCTTTTTTAGGGTCCAGAAAAATACTGACGTGCTTACCTTTTAACTCGTCTTTTGTGTAACCTAGTGGTTTCACAAACAATTCATTGCAATCAAGAACTTTTCCGTTTAGATCGCATTCCATAATGCCAAAGGCTTCATGTAGTGCCGCATCTTCACCTTCTAACTGGATGGCTGACTGTTTGTCTTTTGAAATGTCTGTGAGATAGGCTACAGTCTTAACTAGCTCTTTATTGCCGTTCAATACTGGCGCGTAATATCCTTGGAACCATACGGTATCACCTTGTTTATTTTGCAGCTGGAAAACACCAGTTTGGGACTGACCTTCCGCTAAGTTGGGCCAGAATTCTTTATAACTTTGAGTCGCCGCTTCTGCGCGTCCAACCAGCGTACGGTGATGTTTAGATAACAAATCTTTTTCGCTATAGCCTAAAGCTTCTAAAGCATTTTCATTGATCTGCGTAATTTTTCCATCGCTATCAAACTCAATTACACATCTTGCTTTATTGATTTCTGTTTTTAGCGCCCTAAACTCAGCAACTTCACCCACTAGAGACTTTGTAGTATCTGACTGATTTGCAACGTAGTCTAATAATTTTCCTAACATTTTGTACTCCTGCTCTAATCGTTTTAATAATAATTATTGAACAACCGCGCTATCAATCAACGCCATTTCATTGCTCGTCATTAGCTGCTCTATATCGACTAAAATAAACATTCTTTCATCAACTGTTGCTAAGCCAGTAATGTATTTCGTATCAATACTGGCCACGATATCTGGTACGCTTCTTAAATCTGTACCTTTAAGGTTCATCACATCTGATACGCCATCAACAACGATGCCTACCACGCGACCATTCAGATTCAAAATAATC
>JBNLAC010000081.1:0-5608 GCA_050301935.1 Methylophilaceae bacterium | reverse complement strand
CTAACTGTAACTCTTTAGCCGCTTTGGCATTTGCAACAGCATTGCCTCGCATATGCGAAGCAACACCACTACCGTTTGAGTCACAATCTTTGCCCATTAATGTTTTTTCACAATTAGCAAAACTAACATTGCTCAGCGACAAGAATACCAATAACAAAAGACCTTTACTACTTTTAACCATACCTACTATTCCCTCAAAAACTTAAAATTAGAAAAATTACGCTTGATTTGACCAAGACTATTTAGCAACTGTTGTGCCATTGCTAATAAATTCAGGTATTGGTTTTAAGAAACATTCATATCGACAAAAAAAGCTTCGACATCTGATAACTCTCTTGTACGCCTGAAAGGTGGCAAACTTTGCCATATTCTTTTGCCATAAGATTTTGTAATTAATCGGGGATCACATATCATTAAAACCCCTTGATCAAGCTCATCACGAATCAAACGCCCTGCACCTTGCTTCAAGGTAATGACGGAATATGGCAACTGATATTCCATAAAAGCATTTTTACCTTCCGCATTTAATTGATCAATACGTGCGGATAGTACAGGATCATCTGGTGGCGCAAATGGAATTTTATCGATAATGACCGAACTCAAAGCCTCGCCGCGCACATCAACCCCTTCCCAAAAGCTCTGGGAACCAACGAGAACAGCATTACCATGTGTACGGAAACGATCCAGTAATTCGGTTCGGGTGCTATCTCCTTGTAATAACAAAGGATATTCCATGCCTTGACGCCCAAAAGCATCTTTCAGCAAAGCATGTACCTCACGCATCGCCCGCAATGAAGTGCACAACACAAATGCACGGCCTCGACTTGCCTGAATAACAGGTAATGCTGCAGCTGCAACCGCAGCAGCATACTCGCTACTATTCGGATCTGGCATATTAGCTGGCGCATACAGCAGCGCCTGTTTTGCATAATCAAACGGGCTGTGCAAGTACAGCGATTCAGCTTCTAATAAACCCATTTGTGATTTGTAATGACTAAAATCATTTTTGACGGCTAAAGTTGCAGATGTGAATATCCAAGCACGCGGCTGAAGGTTAAGTTGTTTGCCAAAACTATCTGCAACACTCAAAGGCGTTGCATGCAACTGCACTGACTGTGTAAAAACCTCAACCCAACGCACAAGATTATTATTTTCCGCTTTTAGCCATCTTCTGAGATGAACAAGCAACTCCTCCCCACGCTGCCAACACTTTTCCAATAACGGGTCTCTGCTTGCTTGACTTTCCAAGACACTAGTTAACGCTTCTAACGTTGATTGCATTGCCTGATAAGCCTCATCAAAGCCTTCTAATGCTAAGGCCTTTTGTACAGGCATCCGAGCACCTTCATAGGCAAAGCGTAATCTAAAATCTTTCACTGCCTTTTCCAATGGTGCGACTGCTTCAGTCAACGCAATACAATCCTTCGCTACAGTGAGATAAGCTGCTGTGGTATCCCGGCATAACTCAATCAATTGATTGGTCGAAATATCTTCCCCAAAAAACAAACCCGCTACCGTAGGCAATTGATGCGCCTCATCAAAAATCACAGTATTCGCACTTGGTAACAACTCAGCCACGCCTTCATCACGCAACATTACATCTGCGAAAAAAAGATGATGATTCACGACCACAACATCTGCAGCCAATGCCTTTTTACGCGCATCCATCACAAAACAATCTTTGTAATAATCACAATCCTGCCCCAAGCAGTTGTCTCTTGTTGATGTTACATTCGGCCAAATGGTGGCATTTTCTGGCACATCAGTTAACTCACTCTTGTCTCCTGTTTTACTATTTTCGGCAAAGCGTTTGATAAGATGAACATATTGCACATCTTCTCTCGAAGCAAATCGCCCACTTTGCTCCGCCCGCTCCAAATAATAGCGGCATACATAATTGGCCCGCCCTTTCAGCATACTGACGGAAACTGGAACTTTGAGCGCATTCCGCACATTGGGTAAATCGCGATTAAATAACTGATCCTGCAAGGTCTTGGTGCCTGTAGAGATAATGACTTTACCCCCAGAGAGCAATGCTGGAACTAAATAAGCAAAAGTCTTACCCGTGCCTGTTCCAGCCTCGGCAACCAGTTGTTTGTTTGCTGTAATGGCATCAGCAATCGCTTGGGCCATTTGCAACTGCTCAAGACGCTCTTTGTAACCATCAATTGCATTTGCCAAAGGCCCTTGTGCAGAGAAAATTTGACTGAGTGATATGTTTTGTTTTTGATCATCTGACATAAATTAAATTATCCCACGAATACTGACCTATGCATGAAAAGCAACAACGCGAAAAAAATTTTAGTATCTAACATCAAAGGCTTGTGCAAAGCATTATTGCCTGATAGCCTACAAGGTGCTGTAATTTATTTCAGCAACTTGTTTCATCAACAACTTGAGGGAGGTAGTGATGGATTTAGGTCTTATTATTCAATTAGTCAGCGGTGCCGTCGGCGGCAATATTGCTGGCAGCTTAATGAAAAACTTAAGTTTAGGTACAGCTTTAAACTCAGTGGTCGGCATTCTTGGTGGTGGCTTAGGTGGACAATTACTTGGCATGCTTGGGATGGGAGCTGCGGGCGCGGCAGGAGGTATGGATATTGCCAGCATCGTAGCGCAAATAGCAGGAGGTGGTATTGGTGGTGGTGTACTGCTTGCCATTATCGGTTTTATTAAAAGTGCAATGGCAAAATCATAAACTTGCTAGATATGCCTTACCCTTATTTATTAGGGGTAAGGTCAGTAAAACCATCATGAAATCGTTTATCATTTTTCTCTGTTTTATTCACAGCATTGCATTCACTAGTGCATCAAGCGCTAATATCAGTACAAAAAACGCTGAAGGCATCACCATTACCTTTCTGGACGTAATTGCCAATACAGTTGCGCAAGAAGTGTTAGCTAGCGCAATGAGCCTGAAAGGTATTAAGTATAAGTATGGCGGCTCATCGCCAGCAACTGGCTTTGACTGTAGCGGCTTTGTAAACTACGTCTACAATAAAGCAGCAAACCTTAAGTTACCAAGAACTGCAAAAGGGATTAGCCGTTATGGAGAAAGTGTCAATAAAGACGATCTATCCCCTGGTGACCTCGTCTTTTTTAATACAGCGAGACGCGCTTTTTCTCATGTCGGCATCTATATAGGTGATGGTAATTTTATCCACGCACCCAGTAGAGGGGGTTCAGTAAGAATAGAAAGCATGCAAACCAGCTATTGGGAATCGCGCTTCAACGGAGCCAAACGGCTTGACAACATAGCAGCGAACTAAGCTACAGTGGCAAGCTAGGCTTTGCGATCACTATGACCAAGAGGCCTGTCAGGATCAATTTGATCACGTATCAGCTGTTTCAGCTCTTTAGATTCAGGAAAACGTTCCGCCTGTTGTCTTGAAAACAACAACACGTCATTTAGATGTACTTCGAAAATACCACCCGTACCCGGAATCAAACTGACGCTCTTCAAATCCTCTTCAAATGTAGTTAGCAGTTCTTGAGCAAGCCAAGCGGCACGTAACATCCACCGACACTGTGTACAGTAAGTAATACTTACATTATGTACATTTTTCACGAATTACCCCAATTATTCATTTTTTACACAACGAAGTGATATATTGCATTGAAAAATCATAAAATGAACCTATTATATACTTAGGTGTTCATATACACTTACGATTGGAAATTTAATAAATAGTATAAAGGTAATACATGCGCGCTACGTTTAAAAAATTAGGCTTAATCAGCTCTGGCATTTTAATTGGGGTGTTAATTAGCCTCAACCTATCCGCACTGGCAGCCAAGCTTGGCGTATCTGAGCTACCTGTTGATGATTTACGCGTCTTTGCTGAAGTGTTTGGCAAAGTCAAAAGCGACTATGTAGAACCTGTCGAAGACAAAAAGCTTATTAATGAAGCACTGTCTGGCATGCTTCAAGGACTAGACCCGCATTCAGCTTATATGGACAAAGATGCCTATAAAGACTTGCAAGCAGGCACACAAGGTGAATTTGGCGGTCTTGGTATCGAAGTCACGATGGAAGATGGTCTGGTGAAAGTAGTATCTCCTATTGAAGACAGCCCAGCTTATAAAGTAGGTTTAAAACCTGGTGATTTAGTCATGAAACTTGACGACGAACAAGTTCGTGGCATGACATTAAATGATGCCGTTAAGATCATGCGTGGTAAACCTGGTACAGACATCACTTTAACAATATTGCGTAAAAATGTAGACCAGCCACTCACATTTAAAATCACACGTGACATCATCAAATCACAAAGTGTAAAAAACAAATACATAGAAAAAGATTACGGTTATGTCCGTATCACACAATTTCAAGAGCACACTGGAGAAGACTTGGCAAAAGCACTGATCTCCTTGCAAAAGGAAAACAAAGGTCCATTCAAAGGCTTGGTGTTAGATTTGCGTAACAATCCTGGTGGACTTTTAGATGCCGCTGTTGGCGTTTCTGCTGCTTTCTTACCAAAAGATAAATTAGTGGTCTACACCGAAGGGCGTGTAGAGGACTCAAAAATGAAACTAACTTCTAACCCAAGAGACTACGCAAGACGTGGTAAACCAGACTATTTGAGAAACGTACCAGAAGACTTCAAAAACACACCGATGGTTGTGTTACTCAATGCTGGCTCTGCATCAGCTTCAGAGATTGTCGCTGGTGCATTGCAAGACCACAAACGTGCAACTATTCTGGGAGTAACAAGCTTTGGTAAAGGTTCTGTACAAACGATATTGCCTATGAATAATGGTAGTGCAATTAAATTGACAACAGCACGCTACTTCACGCCTAACGGTCGTTCAATACAAGCTAAAGGTATTGTTCCAGATATCAAAGTAGGCGATGGTTCTGACGATTCGCATCAAGTGCATGAGGCAGATCTTAAAGGGCACTTATCCAACCCGACCAAAGCGGATAAAGCTGATCATATTCTTGAGAAACAAGACACACTCAAAGATGCTGCTATAGAAAAAATGCAAGAAAAGAAATTTGCCGAACAAAAGGGTCCTATCGAACCAGCATCAAAAGATGATATTCAGTTTGTTCAAGCAATGAATGTTTTAAAAGGGTTGCCTGTAGAAGCCGACCCCGAAGATAAAGTAGAGGCGGCTAAACAACCTTAACGCTCACTTAATAACCGAGCCCCACTAACTATGAATTAGTGGGGTTTTTTGTTACAAAAAAATACATAAAACCAGTTGCTTTAATGGCATTTTAAATTAAACTATTTCCATGATTATGGACCATCTTATTAATACATTTGATAGAGCTTTGCGCACAGTTTTTACGGAGGCAAAAGCAACGCGCGAGCATCCAGATGCAACTATCACCGAAGATACAGTTACTGATGCACAAAAACAGCAGGTAATTGCTTTGATGCGAATAAATCATGTAGGTGAAGTATGCGCTCAAGCGCTTTATAGTGGTCAAGCATTCACTTCTCGCAACCCACAAATCGTCAAAGCCTTGGAGCATGCTGCTGCTGAAGAAACAGATCATTTGGCTTGGTGTGAAGCTCGAATTAAAGGTTTAGGAGGCAGAAAAAGTTTGCTAAATCCTTTGTGGTACCTTGGTAGCTTTACTATCGGCGCTGTCGCA
>JBNLAC010000080.1:0-5763 GCA_050301935.1 Methylophilaceae bacterium | reverse complement strand
TCAATTTCATCTACTTCTATAGCAGCTTCATTTGACACATCCCACTGTGTATTTGAGAAGGGGTCTATTTCTGTACCTTTAATAAAACCACCCTCCAACAGCCAAACAATAGCCTCTTCAACATCTTTCTCTTTTACATCGGACAGACTTTGACAGACCTCCTCACCTGTCATCCCCTTGTCAATGATTGACAATACTTGTCCTGGATAACGCGGCAATTTTCTAATAATTGCCCGTAAACCTCTACCAGTTTTTGTATATATGGTATTTTCGTCCATCTTGTTTTGTTGGTTCTTTAATTAAAATCTTAGTTTTTATGGTTAGTTAGGTAAAGATTATCACGATGTTATTAACTTTGAAACAGAACATTATGTTTTCATTGATGTTTTTGTTGTTTTTTCAATGAATGTTTCACGTGAAACAACACTTTTTGATGAATCTTTTGTTTGATCATATTCAATTATCGCTATGTTTCACGTGAAACATAGGTGAATAAGGTGACTTAGTACTTGATTTTACGTTAAAATCCTATCCTTTATATCAGATCTGGCCTTTTAAAGAATATGCAGTTTCCAAATAAATTTGACGTTATTGTAGTAGGTGGTGGTCATGCTGGCACTGAGGCTGCGCTGGCGGCAGCAAGAATGGGTCAAAAAACTTTATTATTGACGCACAATATAGAAACACTTGGTCAGATGTCTTGCAACCCTTCCATAGGGGGTATTGGTAAAGGCCATCTAGTGAAAGAGGTTGATGCGCTTGGTGGAGCCATGGCTATGGCTACCGATGAAGGTGGTATACAGTTTCGCATATTGAATTCTAGTAAAGGGCCTGCTGTTAGAGCTACGCGAGCTCAGGCAGATCGTATTCTTTACAAGGCGGCAATTCGACGCCGATTAGAAAACCAAGAAAACCTATGGTTGTTTCAACAGGCGGTAGATGATATCTTGCTAGATGGTGAGCGCGCTGTAGGTGTTGTGACACAAATAGGTCTCAAATTTACCTCAAAATCAGTCGTGCTGACCGCTGGTACTTTTTTGGGTGGCTTGGTTCATGTGGGTATGCAGAATTACCACGCGGGTCGCGCTGGAGACCCACCATCTATTTCTCTTGCGGCGAGATTGCGCGAGATTGGTTTGCCTGTCGGCAGGCTAAAAACAGGAACACCGCCACGTATAGATGGGCGCACAATTAATTACGGTGTAATGACTGAGCAGCCTGGTGATACGCCGTTGCCAGTATTTTCTTTTATGGGACATGTTGAGCAACATCCTGAGCAGGTTTCGTGCTGGATTACCCATACCAATGAACGAACTCACGATATTATTCGTCACGGGTTAAATCGTTCACCAATGTATACGGGTGTGATAGAGGGTGTTGGGCCGCGCTACTGTCCTAGTATCGAAGATAAAATTAACCGATTTGCGGATAAAACCTCGCACCAACTGTTCTTGGAGCCAGAAGGCCTAAATACGAATGAAGTATATCCAAATGGAATATCAACCAGTTTGCCATTTGATGTTCAGCTAGCGTTGGTTCAGTCTGTAAAAGGTTTGGAGAATGCACATATTCTAAGGCCTGGATATGCGATAGAGTATGACTATTATGATCCGCGCGCACTCAAAAGTACGCTAGAAACAAAAGCGATCCAGGGATTGTTTTTTGCTGGACAAATAAACGGTACCACAGGGTATGAGGAAGCTGCCGCTCAAGGCTTGTTGGCGGGTGCAAATGCAGCCTTGTATGCAAAAGAGAAAGATGGGTGGTGTCCTGCCCGCGATGAAGCATATATTGGTGTTTTGGTGGATGATTTGATTACGACTGGTGTAACAGAACCTTATCGAATGTTCACAAGCCGCGCAGAATACCGTTTGCAACTGCGAGAAGACAACGCAGATATGCGCTTGACGGAGACGGGGCGGAAGCTAGGCTTGGTTGATGATGCTCGCTGGGCGGCATTTAATCGTAAATATGATGCCATAGCAAAAGAGCAAGAGCGCTTGAAAAAAACGTTTATTCAACCTAGTAGTGTTTCACGTGAAACACAGCAAGAGGTGCTGGGAAAAGTGTTAGAGCATGAATATAGTTTGTTTGAACTGTTAAGGCGCCCAGAGGTGGATTATGACGGCCTATTGCATTTAGCGCCGATAGCGCAAGATTTGTCTCCTGGAGTCAGGGAGCAAGTAGAAATCTCTGCTAAATATCAAGGTTACATCGACCGGCAAAAGGATGAAATAGCAAAACAAAAAGAAAGCGAACATATTAGGCTTGCTGATGATATTGATTATGAGCAGGTACATGGCCTTAGCATTGAAGCGAGGCAAAAATTGATTCTGCATCGCCCAGAGACAATTGGCCAGGCGAGTAGAATATCAGGGATAACGCCAGCGACAGTTTCAATACTATTGGTTTACATTAAACGTAAGCATAAAAAAGTACTTGGTCAAAACAATAGCGAAGCTGCATGAGTGCGTTAGCCGAAAAATTGGCAGCTGGCATTGCGCAAATGGGTTTGCAGATTGATGCAGAGAAACAATCACTTCTGTTGGAATATTTGTCTCTATTGAGTAAATGGAATAAGGTTTATAACTTAACCGCCGTGCGCAATCCCTTGGATATGGTGACGTTGCACTTGCTCGATAGCTTAAGTGTATTGCCCTACATGAGTGGTACGCGTTTATTGGATGTTGGTAGTGGTGCAGGCTTGCCAGGGATTGTGTTGGCGATATGTCTACCAGAATTGCAGGTCACAACAATAGATACGGTGCAAAAAAAAGCTATCTTTATGCGTCAAGTAAAAGGTGAGCTAGGGCTGGGTAATTTGCAAGTTGTACATGCGCGTGTGGAGGCGTTTGAAGCAGGCAGCCTATACGAAATGATTATTTCACGAGCGTTTTCAGAGTTAGACCAGTTTATGGCATTGTCACAGCATTTGCTAGCAGAAGATGGGCATTGGTTGGCGATGAAGGGGGTTTCTCCGCAAGCAGAGTTGGATGCGTTAAAAGTAAAAAATGCTGAAGTATATCCATTATTTGTAGCGGGGCTGAACGCAGAGCGTCACTTAGCTGTTATCAAAAAATTTTAAATGATAGAAATCAGAGCATGAAAATACTAGCAATAACAAATCAAAAAGGTGGAGTAGGTAAAACAACTACTTGTGTCAACTTAGCTGCAAGTCTTGCAGCAAATAAAAAGAAAGTGTTGCTGGTTGATTTGGATCCTCAGGGTAACGCTAGTACAGGTAGTGGTATCGATAAGTCAAAGCTAAGATATAGTATTTACCATGTCTTAATTGGCAACAAGCAATTAAAAGAAGTCATTTTAAAAAGCCCAAAAGGTGGTTTTGATGTCGCTCCATCTAATAGAGAGTTAGCAGGCGCGGAGGTAGAGCTGGTTAATGAAATAGCGCGTGAGGTACGTTTGAAAAAAGCGATAAAAAGTGTTGCAGGCTATGATTACATATTATTTGATTGTCCCCCTGCCCTCAACTTGGTTACTGTCAACGCCTTAACGGCTGCTGATTCAGTGATGATTCCTATGCAGTGTGAATATTACGCACTGGAAGGTTTATCTGACTTGGTCAATACCATTAAAAAAGTACGCTCTCATTTAAATGGTACATTAGAAATTGAGGGTTTGCTGCGAACAATGTTTGATGCACGTAATATGTTGGCACAACAAGTATCGGCTCAGCTTGAAGATCATTTTGGTAAAAAAGTATATAAAACAGTAATTCCTCGCAATATTCGATTATCAGAAGCGCCTAGTTATGGTCTTCCCGCGCTTATTTATGATCAATCATCAAAGGGTGCAATGGCATATTTGGCGCTAGCAAAAGAAATAATATCTAGAGATAAATCAATAAAATCAAATAGTTAATAAATTGGAAAGAAGTTTATGGCAAAACACAAAGGATTAGGTCGTGGTCTAGATGCATTGCTAGCAGGTGATGTCGAAAATGAAAGCAATGGTCTCAGAATGTTGCCAGTTGGACAATTGCAACCTGGTAAATACCAACCAAGATCATATATGGATGATGATGCGCTTAATGCATTAGCAGAATCAATCAAAAGCCAAGGCATCATGCAGCCAATTTTGGTTAGGGAGCTTGCACCAGAACAGTATGAAATTATCGCCGGTGAACGACGGTGGCGTGCCAGCCAGATAGCAGGGTTAGAAGAGGTGCCAGTACTCATTAGAGAGATTGAAGATGAGTCTGCGCTTCAGATGGCGCTAATTGAAAACATACAGCGCGAAAATCTTAACCCGTTAGAAGAGGCGCTTGGAATTAAACGCTTAATTGATGAGTTTGCTATGACGCATGAAAGAGCAGCTAGTGCAGTTGGCCGTTCGCGCGTAGCTGTTTCCAATTTGCTTCGCTTGCTCACGCTTGCTAATGGCGTTCAAGACATGCTAATGGAGAATAAACTCGATATGGGTCACGCCCGTGCTTTAATCGGACTCGATGCTGTGCAGCAAGTAATGTTAGCAAACAAAGTAGTTCAAGAGCAGTTATCAGTTAGAGAGGTTGAGAAATTAGTAAAAAAGAAATCTACAGATGACGAGAAAAAAACACCAAAAACTGCAATTAATCCTGATGTTGCTGCATTACAAAGTAGGCTAAGTGAAACTTTGGGGGCTGGCGTGAGTATCGCTGCTAAATCAAATGGTTCAGGTACTTTAAAAATTAACTATAGTAATTTAGATCAGTTGGATGAAATTATTAAAAAAATATCGAATTAAGTGGGTATTTAATAAACGCCTGAGCGCAATAAAGCTTGACTAAACAACAGGATTAATTCAAAATCGCGGACTTGCTAAGGGCCAATTTAAATTTAACTGCGTTTTTGGTGGATTTAAAAAATGAATGACAACAATACTGGCCAGTCGGCAAACAACGTTTTCAGGGGCATGTTGCGATCACAGTTAATAGCAACTGTAGTCGTAGCACTGATTGCTTACTTCATCTCTGGAATGCATGCAGGAATATCAGCTTTAGCTGGTGGAATGTCTGTCTTTTTTGCTGCACTAGTTGCATCAAAAGTGGCACAAGGAAAAAGTAATGAAGCAGCAACTATACTGATGCGTATGTTGAAAGCAGAGCTTGTCAAAATCATACTGATAGTTGTGTTTTTATACCTTGTTTTTAAAGGTTACAAAGATTTAGTACCTGGGGCATTAATCGCAGGTTTGGCGGTAGCGGCAATCATTTCCGGTGCATCCATTAGTAAACAAAACGATAATTTAATATAAGATAATTATGGCGACAGAACATACAGCAGAACACGCAGCAGAGCACTCAGGCGAGATGACAACTGCAACTGATTATATTAATCACCACTTGTCATTCAATGAGCAGTTTATAGGTGGAGAAGAACTGTCAAATGTAATTCATCTTGATATGTTTCTCATTTCATTAGTTTTAGGTGTGATTGTTGCCGGTGCGGTTTGGTTGGTTGCACGTAAAGCTACTTCTGGCGTTCCTAGCAAGACACAAGCTTTTGTCGAGCTTATTTTTGACTTTGTAGATGGCCAAGTAAAAGGAATGTTTCATGGTGATCGCCATGCGTTTATCGCGCCAACTGCACTGACGATTTTTTTGTGGGTGCTAGCCATGAATATGATGGATTTAGTGCCGATTGATTGGTTTGCCAAGTTTACAGGTTTGTTTGGTCAAGAACACGCGCCATTTAGGCCGTTACCGACTTCAGATGTTAATACAACATTTGCCCTTGCCCTATCTGTTTGGGTGTTAATGATTTT
>JBNLAC010000079.1:0-5860 GCA_050301935.1 Methylophilaceae bacterium | reverse complement strand
TGAAAACTGAGCGCGAAGATCTTTCAGTGAAAGCGCCCGTATATCCATACCGTCAAGCAATATCAAGCCTTGTTGCAACTCATAAAAACGTGGCAGCAAGTTAACTAGCGAAGTTTTACCTCCGCCTGAGCGCCCAACTAGCGCAACCTTTTCACCTGGCTTAACTGTAAAACTTAAATCATCAAGTGCAAGGCGCTTAGCGTTATCGTAGCGCAAGCTTACATTTTTAAATTCAATCTCGCCTTTTAGTTGTTTGATTTCTCGCACACCCTCATCATCTTCAACAGGCGAATCAATGACTTCAAACACACTCTGCGCGGCAGCTAATCCTATCTGCAAATCTTCATTAGCTGAGGTGATATGTTTGATTGGCGAAATCAACATCAATAATGCGCCAACAAAAGCAGCAAACTCTCCCACAGAAAAACTACCTAGCGCATAATAAACAACGAGTGCTAATGCAATAGCCGCCAATAGCTCAATCACGAAACTATTCAAACCTGTTATGCGCGCTGAACGTAACTCCAAATCTCTATTACGAATGACTACGTCGGCAAAACGTTGCGTTTCATAATCTTGTGCACCAAAAATTTTAACAATCCGCTGGCCAGATATCGCCTCCTCTGATGTTTTTGTCATTTCGCCTACTGCAAGTTGTACTTTTTTTGCATTCGTTCTTAATTTTGGTGTTGTTTTCCTTAAGTAAAGCACCATAAAAGGCGCCACAATAGCAAAGATTAATGTGAGCTTCCAATCCAGATAAATCATATAGGCAATAAGCCCGACTACGGTTAATGCGTCTCTAAACACATTCATGGCAGTCCTTGTACAAACATTGGATAGCCGCTCAGCATCATAGGTTAGCTTTGAAACCATCACTCCTGTCGACTGTGCATCAAAATAGCTAACAGGCATATGCATAAGCTGACCAAAAGCTTCTCTTCTCAGCTTTTCTACAACCCGTCGCGCAATCCAACGGATACTGTACATTGAAGCAAAGCCTGCCAAACCGCGAATAGTCATTAACGCAAACAGCATGATAGGCAGAATAAAAACTTGTGCTTCAGATTGCTGAACAAAGCCCTCATCAGTCACTTTTTTGATCATTGCTAGGAATGCAGTGTTGCTGAGCGATAAAACAGCTGTCGCAGTAATTGTTACTGCGAAAACATATTTATGCTCCCATGCATAGGAAAAGATACGCCAAAATAATGCTTTTGGATTTTTAATCTGTGGCAAATCGTGCTTTTTACGCGAACGTTTTGACATCACAACTCTTGCCGTAACAAATTGAAAAATAGCGTTTATTAATTGTCAGAACCTACTTGTGTTGCAAACGTAATGTGAGTGTAATTGGCGACACGAGCCGCCTCCATGACATTCACCACAGATTGATGTGTTGATTTAGCATCTGCATTAATAACAATCGTTGGATCTTTACCATCGCCAACAGCTGACTTAAGTGCACTAGCTATTGTTTCTACAGTATTGCCAGCATCTTTTGCTTCTACCATATAACGCCCTGAAGCATCTACATCAACAGTAATGATCAATGGCTTATCTTCTGGCGCATTGGCCTCTGCAGTCGGTAGATTAATTTGTAACTCACTTGTGCGTGAGAACGTTGCATTGACGATTAGAAAGATAATAATGACCAATAACACGTCAATTAACGGGATAAAGTTGATTTCTAACTCTTCGTCGTGTTTACCACGTTGAAAATTCATTGCTAAATATTCCTCTAAATTGATGAGCGTGGTTTAACGCTCGCCATGTAGAATTTCAACCAATTTAATTGCTTGCTGCTCCATATCTAAAAGTAATGCATCGACTTTTGAACGGAAGTAGCGGTAACTAATCATTGCTGGAACAGCCACTATGATACCTGCCGCGGTATTGTAAAGTGCGACTGAAATACCACGTGCAAACTGGGCTACATCATGACCTGAATTTGTAAATGCACCGAACAACTCGACCATACCAATTACCGTTCCTAACAAACCTAGTAGCGGTGCAACGGTTGCTATAGTGCCTAGTGTTGATAGGTACTTTTCAAGATTGTGTGCTACAGCGCGACCTGTTTCTTCTATTGACTCTTTCATCACTTCTCTGGAGTTTTTCTCATTGGCCAGTGCACTTGCAAAAATTCTACCTAATAAAGAGTGATTCTGTAATTTGGCAAGACTGTCTGGATTGATTGCGCCCTGACCCATCCATTTTTGCACTTCTGGTAATAGGTTACTAGGTGCTACAACTTCACTACGTAATGCCCAGAAACGCTCTACGATAATCGCTAGCGCAATTATTGACGCAAAAATTAGCGGCCATATCGGCCAGCCAGCGGCTAAAATAATCTCCCACACAGTGGTAACTCCTTAATTAAATCGGTCAAAACAAAACTAACGCTACTTTAGCGTAGAAGCGCACCATTGGGCAAGTTAGTCTTTACAAAAATTTATTATGCCAATACTTTGCTTTGTCCAAACGCCAAGGCCTTGGCTGTATTGGGTGGTTTTGCATAAAATCAATCAAGACTGCTCCGTGGTGATCTGAACGATAAAGTTGCACTCCTTTCTCTAAATACCTACTCACGACTGGAGGTCTGGGATGTCTAAATCGATTTAGGTATCCCACAGTGAAAATGACATGTTTTGCGCCTACTGATTGAATAAATGGCTCGGTTGAGGATGTTTTACTACCATGGTGAGGTGCAATCATGACATCACTTTTCAGTTTATATCGTTGGGTTTGTAACAGTAATGACTCAGCCTCAGCCTCAATATCGCCAGTCAGCAATATGGTGCCATTGCGGCTTGTCACTTTAATGACGCAGCTTCTATTATTGTCTTTGATATTTTCCTGCTGATAACTCTCTACACTCGGATATAAAACCTCGAAACGCACACCATCCCAAAGCCATTTTTGCCCCGTAAAACAAGTTAATTGATTAGGTATTTTTAATTGAGATGGTTCAACACTATGATGCTTTGACAATGAATAGGAACTAGCTGTCCATGAGATAGGCAGCTTTGCCATAATAGAAGCAGCACCGCCACTATGATCGTTATCATCATGACTAATGATTAATCCATCCAGCTTTTTAATACCTTGACTACGTAAATAGGGCAAAACAATATTAGCACCTGCATCACTTTCTTGATTGTATGCACGACCTGTGTCATACAGCATGATATGGTTTGCAGTTTTAACTACCACAGATAAGCCTTGCCCGACATCTAACACTACTACTTGCATTTCACCAATGTCTAAATGCTGTTGCTCAACTATTATCATTGGCAACATCAAGATTATTCCAAGCCAACGCATCGGGATTCCACTCGGCAATAACAACCAAATCACACCAATCATACCAATAGCCACTCGCCAAAATGGCACCACTGCTTGCTGCCATGTCGCAAATGGGAGGCTCGCTAACCAGTTTAAACCGATCATGCAAATCGCCAGTATGCTATGTGCCAGCTGCAAGATAAAGTCCAGTGGAATCAAAGCGCCTAGAATAGATAGCGGCACAACAAATAAGCTAATAATCGGAATTGCAAATGCATTAGCAATTGGTGAAACGATTGAAGCTTGTGCAAACATAAAGATTAAAAATGGCAACAAACCTAATGTTACAGACCATTGCGTATTGACGGCCTCTATCAACCAATGCCTAAGTCGCAAGCGATAAACTGTTGCATAAGTAATAATGGCTACTGCGGAAAAGGATAACCAGAAACCAGGCGCGATGACAGCCCATGGGTCAAGTATAGTGACGACAAATAAAGCAATCAGTAATACACGCGAGAAGTTAACTCTCTGATTTAGCAACAAGGCTACTGCGACAACAATCAACATATACAAAGTGCGTTGTGTGGGAATAGATAAGCCAGCCAAGCACGCATAGAGAAATGCAACAATTAATCCGCCAATGGTTGCGGCTTTTTTGCTTGGTAAACACAACACCAATGTTGAGAATCTGCGCCATATGAAAGAAATAATGGTAAAGGCTAAACCTGCAAGCATCGTGATATGTAAACCTGAAATACTCATTAAATGATTGACGCCTGTGTAAAGATAAACATCCCAATCATGCTTGCTAATTTTGCTATCATCACCGACAACCAATGCCCTTATCACACCTGCATATGGTTTCTTATATAATGTCGTCGCGATATGCTGCGCAACTTTGTCCCGACAGTACTCAACGATGTAACTTGGTCGCCAAACAAAACCTCTCAGTTTATGTATTCCACTTTTGTGCCGCACTACGCCCATAGCACGGATATTATTAGCCAGAGCCCATGCTTCAAAATCGTAACCGTTCGGGTTATAAGTGGTATGTGGTTTCTTTAACTTTATCGTCAACCGCCATCGCTCTCCAACTTTGAATGTTGGCGGTTTTTCTGACTTAATTGCTTCTACTGTGTTAGGTTTGTGATGCCATTGGTTACTGTGATAGTAGTTAAGTAAAACGTGTTTAGGCACTTTTGCATTTGGAGTAAATACTTGTTCAATATAGAAACGAAACTGTTCACCCTGTTCATGCACTTTAGTCATTGATGCGACAACGCCAATCACTTCAATATTTTTTTGCTCCCATACAGATGGCAGTGACTCACTCAATCGAATTTTTGCCATAATTCCAGCATAACTATAGCCAAACAATCCACTTGCAATCAGGAGCGCAGCCATTCTGAGCAAAGGCTTTTTAGTATATTGCTGTTGGAATAAAAACAACGTAAATGAGATTACCATTACTATTATGAATGCAATGGCGAAGAATAGTGCTGATGGTAAGCTTGATTGGTGCTGCAGTATCCAAGCACCACAAACCACACCAATTACGATGAAAGTCATCTTATTATTTTTATAGGAAGAATTATTTAGTGCCCATCATAATAGATAGACATGTGTATAACAAATAATATTAAAAAAGTGCCTTCCGGCTCTCTATTGTTTATGTCATCGGGACAAGCCGACCATCCTCTAACTGATATCGTCGATGCATCTTGTCAGCTAGAGTCATATCGTGCGTAACGACAATCAAGCTCGTTTTTAATGCGGCGTTAATTTCGATCAATAATTCAAATACTTGATTAGCTGTGACGCGATCCAAATTGCCAGTTGGTTCATCTGCCAAAATACAATCAGGCTCTGTGACTAGCGCGCGTGCAAGTGCGGCACGCTGGCGCTCACCTCCAGAAAGTTCTCCTGGCATATGCTCTAGTCGATGTGACAAACCTACTCTTTCAAGCATATTGCTAGCTTGTTCGAGCGCTTTTGGTCTCGATACACGTCCTATTAGAAGCGGCATTGCCACATTTTCCACTGCTGTAAATTCGGGTAAAAGATGATGGAACTGATATACAAAGCCTAATGCATCATTTCGAATTTGGCCTTTCCTTGTTTCTGATAGTTGATTCAAGTTATTGCCTAGCAACTCAACAGTACCATCACTAGGGGTGTCCAGACCACCAAGTAGATGCAGCAAGGTGCTTTTGCCCGAACCAGAAGCGCCGACAATTGCTATTTGCTCGCCTTTACGAACGTTTAAATCAATGCCATTCAGCACCGCAACATCTAGACCTGTATATGTTTTACATAGGTTCTCACAGCGTACTATGCTACTCATAGCGCAAAGCCTCCGCAGGGTTAATTTTAGAAGCTTTGTAGCTGGGATATAAAGTAGCCATCAAACTTAGAACAATTGATGTAATAATTATCGTGACCGTATCACTCCATTCTAACTTTGAAGGTAAATCGCTGATGTAATAAACATCCTTTGCCAAAAACTGCACATGGAATAGATTTTCGATAAAAGGAATAATCGTATCAATATTCAATGCGATAACGATAC
>JBNLAC010000078.1:0-5877 GCA_050301935.1 Methylophilaceae bacterium | reverse complement strand
CCAGTTTATGTTTCAGCTGACAGAGTTGAAGCAGGGAACAGCCTGCTGAAAATGCACCCAGAGTGTAATGTCATCATCAGCGACGATGGCTTACAACATTATCGGTTACAAAGACAAATCGAAATTGCTGTCGTTGATCAACAGTCACAGCAGAATAGCCGCTTATTGCCTGCAGGCCCATTGCGAGAGTCTTATGCGCGACTAGAAAACGTGGATGGCATTGTTTTAAATGATGATGTGTATATCGATGGTGGTTATACCTTGCAGTTACTTGTTAGCGATTTTTACAATTTATTAAATCCTGATGTAAAACAGGCTGTGAGTTACTTTAAAGATAAGCAGGTTGTTGCTGTCGCAGGTATCGGTAAGCCAGAAAGGTTTTTTAAGCAATTAAAGGCGTTAGGTTTGCAATTTACTGAGAGAGCTTTTCATGATCACTATGATTATACGCGCCAAGATTTAAGCAATATAAAATGTGATGCCTTGATTATGACTGAGAAAGATGCAGTAAAATGTCAGACTTTCGCAGAAGCACATCATTGGGTACTGCCCGTAGAGGCAAAAATAGATGGTCGTTTACTGCCAACGCTGCTATTAAAGTTACAGCAGAAGACAAATGAATAGAGGTGCATGATGGATGCAAAATTACTAGCGATATTAGTTTGTCCTGTTACAAAAGGACCTTTGATTTACAAAAAAGAACAAAATGAGCTGATTTCAAAATCAGCACGTTTAGCCTATCCTATTCGGGATGGCATACCTGTATTACTTGAAGAAGAAGCGCGCAAACTTAACGAAGACGAGTATGCAAGAGATGAAAAGGCGCAATAGTGACTTTTAAAGTCGTTATTCCAGCACGATATGCCAGTACGCGTTTGCCTGGTAAACCGCTATTGGATATTGCAGGCAAGCCCATGGTGGTGCGAGTTGCAGAGCAAGCCAATAAGAGTGGCGCAAGCAGCGTAGTCATTGCTACAGATTTCGAAAAAATCATCCAAGTTGCTGCTAGCCACCAAATTCAAGCAGTGATGACGCGTGTTGATCATGCTTCGGGGACTGACAGGATTGCGGAAGTAGCACAACAACTCAACTGGGAAGATGATGATATTGTCGTTAACGTGCAGGGCGACGAACCGCTCATTGATCCGCAACTGATTCAAGAGGTAGCGCTTACATTGGCTCATAGCCGTCACGCAGTCATGGCAACCGCTTGTCATGCCATTAGTGATGAGGCCGCCATGCTCAACCCCAATATTGTCAAGGTGGTGATGGATGCTGAGGGCCATGCATTATATTTTAGTCGCTCACCCATTCCCTATCCGCGTGATGAAGCACACAAGCAGAATATTAAAGCCCATCGACATATCGGTATTTATGCATACCGTGTTGGTTTCCTAAAGCAGTATGCAGAACTAAGTATTACTGAATTAGAGCAGATAGAAAGCTTAGAACAACTAAGAGTGCTGTATCACGGCTATAAAATAGCTGTGACGGTTACTGATAACGCCCCAGCCAGCGGTGTTGATACACAGGCCGATCTGGAACAAGTGCGCCGTATATTTTCCCAATAAACCTTTACATACCTAGAAGAAGTCCGACACTCAATAACATCGGTAAGAGTATGCTGGCAGCAACATTGGCAGCCATATACCTAGGAAAAAGTCCAATTTGGGCACCATGTTTTACAGCACCATATCCAGCGTAAAGAGAACATGGCAGAGGAAGCAGAGCGATTAAACTCAGGCTTGGAATATAGTCTATGCGTATGTAGTAGACAATCAATGCATAGCTACAAACTAAAAATACCATGTATACCAGATTGCTTTTGGTAATGCCGTAAACAATCGGTAGTGTCCTTCTACCGATGCGTGCATCGGCATCAATGTCAGGATATTGATTTAAAAGCAATAAGTTATTAATTAACAAAAATGGTGGTAGCGTTAGTAACCAGGCTAATTGTGTCTGTTTGCCAGTTAAGACGACATAAGTTCCTATCACAACCAAGACACCAAAGCCCAAACCAGGAGATAACAAACATAGCATTGGATGTTTATTCAACCATTGTGTGTAACTAAGGATTAGCACTATGCCTACAGTCCCAATAGGCAAAATCAGGGTAGCCTTTGTCATTAATAGGTAGATACCTATTAATATCGTTAAAACTAATGAAATTAGACCTATCACTAAGGTTGCTCTTGCAGCATCGGGATTTTCAGGTAGCGCGCCACTACCACCACTGAATGCTGTTTTGACAGTCTGAAGATCTAAACCACTCTTAAAATCCAAATACTCATTCAACATATTTACGCTCACATGTGCAGAAATAGCGCCCACTGTGATCATCAACAACAAGTAATTATCGATTGGTAGCTTTTGATAGATAACAATGCTCGCCCCCAAGAAAATACAAGCAGGGGTTAATGCTAAAAAAGACGGGCGGGCAGTCATCAGCACCGATTTAAACAAAGAGATAGACATGAGTCTTCGGTTGTTACATTAATTCTAATGTAGGGGTTGCTTCGTATATATTCAGCAAATGCGGGCGTACTGTATCAAGCCCGCTAGGTATGTTGAGTGATTTAGATAGTGTACAGGATGGTTATGTACAGTTTCGCCTAAACAGCCTGTTCACCTGTTTCACCTGTTCTAATGCGTAATGCTTGTTCAACACTGGACACAAAAATTTTACCATCGCCAATTTTGCCTGTATGTGCAGCTTTTACAATGGCATCCATTGCTTTATCCAACATATCTTCAGGAACAACAAGCTCTAACTTTGCTTTAGGCAAAAAATCGATCGTGTATTCAGCACCGCGGTAGAGTTCAGTATGCCCCTTTTGACGGCCAAAGCCTTTAACTTCTGTGACTGTTAAGCCATTGATGCCGATTTCTGAAAGTGCTTCGCGCACATCTTCTAATTTGAACGGTTTAATGACAGCTTCTATTTTTTTCATTTCTCTCTCCTGAATACTTCATTAAATTGTACTACTAATTAAAGTTTAATTTGCAAGTAATTGGATAGCGACGATCTTTACCAAAGGCTCTTGGCGTAATTCTGACACCTATTGGTGCTTGTCGACGTTTGTATTCGTTAATGTCAATTAGACGGGTGACACGTTTTACATCTTTTTCGCTATAACCAAGTTGAATAATCTCATCAATACTGAGATCAGCTTCTACATAAGCGAGCATAATAGCATCCAATGTTTCATAATCAGGGAGACTGTCCTGATCTTTTTGATCCTCACGTAGTTCTGCACTGGGTGGACGAGTGATAATACGCTCAGGTATGACTGCTGAAAGGCTATTGCGGTAGTTTGCCAGCCTGTAGACCATGGTTTTCGGTACATCTTTAATCAGTGCAAATCCACCTGCCATATCACCGTAAAGCGTACTATAGCCAACAGCTGTTTCTGACTTGTTGCCAGTTGTAAGTACGATGCTACCAAATTTATTGGATAGCGCCATTAAAAGCATGCCACGAATTCTTGCTTGCAGGTTTTCTTCAGTAGTGTCTTCTTTCAAACCTTTGAACTCATCTTTAAGCGCATCTTTAAAGTTTTCAAATAAAGACTTGATTGGTATTAAGCTATAATCCACGCCAAGATTTTTTGCCATTTCGACTGCATCATCCACACTCATGCTGGCGGTATACTGGGATGACATCATCAGTACTTTAACACGCTCAGCGCCCAGCGCATCTACTGCGATTGCCAGCGTTAACGCGGAGTCAATGCCACCAGACAGCCCTAGCACTACACTAGGGAAGCCATTTTTGTTGATATAGTCTGTTAAGCCTAGTTTTAATGCATGATAAATCATTTCTTCAATACTTAACGGTGCGATAATTTCTGTAGCAACTGGTTGTTTATTAGTAACTTCGACATAACTGAGTTCTTCAACAAAAGAGGGAAGTTGATGAGTTAGTTTGCCTTGTCCATCCAGCACAAACGATGCACCATCAAATACCAGTTCATCTTGCCCACCAACTAAGTTAGCATATAGGATAGGGAGACCAGTTTCCCTCACACGGTTGCTTAGTACTTCATAACGTGTGCCTAGTTTGTCCATGCGGTAAGGTGACGCATTGATTGTGATCAAGAATTCAGCGCCAGCTAGCTTAGCTTGTTTTGCGGGCTCAGATTCCCATACATCCGCACAAATTAATACACCATATTTGATTCCATCAAGCATAATAATCAGTGATTTGTTATCAGGTTCGAAGTAGCGTTTTTCATCAAACACACTATAGTTTGGTAGGACTTGTTTATGGTATGTAGCAATTATTTTGCCACCTTGAATGACTGTCGCTGCATTAAACAAGGTATCTTTGACCTTGTGCGGGTGACCGATAATCATTGTAATATCAGTTACAGACTTGGCAATGCGTGCTAGCGCTTTTTCATTAGCCGCGAGAAAGTCATTTCTAAACAATAGATCTTCTGGTGGGTAACCACACAAACCTAGCTCAGGGGTTACTAATAAATTAGCACCTTCTGCTTTTGCTTGTTTTGCAAGTGCAATTAGTTTATCTGCATTTCCTCTAATATCGCCGACAGTCGCGTTAAATTGTGCGATTGCAATTTTACTCATTTAATACTTCCCACCAGCATCCTTGATGAGTTTTGCTACTTCAGCATTACCTTTTTTGAGTGCATAAACATAAGCAGTTAACCCGTATTGATCGCGGGCTTGTAGATCCACTTTGTTATCAATCAGCAGTTGCATTAGAGCGACAGAATCAGCATCTACAGCTCTCAATACTAGCGGCGTATCACCACCGTCTTTATGGTTGATATTAGCTCCATTTTCTATGAGCAATTTAGCAACAGGTAATTGGTTTTTGTCTATTGCCCATGTGAGTGCTGTCCATTCTGATATATCTTCGGCATTCACATTAGCACCTTTACTGATTAATGCTTTGACAGCATCACTATTGCCTAAGCGCGCCGCATACATTAAAGCTGTTGCGCCACGTCGGTCTTTCATATTGGGGTCTGCACCTCGTGATAGTAGGACATTGATAGTTGGAACATCATCACTCTTAGCCGCATACATAAGCGCCGTTTTTTTGTCATCACTCCTCAAGTTTGGATCCACACCATGATCCAGCAACAACCTAACGGATTCACTATTGCCAGCAATTGCTGCCATGCCAAAAGCACTCCAGCCACTTGGATCGCGGATAAGCGGGTCTGCACCGTGTTTCAATAGTGTGCGCATAGTCTCCAGATGTTCTCTTTTTGCTGAGAACATTAATGCTGTCCAGCCACCCTTGTCCTGTGCATTCACTTTTGCACCCTTGCTAAGCAGTAAATCAACTACTGCCGCTTGATCTTTACGTGCGGCATACATGAGCGCGGTTACGCCATCTTCATCTTGCATATTTGGATTTGCACCACTTTGCAGTAAAGCACTAACTGTACTTAACTCTCCTTTCGATGCCGCTGTCAGTAGGTAAGCGATATCCTCAGCCAAGCTAGATTGACTAAAGACTGATAAGCACAATAGCAAGATAAAATAGAATTTTTTCAACTGTTAAGCTTCCTTGTTTTTAATGGCTTGCAATACTGCTTCACCAAGGCCGGCTGGTGATTGAGCCACTACCGCTCCCGCATTTTCTAATGCAGCGATTTTATCTTCAGCACGACCAGCTCCACCAGAGATAATCGCACCAGCATGACCCATGCGTTTACCTTTTGGCGCAGTTAAGCCCGCGATATAGGCAGCAACAGGTTTTGTGACGTGGTTTTTGATGTAGTCAGCTGCAGCTTCTTCATCGCTGCCACCAATCTCACCTACCATGATAATCGCTTCTGTTTCAGGATCTGCTTCAAAGAGTGCTAAACATTCAATAAAATTGAGCCCTTTAACTGG
>JBNLAC010000077.1:0-6181 GCA_050301935.1 Methylophilaceae bacterium | reverse complement strand
TGGTGAAATAATTACGATTCAAGTCCTGACTAGTCAAGGTAACAAGCTTGACACGCAACTTGATACTGAGCAAAAGCTACCTGCAAACTCCAAAACATTTATCAGTCATTTAAACCACTGTCCATTTTGTAGTAATCCCCATACTCATCATGGATTGGAGCCTACTAGTAGTTTCGTTATTGCAGCATTACAAAGACATAGCGAACAACTTGAATTTGTCGCTGCTACTGTAACTAAAAGCTTTACAACCCTACCACCACCTGCTCAGGGACCGCCGAATCTTTAATCAAACTTCACTCAAGTGAGTTTGCCATTAAGCAAACTTGGTTTTAGTAAATTGCGCTGCAGACTAGCGCTAACAAAGTTAGATTAGAGGTAACAAAATGATTTATATAGAAATTAAGGAAATGATGAAGTCGAAAGCAGCTGCTTGGGGCCGAAAAATCACACTCAATGAATTAGCCAACGCGACAGGTATAAGTCGTATGACGCTATCACGCATGATTAATAATCGTGGTTACAGCACGGTAACCAGTCATTTGGATAAGTTATGCCAGTTTTTCGAGTGCGAGCTTACTGAGCTCATTAGATACGTACCAGATAATCAATCAAGATCTATGGCTTAGTGGAGAGGTCAAGTGATGAAAAAAACTAAATTGTTTGCGACAGTTCTAGCTAGCTTACCCATGACCTTGTTGGCAGATCAGTTGTCAGAAGAACGTGATTTAGAAATAGGCCCCGTTACTGTAACGGCTACCCGAGAAGCACAAAAAGTTTCAGAGACGCCATCAACAGTTAATATTATTAATCCAGACACTATTCAGGAGCTACGCCCTGCGCATCCTTCAGAAATAATGCGTAAAGTGCCAGGCGTAACAGTAACTGTGACCAATGGTGAGGGCCACCAAACTTCAATCAGGCAGCCAATCACAACTGCACCAGTTTACCTTTATTTAGAAGATGGCATTCCTACTCGGTCAACAGGTTTTTTTAACCATAATGCACTGTTTGAAATTAACTTACCGCAGTCTGCGGGCATCGAAGTGATTAAAGGGCCTGCTAGTGCACTGTATGGCTCAGATGCAATTGGTGGCCTAATCAACGTCTTGTCAAGACCCAGTCCAGGCTCACCAGAATTTGAAACAAATATAGAATTAGGTGAGTTTGGATGGAAGCGTTTGCTATTAACAGGAGGTACTGGTGGCGATACGTGGGGTATCAGGCCGAGTGTTAACTATACCAAAACAGATGGTTGGCGTGATGATACAGCTTATACGCGTAGGAGCTTCTCGCTGCGTTGGGATCAAGCAATCGATGATGATACGATGGTGAAAACATTGTTATCGACAGCAGAAATTGATCAGCAAGGGGCAGGCAGTACGCGGCTAAATGAAGAAGACTATAAGAATAATCCAACCTTAAACTACATTCCAATCTCATATCGTCGGGTAAAGGCTGTGCGTTTATCCAGTGCTTATGAAAAAAGCTTTGAAGATAGTTTGGTCAGTATTACGCCTTATCTACGTTATAACGAAATGGATCAGTTGCCGAATTATGTTGGTACCAGCCCGTTTTCGACAAGGATTAATACATCACGAAATTATTCGTTGGGTCTACAAGCTAAATATAGGCAAGACTTTGATCAGATGAATTCACGCTTGATTGTTGGTGTTGATTTAGAACGTAGCCCTGGCAGCTATTGGGAACGAGGTGTTACTTTTGGGGGTGCTGAAACGTTAGCTTCTGGTGCGACACGCTTTAATAGTTATACCGTTGGCAATAAACGCTATGACTATGATGTAACTTATATAGGTATTTCACCCTATGTGCATACAGAGTTATCTCCAGTTGATCGGATAAGGATTACCGCAGGCTTACGCTATGACAATATTAACTATGATTACGATAACAATATGTCAACGCTACAAACTGGTAGCTTACGACGGCCAGAAAGTACAGAGGTCGATTTTGATAATGTGAGCGCAAAAATAGGCGCCACTTGGCAGCTGAATGATAGCAATAGCGTATTTGTGAGTTATGCCGAAGGTTTTAGAGCACCCTCCGAGGGACAGCTATTTAGACAGGGAAGCGGCGTAAACACAGTTGATTTAGAAGCAATAAAGGCGCGCAATATCGAGGTGGGCATTCGTGGGCAAATCCAGCAATTGGCTTATATGTTCTCAGTTTTTGATTTAGAAAAAACAGATGATGTATTAACCTTCCGTGATCCAATAAGTGGTGATCAGCTCGCAACAAATAACGGTCGAACGACGCATAGAGGTGTTGAGCTGGGTTTGACAGCACCATTAACCAGTAATCTAACCGCAAATGGTGCATTTTCTTATATCAAGCACAAATATGCTGATTGGATTGCGCAAGTTGGAGGCACAAACGTAGATTTTTCAGGGAATGAGATTGAGAGTGCACCTCGTTTTTTAGGTAACATTAGCCTTGACTATAAGCCTGGTTTTTTAAATGGAGGGGTAGCCTCAGTTGAATGGGTCAAAATGGGTAGCTATCGAACCGACCAAGCAAATACACAAGGCGCTAAGTATGATGGCCATAACTTGATTAATGTAAGAGTAAGTTATTTTCCAAGTAAAACATGGGAGATTTATGGCCGTTTAATGAATGTTGCAGATAAACGTTATGCTGAAGCTGTCGCCTTCAGAAATGATGCTAATGAATTCGCCCCAGGAATGCCACGTACTGGTTACATTGGTGCGGTTTATCGTTGGGATGCTAAATAAAGGTAGGAAGTTATGATGAAAAAATGCCTGTTAATTATTGGTCTTGTAATTAGTTTGTTTGCAGTAAATGTTGTTGCGCATGAAGCACACACAATAAACAAAACAACTAAATTAGCCATTAGTGTGACATTTGATGAGCAAGGCAATTTGTGGCGCGCCAGTGTTGATGATGGGTTTATTTTAGTTGATAAAAGTAGTGATAGAGGAAAAAATTTTGGGGCTAAAGTCAAAGTTAACCAAACGCAGCAAAACGTTGCAGCCAAAGGTGAGGCAAGGCCCAAAATTGCAATTGGCCCGCAAGGCAATATTTATCTGACATGGACGCAAGGACTAGCTAAACGCTTTACAGGTTATGTTTGGTTTGCAAGATCTGTGGATGGCGGTAAGACGTTTGAGCAGCCTATCATTGTCCATCAAGACCGGGCTGAAATTACACATCGATTTGATGCCTTGCATGTAGCAAATAATGGAGTGATTACCGTTAGCTGGGTTGATAAACGGGACTTAGAGGCGGCCAAGGCTGCTGGCAAAGCTTACACAGGGGCTGCAATCTATTATGTAACATCAACTGACGAAGGTGCTTCTTTTACTCAGGAGCAAAAGTTAGCGGATAGTAGCTGTGAATGCTGTCGTATTGCAATGATAAGCAAGCCAGATGGCACGGCCGTTGCGATGTGGCGACATGTCTTTGAGGGAGGCGAACGGGACCACATGATTGCTGAAATACCTGCATCTGGCAATAAAGCCCATCTCAACCGAGCCACTTATGGTCATTGGAAGATTGATGGTTGCCCACATCATGGCGCTGCTTTAGCAAGTGGCGGTGAAGGTGCTGATTGGTGGGGCTATCATATGGCTTATTTTGACGGCAAGGATAAGAACCCTGGACTTTACTATAGTCGAATGGATGGCATGGCTTGGGCTAGCTCGCCACCGAAACGATTTGGTGATCTTGCAAAGCAAGCAAGGCATCCTGCCATTCTCGCAATTGGTGAAGTAGTATGGTTGGCATGGTTGGAAACACACCAAAACAATATTAAAAAAGTAATGACCAAGATATCAAAGGACGGTGGAAAAACTTGGTCGGTGGCTGCTGAGGCGCTGAGCACAAGCAGCCAAATAGATTATCCGCAATTACTTAAATTTAAAGATAAGGCATTTTTAGTCGTGAATACTAATGATGGGTTAGTCGTAAAAATTTTATGACCTTAATTAGCTGTTATTCATGTAAAGGCATGACAGCAATACAATTTGGGTATAGCATTAAACAAACTAGGAATCCACTATGATTGCAGCGCCAATAATCATTGATATTGAAGCATCAGGGTTTGGAAAAGGCAGTTATCCTATTGAAATAGGTTATGTCGACAGACAGGGTAAAGCGTGGTGTACACTCATAACCCCATCCGATGAGTGGAAGCATTGGAACGATGTGGCTGAGGAGCTGCATCATATCAAACGAGAAGCTTTATTTGCGCATGGCAAAAGTATTGATTATGTCGCCAATCATCTGAACTCAGTTTTTCTTAACCAAACGATATACTCAGATGGATGGTTACAAGACTATACATGGTTAAGCAGATTGTATGAGAAGGCAAATGTATCTCCACATTTCAAACTTGAAGATTTACGAACTATTCTTACACCGCATCAGGCTGCGATCTGGCATCGTACAAAACAGTCCATTATAGACGAGCTGAAAATTAGTCGGCATCGCGCAAGTGCCGATGCTAAAGTTTTGCAGTTAACGTGGCAAAAGTCACGTAAACAAGAAGCATCTGCTTATGCATAGCGATTGATTAGCTTTAAGAGTGCGCAAACAAATCCTTATCAATAACCATATTATTAGTAAGCCTATTGAAAACGATTAAATCAACCACATTATATAAGTAACAACATTATATTAGAGGAGATTTGAGATGCGGTTTGATAAGCTCACAACTAAATTTCAGCAGGCAATAGGGGATGCGCAAAGCCTTGCTCTGGGCGCAGACAACCCAAGTATAGAGCCTCAGCATTTGCTGATGGCTTTGCTTAATCAAGATGACAGTAGCGCGGCTGCTTTACTGTCTCGAGCAGGCGTTCAGGTCAATGCGCTGAAAAAAGCATTGACCACTGCGATAGAGAACTTACCGAAAGAAGCAGAAAGTAGCGGTGAAATTTCGATTTCTCGCGATTTGAATAATCTGCTTAACTTGACGGATAAACTTGCACAAAAACGAAATGATGCCTACATTGCTAGTGAGATGTTCTTATTGGCTTTAGCTGAAGATAAAGGTGAAACAGGAAAACTATTAAAGCAGAATGGTTTGACTAAAAATGCATTGGAAGCTGCCATCATGGCCGTTCGTGGAAATGAAAGTGTTGATAACCAAGAAGCCGAAGGTCAACGCGAAGCACTTAAAAAATACACATTAGATTTAACTGAACGCGCACGTGCAGGTAAATTGGATCCTGTGATTGGGCGTGATGATGAGATACGTCGTGCGATTCAAGTATTACAGCGTCGTACTAAAAACAACCCTGTTCTAATTGGTGAGCCTGGGGTAGGTAAAACTGCTATTGTCGAAGGGTTGGCACAACGAATTGTCAATGGTGAGGTTCCTGACTCACTTAAGAACAAAAAAGTCTTGTCCTTAGACATGGCTGCATTGTTGGCAGGCGCCAAATATCGCGGTGAATTTGAGGAGCGATTAAAGGCTGTTCTAAAAGAGTTGGCGCAAGACGAAGGGCAAACCATAGTCTTTATTGATGAAATTCACACAATGGTAGGCGCAGGTAAATCAGAAGGTGCAATGGATGCGGGCAATATGCTTAAGCCGGCGCTTGCTAGAGGTGAGTTGCATTGTGTTGGCGCCACCACTTTGGACGAGTATCGCAAGTACATAGAGAAAGATGCTGCCTTAGAGCGACGATTCCAAAAAGTATTGGTAGACGAGCCTACTGTTGAAGCGACGATTGCTATTTTACGTGGCTTGCAAGAGAAGTATGAGTTGCACCATGGAGTAGAGATTACTGACCCAGCCATTGTTGCTGCTGCTGAATTGTCACATCGGTATATTACGGACCGCTTTTTACCCGATAAGGCAATTGATCTAATTGATGAGGCAGCAAGCCGTATCAAAATGGAAATAGATTCCAAGCCTGAGGTGATGGATAAGCTGGAACGCCGTTTAATTCAATTAAAAATTGAACGTGAAGCGGTGCGCCGTGAAAAAGATGAAGGTAGCAAAAAACGTTTTGAATTAATTGAAGAAGAAATCGCAAATCTTGAAAAAGAGTTTGCTGATTTAGAAGAAATTTGGAAGGCTGAAAAAGCGCAAGTACAAGGATCTGCACATATCAAAGAAGCCATTGAAAAAGTAAAGTTTGAGATGGAAGAAGCCACCAGAAAAGGCGAGTGGCAGAAAGTGTCTGAATTGCAATATGGT
>JBNLAC010000076.1:0-6278 GCA_050301935.1 Methylophilaceae bacterium | reverse complement strand
TTTGAATCACGACAATGTTATCTAAGCCAGCTGTGGCCAGCACACCTGATTGACTCCACAGCAGGCTGTTTTTAGTGTCTTGAGAAAACACTTCACCATGCATGACATTATTGTCGCTATCTTTATCTTGCTTCTGATAGATTGACTCCCAACTGCCTAAATCGCTCCAAGACATATCTACAGGTACTACAGCCACCTTATCCGCTTTTTCAGCTAAGCCATAGTCGATCGAGATATTGGTGAAACTTGCATAGGTTTCGGCAAAATTTTCTGCTGTCATATTAGCAAGTTGTTTTGCCATTGCTGGTTGATATTGTTGGAACATTTGCATAAAAGTGCTGGCTTTAAATACAAACATGCCACTATTCCATAAGTACCCATCAGCAAGATATTGTTTAGCAACTTCCAGTTCTGGCTTCTCGACAAATTGTGCGACCTCGAATGCAGGCATTTCACCATCAGCAATGAGATTACTAGGCTTGATATAACCATAGCCAGTAGAAGGCTCATGCGGTTTGATTCCCAATAAAACTAAATAGTTGTCTTGTGCTACCTTTTCAGCTGTTTCCCATGCTTGCACAAATGCTGGTTCATTATCGATTGCATGATCTGAAGCAAACACGCCTATAATAGCTTCTGGGTCTTTTGTATAAATTTGGTTAACTGCCCATGCAATAGCTGGCAATGTATTTCTGGCACAAGGTTCGGCTAATACATTAGAGACTGCTTCTTCTGCCACCTCTAACATCTGCCCTTTTACTTCAAATTTATGGTCTTCATGGGTCACAGTAAATATGTTAGATGCTGATACGTGTTTTAATAAGCGTTGCGCAGTTTGTTGCAACAGTGTCTCTTCACCATTCAGGGCTAACAACTGCTTAGGGCGTAAGGTGCGAGAAAGTGGCCATAAACGTGTACCAGATCCACCACATAAAATTAATGCATAGTGATTATTCATGGATGATTGACCTTTATAGGATTGCTGTTCGTTTTTGCTTCAGCACGCAAGATATCTATCTCTGCTTCCAATGCTTCAAACTCTTGCAGTTTCATTTTTAGAAAGCGCTCTGTTATTTTCGATTTTTCTTTAACACCATTTGGCGTGAGTAAATACATATAAGCCAATTTATTTTGACTATTACGAAAATTAGTGACTTTGAGCAAACCCACATTAATCAATGCTTTTAAACAATAGTTCACTCGCCCTAAGCTAACACCCAACTCGCGCGCTAAATCCCGCTGGCTGATTTCAGGGTTCTTTTCTAGCACCTTCAAAATTTTATATCGATATTCGTCGGTTAACATGCCATTCAAGCCACACCGTTCAATGAATGAACGCAGTTTACCAACAAGCGATTGTATATTGCAAGCTTTTTATAATCCCGAATAGTTTTTTATCCCTGTAAACTTAGCTATCTCTCTTAATTGTTTTTTTGTTGGGCGACCTGCACCGCGCTCACGTAATGCATGGTCCGATGACTTGGTTACTTTTACGTTTTCGCGCTTCAATTTACTTTCATCAGTCTCCTGATATAGTAATGCAGCTTCTGGAGCGCCGCGCCTTATGTTGGATAAGCCTGTCACTACTAATTCAATCTCAACATTTTTAGTACGAATTTGTATTTGCATACCTACTTTTACTTCTTTGGCACTTTTTACACGATCATTATCAACGCGCACTTTACCGCTACTAACGGCATCTGCTGCGATGCTACGGGTCTTAAAAAACCGAGCTGCCCATAACCACTTATCTAATCGACATTTTAAATCTTTATCTGCTGCCATGTTATGTTAGTGCTGTTGTCTTGTTTGTGGTTGGTTATGTTCTAGCGTTTTTCTGTACGCAGCTAATGTACTTTGTGCATATCCCATCACGGTATCTGGCGGATACGTGCCATTTGCATCTTGTTTACCTGCCTCAACGCCAACTAAGTATTGAATGCCTTCCAGCACATGATCAATCGTAATAATGCTGAACAATCCATCTTTGACTGCTTGCACCACTTCTGTGTCCAGCAGCAGATGGCGCTGATTACGTTTTGGAATAATGACACCTTGCTTGCCATTTAGACCAAGTGCCTTACAAACACGGTAGTAGCCTTCAATCTTCTCATTCACACCACCGATTGGCATTACCTCTCCAAATTGATTTAACGCGCCAGTAATCGCTATGCCCTGCTGGATTGGTAATCCTGCTAACGCGGATAATAAAGCAAATAATTCCGCGCATGATGCGGAATCCCCTTCTACGCCATTATATTCTTGCTCAAAAACGAGTGAGGCATTTAAACTCAGTGGCGCTAAATGTGAGAAGCTGGCACTTAACCAGTTTTGCAAGATAAAAATACCTTTATCGTGATTGGGTCCACTCATATTGACTTCACGGTCGATGTTAATCAAGCCCTTTTGACCAGGGTAGCACCTTGCCGTAATGCGTATTGGTGAGCCAAAACTCGCATCACCGAGCTCAATATGTGTAAGCCCATTCACCTGACCCACAACGCTGCCATCAACCTGTATCAGTAACTCATTATCTGTGATTGAGTCTCTGATTTGTGTTTCAAAGAATTGATGCCTATGGTTTCTAGCATTAATCGCAGCTTTCACATGTGCTTGCGACACAACGTCATTTTCTCCAGCATAGAAAACACTTTCAAGCATCAATCGTTCTAGATAGGCAAAGTTAGTGCTTATGCGCGTTTGATCTTCTTCTAGCCGCTGTAATGCACTAATTAAAACCGCAACAGCTTCCACACTAAAATGTTGGCATTGATGTTGTTCACATTTTTGTGCAATAAAACCAGCAATTGCTGCATAACTTTCATTGTTTGCATTAATACTGTCTGCAAATTCTACTTTAACTGGGAAGTAATCGAAGAAGTCCGGGTTTTCTTCTAGGAGATTATAGAAGTCCTCACGCATAGCAACCAAGACGAGTTTTACATTTATCGGCATTAAAGTGTTTGCCAAAACGTAAGCTGCACCATGACCACTGCCCGAAGAATCTTCAAACTGTAAAGTGCCATTTCGCAGAAATCGGTATAGTTTTTCTAATATTTGATTACCATTTTGCTCATCACTAAGTAAGTCCCTAAGCTGAATAAGCAGCATTCCGTCATTCGCTTTATGTAGATTGCCAGCACGCAATCTTAGAAACTCTGGCACTTGCTCTGAACCACTCTCCAAACTGCCAAATAAGGATTGGTAGCTCGGGTCGTTATCATAAACGACTGGCTGCAACAGTGACTCGTTAATCGTTGCCCTGTTATCAACGAGCAAATTAATTCTAAAGCGCGTTAGAAAACCATCATTAACAATGCTATCTATCACATTTTCTAACTCACTTGTAGCCGGTGCTTGCCAAGCCTTAAAGAAAGACAGAATATCATGTGTAACTAGTTCTAAATATTGATTTAAGTCTTTACTTTCTACTCCAATATCCCTGATAGGCTTCATTGCGTTTTTTAGCCATATGCTGGAATCGACAGCTGGTGTTTGTTGCTCCTTTGTAGCAACCAAGCTAGGTAGCTCAGCTACCAGTAAGCGCGCAAAATTATCCATTGCCGCCACCAACTTAGCGCCTGCGCCTACAGGAAGCTTGATCAAAACAGGTTGATTGGCTTGCTCAAAGTTATAAACGGCGACTAAATCACTTAATTCAAAGCCATGTCTTTTTGCCACCTGTTTCATTGCACTTTGCATCAGCGATGTACGGCCACTACCATGCTGCCCCAAAACAAGGACATTAAAGCCAGCTTGACGCATATTAAGACCGAACATTGCAGCTTTCTTTGCCTCAGATTGTGCAATCCAAGCATGTAGACCGGGCTCGAATGTATTTTCGTTGCTGACCAACTCTTTTGTAGAGCTAAATTTGAGCTGATTGAGTGTAATCTGTGTACTCAACTCCTGTGGATTTAATTTTTGCATAGCACCTATTTCTGTATTTAATCTGACTGCTTCCAACGTGCTTGTGCTTCATCATCACTTGATTTTGCTTCCACCCAACGCTCGCCGTGATTGGTTTTCTCTTTTTTCCAAAACGGCGCTTTGGTTTTAAGATAGTCCATAATGAACTCACACGCAGCAAATGCTTCTGATCTATGAGGGCTTGTGACGGCAACTAAAACGATTTGATCCAGTGGTTTTAAAGTACCCACACGATGAATAATCAGACTTTGACTAATCTGCCAGCGTGAGTTTGCTTCTTTTTCAATAGCAGATAGCGATTTTTCTGTCATGCCAGGATAGTGCTCTAAGGTTAATGTATTAATAGCGTCCCCTTCATTTAAATCGCGTACGATGCCGATAAAAGTAACGATTGCTCCAATATCGGTTTTCGATGATCGCAGTGCAGCAAGTTCTGCTGTTAAATCAAAATCCTCCGTTTGAACACGTATCGACAAATTCTATCCGCCCGTGACAGGTGGGAAGAAAGCCACTTCATCACCATCATTAATGATTGCCGTATTATCTACTAACTCATGGTTAATAGCTGCGCGGATTGTTTGCTGTGTACTAAATAAATCCTTCCATACATCACCACGTTGCGCTAAATAACTTTTTAAATCAGTAATTGTTTTGACGCTGTGTGGAAGCAAGATATCTTCTGTGGAGTAATTTACAGATTCTTTTATTCTGGCAAAATATAATATTTTAATATTCATATAGTTATTAACTTTAATTAAAGTTCTTTATCATCAATATCATCATCTATTGCATCAAGCAAATCAACTGGGCTTTCATTCAACTCAACTCGCTCAATCCTTGCAAATGTGCGGGATATTTTTTCGCTGGATTTATGGACTAATTGTGCGTCATCGTGCGCCTGCCGAATATGATCTGCAAGCTTCTTCATACGGGTATCAAACCGTTTGAAATCCATACTCAGTTTGCCAAGCTCATCCTTGATAATATGCACCTGCTTGCGCATTTCTACATCTTTAAGTACTGCTCTTGCTGTATTGAGGACAGCCATGAGTGTTGTTGGTGATACGACCCATACGCGCTTTTGCATCGCATAATCAATCACATCAGGATGATATGCGTGAATTTCAGCAAATACCGCTTCTGCAGGTATAAACATGACCGCTCCATCTGATGTCACATTAGGAATAATATATTTATTTGCAATATCATCAACATGTTTCTTAACATCCACTTTAAACTGCTTGCTTGCACCCATCTGCTCTGCTTTGCTAAGAGCAGTATCAAACATGCGGTGATAATTCTCTAAGGGGAATTTGCTATCAACAGCAACGGTACCTGTTGGTTCTGGTAAGAACAATGCGCAATCAACACGTGTACCATTTTTAAAATCATATTGCATCTTAAAGCTTTGTTCAGGTAGTACGTTTCTAACTAATCCTTCTAACTGAACCTCACCAAACGCACCACGACTTTTCTTATCACCCAGCAGTTCTTGCAAACTAACCATGTTAGTACTTAAACCATCAATCTTTTTCTGCGCCTCATCAATGGTTGCCAAGCGCTGCATAACGCTAACAAATGTTTCATTCGTCTTTTTAAAGCCCTCCTCTAAACGCTCTGAGACCTTACCCCCTATTTCTTCCAATCGCGCATCAACGACTTTACTCAAACTTTCAATTGTTTGCGTCAATGTAGTTGTTGATTTGAGCATAGTGTCATTAATCAAGCCTTGTTGCGATTTACCTTGCTCAGCAAGGGTATTGTGCAGCTTCTCGAGCACTGTCTCACGTGTTTGCGCCAAGTGTGTACTCTGATCGAGCTTAAGTGCTTGCATGGCTTCACGTGTTGCACTAAGCTCATGAGAAACACTCACTTTGAGGCGTTCACTTATATCCTGCGCGTTGGTGTTTAGTCGATCGCCTAGCTTGTTAAGGCCATCATTCAGGTCCACCAACATCGCCCGGTGTTTTTCTTCCAATTCTTTTAATAGCGTTTCGCTATTAGCATTAGCGTAAACAAACCATATGAGCCAGCTTACCAGTAAAATAAGTAAGGCAATCAAACCCAGCAAAATCTCTATTGTTGTCATAAACGAATTATAACCGACTTAAATGCAAACTATTGGCGCAAAGCAACGCTTTTAAAGTAGCATGTACAATAATCACTAGAACTTGATTTAATTAAAACTGTTTAAAATGAAACAAATGCTACAAATGAAAAACTTCACCGCCGTGCTTTTTAGCTGGCTGATTGTATACCTCCTACTTGTAAGTTCCTTTGTAGATGCTGAGCCTATTGTTACCGTTAAAGAAAATATCCCATACAACAATTCTGGGCAAACTTTGGAC
>JBNLAC010000075.1:0-6357 GCA_050301935.1 Methylophilaceae bacterium | reverse complement strand
TAAACAGGGATGATTAGGGGCTAATATTAAGGCTTGCTCTGATTGCAGCACATCCAGCGCTTTCAGGTCAAATGTGCATCGCCCTGACATAGCCAGTGTAGCTAAATATAAACGAAACCCCCTTGAAATAACAAAGCGACCGAGCGCACGCCCTTTGTGTATTGATAGCAATGGATAAGCCACTAGTGCCACTGGTGTCCAAATCAGGCACTGTATGCCTAACCAAAACAAACATACATACATCACCAGCACATCATAAATTCCCATTAAAGGTTTCAAAATGTAACGCAATTTAAACCTTCATTTCTAGCGGTGTTGCGTAGGGGCATTCCATAGTGGCTTCTATTTCTAACAATAAATCTTGACGGCAAATATCGGCTTGAAAATATTTGACTATTGGCACGCCACCGATGTATCGCTTCAATTCTTTTTGGATATCCATCATGTGTGCTGGATGTCGCACATATACACGATAATGTAAATTAGCTAATGTATACTTTGCAACGCTACTAATTCGATTGGCTTGATCAACAATCGCTTCAATATTACTCATTGCTTCTCGCGCCTGCACAACAGCATTTGATACATGCTGTGTTGCATGTCCAACAATACTTGCGGTACCAGAAATCAGCAATAATTCACTTTGATTTAACTTGACCAAATTTGCTCTTGAAAAGGTAGGGCTGACAGGACCATATTGTTCTGGGTACTGGTAGGCACTTATTTGACGTGGATTTTCTATGGCGGTTGGTTGCACTCGTCCTGCCAAAAATGCAATCGATAACGTTTCTTGAGATAGATTAAACTCAGAACGCTTGAAACCTAATGCACATGCAGCAGGTACATTGCCAGTAGTATCACGATCATGGCTCAGGAATGCATGATATCGCCCTAAATTAAATTGGCGATAACGCTCAAGCTCACCATTATCCTCGTTGATATCTGCCATATAATTCCAAAATCGAAAGACATGGGGATAATTTAGCTGTTCCAAAAGTGCGAATATTTGAGAATAGGCAGATTCAGTTGCTAACTGTAGTGACGTTTTGTTTTCAACATTTTTGAACGCAGTTTCTGTTACATGAACAAAACCAAACAGTCTACTGCCGTCATGTTGATAGTAAATATTCCCTTGTTTGCCTTCAGTTTTTGGTGCTTGGCTAATCCAACATTCGCAAATCGATTCATCAACATCTAAGCAACCAAGAGGCACGAGCATAGTAGGTGTTCTTGATTGCGACTTTATTAACTGAGCATCATGTTGATCCTTTGTGAAACAAAGTACGCCTAAAATGCTTTTTTGCATGTTATGTTGCTGCAACACATCAATAGGATAATTCCCACCAAAAAGCAAAGGTTGTAATTGCGACATTAGCTAACGGTATTACCGACCTCATCGACCGATTTAATATTATGTTGTCTTAATTTCCAAGACTTGATTGTTCGCTTAAGTGTCAGTAATGAGCCGATATAATAGATTGTTTTAAATATAAACAAGGGTAGGGTAATAGGCGTTTTACCATAGACATCTCCTGCCAAAACAGAAAGAACAGCTTCCTTTGCACGAAAAATATTCTTTGGTTCCATAAACAAATTTCTAATCACTGGGTTAGTCACACGATATATAAACCACGAAAACACTTTAGGTCCAACACGCATTGTGCGGTCATATTTTTTAAGTGCCTTTTCCATATTGTGTGGTTGGCGCAAGCAGACTTCTACTGTTTCTGCAGCCGCAAATCCACTTTGCATTGCCATCATCACGCCTGATGAAAATACTGGATCGATAAATGCATAAGCATCACCCAACAATAGATAATTCTCACCAGAGCTTCGATTACAGCTGTATGAATAATTCCCGGTAGCCTCCACTTTAGAAACTAAATTGGCTTTTTCCAATCTTGTTTGTAGTGGCTTACATAACGCAATCGTATCCATGAAAAATGTTTCTATCGACTTTGTTCCACGCGTTTTCAAATAATACGGCCAGACAGTTGCACCCACACTAGTTGTTCCGTCCAATAAAGGGATATACCAAAACCAGCCATGTTCGAACCAAAATATTGTGATATTGCCTGCAGACTTACCTTCATCACGTTTGGCTCCCATGAAATGCCCATAAATTGCGGCACTGTTGTGTTTTTTATTTTTCTGTTTAATTTTAAGCCGATTACCCAAAAACGTATCACGTCCCGATGCATCCAGTAAAATGCGTGCTCTAAACTCACCCACAGACCCATCATCATATTGCGTTTTAACAATAACACCTGAATTGTTAGGTAAAAATTCTACTTCTTTAGCTAAGCAGCCTTCTATCACTGTTGCACTTTTCTTGCGTGCGTTATTAATCAGAATTTCATCAAACTCTGATCGGCGCACTTGATAAGCCATTGGCATTGATTTATCCATTGCATCTGCAAATGCTATTGACTGCTTGTGGTCATGATATGGGGAAACAAATTCTGCACCCCACTTTTCCATACCGATAGCTTTTACTTGATCTGCCACACCTAGTTGCGCTAACAATGGCAGATTTGCAGGTAATAATGATTCACCAATATGAAATCTAGGATGGTGTGCTTTTTCTAACAAGATAACTTGATATCCACGTTTAGCAAGCAACGCTGCAGCAGTTGACCCGGCAGGTCCGCCTCCTACAATGAGAACATCACACTCTTGGTTGCCACCTTCGGGAATGCCAGCCTTAATTTCCATGCTCCGCCTTAATTATTGATAGTGCAATTATAGCAAAGCGTATACATCTATCTAATCAAACCCGTATATTTATTTGATTAATCATGGAGCGGCTGACGGGAATCGAACCCGCGTATCGAGCTTGGGAAGCTAGCGTTCTACCATTGAACTACAGCCGCAACAAAGCGCTATTCTACTGCGCTAATTTATCATTGGCTATGATATTAATGCCTAAATGAATGCTTATATTGCTTAGAACTCTAAAGGATCTATATCGAGCGACCAACGTATTCTAGCGCCTGACTTGTCTGCGCGTAACTTCGGCATCCATTTCCTTAATAGTTGATGCAACATCTGCCGATTTGATGCTTGTAACAATAATTGTCCACGCTCCATACTCTTTAAACGTTCCATTTGCGGCCTCAACGGATCATATATAATAACCTCAGAATCTATTTCTTTTGCATATTTAACTGCATTATTAAGGAAAGTAAGCACTTGCTTATAATCTATTGCTTCTGCTTTTATTAAAGCAAAATAACTAGTTGGGGGGAACTGCATAGCTGTACGTTCTTCCAATAATGTATCAGCGTAACGCTCATAATCTTGGTTTTTAACCGCATTAAACAATTCATGCTGTGGAAATGCAGTTTGTATAAACACTTCACCTGCTTTTTCTGCACGACCGGCTCTGCCTGAGACTTGCATCAATTGTGAGAATAATCGCTCACTGGCACGGAAATCTGGACTAAATAATGCAGTATCTGTATCGAGTACGCCAACCAACGTTAAATGTGGAAAATCATGCCCTTTTGCCAACATCTGTGTACCAACTAAAATATCAATCTTGTTTTCATGAATAGATTTAAGTAGCCGATCAAGCTCACCTTTATGTCGCATACTATCTCGATCGACTCTTGCAATAACAGCGCTAGGAAAAAGCGCTTCGAGCGTTTTCTCTAAACGTTGGGTTGCTTGACCAATAGGGCTTAGATCCGTGTTGCCACAACTTAGGCACTGTATCGGTATTTTTTGTGTGTGGCCACAATGATGACATTTCAGAATCTTCTGATTGAGATGCACCACCAAGCGTGCGGAACAACGTGAACAAGGAGCGACCCACTGACAAGCATTACAATGCAGTACAGGCGCATAACCACGTCTATTAATAAATAACAGACTTTGCTCACCACGTGCCAACCTTGCCTTGATTGCATTGATTAAGATTGGCGATAAACCATTTTCTGTGATTGATTTACCTATATCAATACAATTTATCTTGGGTAATCTTGCTGTTTCTATAGCACGATTATTCAGGCGCAATAAACCGAACTGCTGTTTTTTCGCTAGAGACCACGACTCTAAAGAAGGTGTAGCGCTCCCCATGACAATAGGTATGTTCAACTGTTTGGCACGCATAATAGCAATATCGCGTGCATGGTACCGCATTCCGTCTTGCTGCTTGTAGGATCCATCATGCTCTTCATCTAAAAGAATGAGCTTCAAATCACGCATTGTGGTAAACACACTGAGACGAGTACCTATGACGATTTTTGCAGTTCCATTTTTTGCTGCTTGCCAGGATTGTAAGCGCTCACTTTCATTTAAGTTGCTATGTAAAGTAACGAGCGGGTATTGACTTAAACGGCTTCTGAATCGCGCTTCTAACTGAGGTGTTAGATTAATCTCAGGCACTAATATCAACGCCTGCGATTTCTCATCCGCCAACACGACCTCAAGCAAACGGATATACACTTCCGTTTTGCCACTTCCTGTAATGCCATAGAGCAACCAAGGTTTAAACGTATTTCTATCACTTAATACCATCTCAACCACTTGAGACTGTTCTGAATTCAAGACTGGGGCGACACGCGATGTAGGCAGCGAAGACTTAATGGCTACTATCTCAACCTGAGTCAAACCTTGCATTTCATTCAGAGTCGCGATGGCTTTTCTCCAACTAGGAGATATGTCAGCTAACTGACTTTCGTTCAAACCTTCGTTCGTAAGAAGTGCTTCGACTATCTTACGCAATACTATCTGCCTTTTGGGTATTGCCTGAATTTCAACGCTTGGCTTGAGACGGTATAGATAACTTTTCCTTGTGATTGCTGGCTTAATTTGTCGTAATCGCAAAGGCAGCGTAGACATAATCGCTTGACCAAGAGGATAGTGGTAATATTCAGCACAAAACTTGATGAGCTTAAACGAAGCGGCATTTAGAACAACGTCATCAAATACACGTTGGACAGGCTTTAATTTATCAAAAGGAATTTCTGATGTATCGCTTATTTCAACAATCACACCAACTAAATTCCTTCCTGCAAATGACACCACAGCACGCGCGCCTACTTGCACATCAAATCCGTCATTTACATAGTCAAACAAACGGTTTAATGGTACATCGAGTCCTATTCTGAGGATTTGTAATGCCATGTTGATAGATGCGATAGATTATTTTAGTGTCAGCGCTTATTGAGTTAAAATACTGGCTTCGAAGATTTAATGTAACACATTCATAACAACCAGTTCATTTTTTAAGAAACGACCCTTGAAAAACATCATTTCAGACCTATTGTTGCAAGCGGCTAAAACGCTCATTGCAGACACTGATCAAATAAATATCATCTTAGAGCGTCCAAAATCAGCTGCTCATGGCGATTTTGCCAGTAATCTAGCCATGATGCTAGCAAAACCATTGCGCCAAAATCCACGTGTAATCGCAGAGCAACTTATACAGGCCATACCTCAACATAATGCAATAGAAAAAATAGAGGTTGCTGGTGCTGGCTTTATTAATTTCTACTTAGCAGCAACAACCAAGCATAGCGTGGTAAAAGAAATTTTGCAGTCTGCAGACCAATTCGGCCACAACAAAACTGGCAAAGGCGAAAAGGTACAAGTTGAATTTGTTTCAGCAAACCCCACAGGTCCGTTACATGTTGGTCATGGTCGCGGCGCTGCTGTTGGCGATTGCCTTTCACGTATATTGGCTGCCAATGGCTGGGAAGTCACGCGTGAGTTTTATTACAATGATGCAGGGGCGCAGATTGACAATCTAACGCTTTCAGTTTTAGCTCGCGCGCAAGGTATTGCGCCTAGTGATGAACGATTCCCAGAAAATGGTTACCATGGTGAGTACATTAATGATATTGCCAGTGCTTTTTTAGCCAAACAAACTGTCGTTGCTGATGACATTAAAGTTACTGCTAGTGGCGATTTATCTGATTTAGAATCTATCAGACATTTTAGTGTTGCCTACCTGAGACACGAGCAAGATTTGGATTTAAAAGCATTTCAAATTCAATTTGACGTTTTTTCCTTAGAAAGCGCACTCTACCAATCCGGCAAAGTTAAGGAAACCGTAGAGGCTTTGATAAAAAGCGGCCATACCTATGAAGAAGAGGGCGCACTCTGGCTACGCACAACCGATTTTGGCGATGATAAAGACCGTGTTATGCGAAAAAAAGAGGGTGGATACACCTATTTTGTCCCAGACGTAACCTACCATCTTGAAAAATGGAGGCGTGGTTTTACGAAAGTCATTAATGAGCAAGGCGCTGATCACCATAGTACGATAACAAGGGTTAGAGCAGGTCTACAGGCACTCAATATCGGTATACCACAGGGTTGGCCAGATTATGTACTGCACCAAATGGTTAC
>JBNLAC010000074.1:0-6549 GCA_050301935.1 Methylophilaceae bacterium | reverse complement strand
GCTACGCGCCTTGATGACCAAACCTCTGATGCCTCTATGGAGTTACGCAAGAAAGAGGGTTATTTCTAATGTCTAAGATGAACCAAGAACACAATATGCAACAAAACGACTCTTTATTGCGCTTTATGACATGCGGAAGTGTCGATGACGGTAAAAGTACATTAATAGGACGCTTATTATTTGATAGCAAAACTATTTTGGCCGACACCATGACACACATCTCAAACACGTCAAAAAAACGTGGGATGGATGCAATTGATTTATCTTTGTTAACAGATGGTTTGCAAGCGGAACGGGAACAAGGCATTACAATTGATGTTGCCTATCGTTATTTCAGTACTGGCACACGCAAATATATTATTGCTGATGCGCCTGGCCACGAGCAATATACACGAAATATGGTTACGGCAGCATCAACTGCCAACCTTGCTATCATCCTGATTGATGCACGTAAAGGTGTGCTGACGCAAACGCGTCGTCATAGTTATTTAGCCCATTTAGTTGGCATTCCGCACATTTTGGTTGCCGTAAATAAAATGGATTTGGTTGATTATCGTCAAGATACTTTTGATCAGATTTGTGCAGACTATATGCAATTTGCAAAAGAAATTGGATTGGCTGGTGCGCGTGATATACGTTTTATTCCTATGTCAGCCCTCAATGGCGATATGCTAGTTGATCGTCTTGACAACATGCCTTGGTATCAAGGTGAAACGATACTTGAAATGTTGGAAAAGGCACCAGCAGCACATACAGAACAATCAGAAGAATTCCGCTTCCCTGTTCAATTTGTGTGCCGACCACACGCAAGTGCTGATGCAGCATTGCACGATTTTAGAGGCTTTATGGGTAGAGTAGAATCTGGTGAAGTTGCTGTTGGCGACGCAGTAACAGTGTTGCCAAATGGATACCAGTCCAAAGTCAAAGCGATACAAATAGGCGATGAGCAACTGCAAAGTGCAATAACAGAACAAAGTATTACGCTGCTACTCAAAGACGAAATTGATACGTCGCGTGGAGATATGATTGTCAAAAGTGACGAAGCGCCAGAACCTGTTAAACAAATCGATGCATTCGTTTGTTGGCTGGATGAAAAACCACTCTCTCCAGCACGTACGTACATTATCCGCCACACAACGCGTGAGTCGAAAGCCAAGGTTGGCGCAATACAGTACAAGGTCGATGTAAACACCTTAGAGCAACAACAGACAACTGATTTAAAAATGAATGACATTGCGCGTTTAAGCTTCAAACTAGCTCAACCATTGATGGTCGATCAATACAAAAACAACCGTGCAACTGGCGCATTTATCATCATTGATGAAAGTACAAATGGAACAGTTGGCGCAGGTATGATTGTATAAAACGTATGATGGAAACCACAAAATCGTTATAATATCTAAAGATTAACAGAAGGAATTAAAATGACGTATGTAGTCACTGAAAATTGTATTCAATGTAAATATACAGACTGTGTAGATGTCTGCCCAGTTGATTGCTTTGTTGAGGGTCCAAATTTTTTGGCTATTAACCCCGATGACTGCATTGACTGCACATTATGCGTTGCAGAGTGCCCTGCTGAGGCGATTTTTGCCGAAGATGATGTACCTGCTGACCAGCAACATTTTATCGAGCTTAATGAGCGCTTAGCGAAAGTATGGCCTATCATTTCATCTCGCAAAGAGCCATTAGAAGATGCCGATGCAATGAATGGCGTACCCGGTAAATTAGATTTATTAATTGAATAATATTTAATACACAAATAAAAAAAGAGGCTTTTGAGGCCTCTTTTTTTATTATTTCTTTGGTGTTGTCTTTAAGTTTATACAATCATTAAAAATTGTGTGTGTATTGCAAACTTAAGATATCGACACTGGCTTCATAATCACCTGTAAGCCGACCATTAAAACCTTTTGCTAATGTATTCTGATTATCATCAATATCGGCGTCACTGACAAATAAATGCGAATATCCGATATCAAATTTTGATGCTTGTGTTATTTGATAACTAGCGCCTAATGACACCCACTTTCTATCATTTCCAGGAATGCGAGCTGTTCTATATTCGTCTTTGATAGCTTCCTCATCATAAGCTAAACCTGCTCTTAGTTTAATAGCATCACTGTAATGATAATTTAAGCCAATGGAATAGCGTAACGTGTTATCCCAATTCTCCTCGGTCACTGCATCAGCAGCACCACTGTCAAACTTAATTCTTAACTCTTTAAAACGGCTCCAACGTGTCCAAGTAACATCCGCCATAACATCCCACTTATCATTTACCTTGCTAAACACACTTGCAGAAAAACTTTCTGGCAAGTCAACTTTTGCAGTTACATCAGAATTTGCTGCTGCCAATGCCGCTCCAAATTTAGCATCGCCTTCAAGACTTTGCGTTACCTTTGAACGATAAGCAAAACCTAAGCGCGTATCTTGTGTTGCCTGATAAATCGCACCCAAATTAAAACCAAAACCCCAGTCATCCCCTTTTATCTTTACATCTGACTCTGGAGCAACCACCCTATTGACTTGACGGGTTAACTCAGCTTCAGCCCACATTGCCGAGAGACCAAACCCAAGCGACAATTGATCATTTACTTTGATTGCAATTGAAGGGTTTATATTAACTGTTTTAAGCTCTGATTTAACTGCTTGAAACCTACCAAGCCACTCATCATCATATTCAGTTTTGAGTCCAAAAGGTGCATTAACACCGACACCTACTTTTACAGATGGGTTAATTTCTGTCATATAGTAGAAATTCGGAACCACTGCCAAACTTCCAGCATCAGGGCCTTCATCTCCAAGAGACGGGAAACCCACTGCCTTAAGGGACCCTTTATCATTAAACTCTGCCTGCGGTCTAATAAAATGTACTGCACCAACTGCTTGTGTACCTTCAACGTAGCTCATCCCAGCAGGGTTAAAAAATATAGTACTTGCATCCTCAGCAGTCGCTGCGGCGCCAGCATAAGCATTTCCCATTCCGCTTGCACTTTGCTCAATCAAAGCAAAACCTGCGGCATAGGCATTACCAATTGTTAGTATGCTAGAACCAAGAATAATATTTATTATTTTCATCTTCATGCGTAAGCCCTTAAGATTTAGTTTTTAAATAGGCAAATAAGTCAACTTTATAACTACCACTTCATTTAGTAGTTTAAATTTTAGTTCAATCCTACTGATTTTTATAGCATTAGTACAGCATAACAGAATTAAAAAATCGGGTTGCTCTTTGTTTTTGTGGTAAAAATGAAAAAATTACGACAACAATTTGATTTATACTCATTTTTATAAAATTAAGCACAGTAGAAAAATATGGATCCTATATCTAGTATTGCATTAGCCAGCGGTTTAAGCTGGGCTAGTGGGTTTCGTTTGTATGGAACTATTTTTGTAGTAGGCATATTGTCAAAATTTCATGTAATTACCCTGCCCGACAGCTTAGACATATTAAGCAACCCTATTTTAATTGCCATTTCGGGCATTTTAATGGTGGTTGAATTTTTAGCTGATAAGTTTCCCTACATTGATAGTGCATGGGATAGCATCCAATCGTTTATCCGCATTCCGGCAGGTGCACTACTCGCTGTAGGCGCCATCAATAGCAACGACCCTCTCATAGCAAGCTTAGTAGCAATATTAGGCGGTTCATTGACAGGCATCACGCATGCGACTAAAGCCAGTGGGCGGGCCTTCATCAACACATCACCAGAACCAGTCACCAATATCACAACATCTATTGCAGAAGATGGCTTATGGTTGGCTGGCGGCTGGTTAGCATTAGTTTACCCAATGATTTTTATTGGTATATTGCTAATATTGCTGCTTGCAATGCTTTGGTTGCTACCGAAAATATGGCGAGGGTTACGTTCAATTTTTTTCACACGCAAGAAAGGCGCTGCATCTAGAGATAGCTATGAATAAAACAATCATTTCTGAAGGTGTGGGATAATATCCTTTATCATCCACTATTAAAAACAACAATTGCATTATGATTACAACACTGATTATGGTTGCAAGCATCCTTTTTTTGGCCTTGCAGCTTGAAGAAAAACTTAAGGTTCCATCTCCTCTTGGTTTAGTTGCACTTTCGTTTATTGCGCATTACGCTTCAAAACAAGTCCCAGTCATGACTGGCAATGAAGACAGCTTCGCTAAATTAGTTATCTTTTTATTACCAATTTTACTGATTTCTGATGCGATGGAGCTAAGACTACGTGAATTAAAAGCACATGGCTTGAGTTTGCTATATTTATCTATTGTTGCAGTTTCTTTATCTATTCTAGTGGCTTTATCAATCGATGACTGGTTGTTTGCAGACAAGCAACTGAGTAATGCTGCTGTTATTCTATTATTTGCTATGGTTTTAGCCACTGATCCAGTCTCAGTTGTCAGTATATTTTCAAAGTTTAAATTACCTCACCAACTCAAAATTCTTGCAGAAGGTGAAAGCCTTTTCAATGATGCTACCGCGCTAATTGCCTTTGTTTTTATTGGTTTGTTTGCTTTAAATGGCGGCGCGATCACACCGTTATATGTACTAGAAATAAGTTTCGCCGTTATATTTGGCTCTATCCTAGTTGGCATTATCATCGGTTTGTTAGGATTAATGCTAATGAAAACAACAGAAAATCGTATTGCTGAAATGATGATTCTTATTCTGGCTGGATATAGTGCATTTGAGTTAGCAGAACATTTTTATGTATTACTGAATCTATTCGGCGGCCACTCACATATGCATTTATCAGGTATTTTGGCCGTCATATTTGCCACTATCACAGTGAATCACGTAATGAATAAAAGCATTGATGATGAGAGTGACCAAATTGAAGATGATGAAAAAATATTACAAAAAGAGGCATTAAAACGTAATACGTCTTCAGGTATCATCAGCACCGTTCTCAAGCGCGTTAAATCGACTCTAGAAGAGCGTGACCGCCACCTGCGCAATAAAGAGGATGTTCAGCTACTTGCCATGGTGGCCAACACCGTTTTATTTATTGCCATGGCTGAAATGATAGACTTAGACTTACTATGGACATATCGCACCGAAATTCTGGTCATGTTTGCGGCTACCACTCTGATTCGTGCTACCATGATGTCTATATTCGCTTTGATAACGAATAAAACATACAAAATGGTAGATGTTAATTTCCGTTGGGGCACTGTACTCACTTTTGCAGGCATAAAAGGTGGCCTCTCTATTGTAATGCTAACAATGATTCCTTCAACATTTCCACATTTAGAAATGTTTAAGGCTATTGTTATCGGTGTTATTCTGCTCTCAACATTTGTATATTCTGTTGTATTGATTGCTTATATTAAACGTCATCAAGCAATTTTCCTGCTTGAGAAAAATGCCGAGTTGAGTAATGCTAATTAATAACAGATTAGTTTCTATACCAAAGTTCTGTAGCGGCAGCGGTAATCAATCCTAATAATAGATAAGCCGCCATTGCCATCGCTAATCCAACTGGCGCATACCAAACAAATGGTACAACTATACCTGCGGAAACCGTAGAAAGTAACATTTGCATAAAGGCTTGGCCAGACGCTGCAGTACCGCGAATTTTTTTATGTCTATCGAGCGCGGCAATGGATAAAACAGGCATGCACATTGCCATCCCGATATTGAATAATGCAACAGGTAAAATATTCAATATCAAGTTAGTTGGTTGCGTGTAGCAGACAATTAGATTAATCATGGCCATTAACCCCATCCAACCATAAGATACTCTGACGACATTCTTAGGCTTATATTTTCCTGCAACGTGCTTGGCTAGATATGAGCCTAGAATCATGCCAGTCACTGTTGGAATAAATAAATAACCATATTGATCGGGAGCTAAATTTAAATGCTTACCTAAGAAAACTGGACTTGCTAACACATAAATAAAGAATCCAGAAAAATTAGCGCCAATTGCAATAACTAGTTTAGTGAACTCGACATCACTGAACGTTTTTTTATAGTTAGTAATAACATTTTTTGCTGATAATTCGGTTCTTTTCTCTATAGGCATCGTCTCTGGTAAAAACTTAACCGCAGCCCATAGACTTAAACTCGCATAAATTGCTAAAAAGATAAAAATAATATGCCAATTGATGCCCAATAAAAAACCACCAATAATTGGCGCCACAGCAGGTGCAATGCCAAATAGCATCTGCACTGTAGCCATTACACGCTGCGCCTGATGGCCCTCAAACAAATCCCTTACCATTGCACGTGCAATAGTATTTCCAGCACCGCCACTTGCCCCTTGCAGTGCTCTAAAAAACCAAAGTGTCTCTATATTGGGTGCAAATGCGCAGCCAATACTGGCAAAAATAAAGATACCTAAACCCCATTTAATCGTTGTAATTCTCCCTATCGCATCCGAAATAGCACCATGCCATAGGGTCATGACAGCGTAAGGGAGCAAATAAAAAGTAAGGCTTTGCTGCACTTCCACTTCAGAGGCACCAACCGACTCCGCAATCACATGAAATGCAGGTAAGTAGGTATCAATAGCAAATGGTGCTAATGCTGCTAAAGCGGCTAATGCATAA
>JBNLAC010000073.1:0-7432 GCA_050301935.1 Methylophilaceae bacterium | reverse complement strand
ATGCTCGTGTTGCCATTGGTCGAGCGCGTCCTTCTGACGCGACCGCAATACTTCAGGCCAGCACCTGTTCCAACTGCCTTCAACAACATCTTCATCAGAGGTATCTGCTGGCAGATCGAGCAAGGTACGTAAGCCTTGCGCATCAGGGATGGTTTCTATATCAAAAACGAGCGTTGGTATCATATCCGTAAGGATACAATAAAAACACTGGTTTCTGATACATCAGTTAACGTTTGCTAAATTGCAAACACACTTAAACAAGTGCAGTTTCTTTTTCAGCTTCATCTGCAAGTAATGCAGCTGCTTCTGCTCTTCTTAATGTTTCTTCGTCGGCTTTGTGAATGCGCACAGGCATTAACATTTCATTGTCTTGAAATAGAATCATCGCATGGCCTACTGGCTCATCTTTATTCACTGGTGTGAATTTGCCAAAACCATATTTAGAATTCCGAATGACTTGCCATGCACCGCGTGGCTCCGCATATTCTGGTTTTGAAAAATGTCTTGCTAATTCTGTGGTTGGCACGCTGATTAAAGGATAACTATTCCCTTCTGCCATAATGGTCCAACTGGCCTCATCTTCACGGCCTGTTGCCTCTAATTGATACAAATACCAATCATCATCGTAAACCAATTGAAAAATGCTTTGAACTGCGCCAGTACTGGCATTTAGAACGAAATAGATACCTTCATCGTCAAGGCTAATGGCTTTGCCATAAGTAGGTAAGTTTACTACATTGCTAGTCATAAATCCCCCTATGCTTGGTCCTGATTCAGGGTAAATCAGGTATAACCACTTTAACCGATGCTAGGCAAGCATCATGCTAAAAACAACTGGGGGTTTATGCCTTACTTTTTTACTTATGCACATGCACATCCATTTGTGGGAATGGAATATTAAGCCCTTCTTTGGCAAATGTTTTGTATACGTTTTCGTTCATCTCAAAGTAAACTGGCCAGTAATCACTGGACTTCACCCAAGCTCTAACTGCGAAATTAACAGAGCTATCAGCCAGCTCTGATACAGCGATTAGAACGTCAGGCTCTTTGAGAATTCTGCTATCTTGATCGAGGAGTTTTTGAATGACCTGGCGCGCTTTATCAACATCATCACCATAGCCAATACCTATTGTCCAATCGACTCTGCGTTGCTCTTGCGTAGAGAAATTGGTAATCGCTTTATTGGATAGTTCACCATTAGGAATAATGATGGTTTTGTTATCAGGGGTAAGTAGAACCGTATTGAATACTTTAATAGCTGACACTTTACCTAGATAGTCTTGCGTATCGATAAAGTCACCTACTTTAAATGGCTTAAGCAGCAAAATCATTACGCCGCCTGCAAAGTTTTGTAGTGTGCCAGAAAGTGCCATACCAACGGCTAAACCTGCGGCACCTAATACGGCAATAAACGACGTCATTTGAATGCCTAGCATGCCGAGCACACTGATTGCCAGCATGACTTTCAGCAACACATTCACAATGCTGACGATAAACGGTTTTAAAGATGGATCAATATCTTTGCTATCCATTGCTGTTCTCACACCGCGCGTTAACCCCTTGATGACCCAAAGGCCAACAATAAGCACGATAATGGATGCAACTAATTTTGGGCCGTATAACAGTGCTAATTCTGTGGCTTTACTCATCGTTGTTTCTATATCCATGTTTTCTCCTGTTATTTATTTTTTGATCGACATAAGCCATTAGCACAAATAAATGACTTTATGTATTTTTTGCGTCAATTAACTGCAAGTTGGCAGACTTTGCCAAATTTTACTGCACGATTAATTAATTGATTTTTTATACTGATAGCGTTTTTGACCGCTATTATTTGAACATAGCTAATATAGCTAATGCACACACTTGGGTATACATCCCTTTATGTTATTCAGCCGTTGGACAACGCAAACGATTAATCGTTCTATGCTAGTAGCTGGTTGTTAATTCTACTTTTGCTTCCATCCACCGGCATCTTGGTAATACCAGCCACTTTTAGCTTTGTCTATCCAACGGCCAGCAAAGGACTCTTGAATACTGCTTTCCCATTCTGGATGCCCGTTGGCTACGGCAATTTCTTTGTATAGTTTTTTACGATCGCTATTCTCTTCAGCCACCAACGCATTGATACCCTGCCTGTCTTTCAGTGGTAATGCTTTCGCGTCACGCACGGTAATAAAGCCATTGCTAGTTAAGCCGATAGCACCACTTTGATAATGTGGCGCTAGTGAGTTGTGCCTAGCCTGCATACTGTTTTTGACTGCATTAATCGCTGGTGTATTAATCTCAAGATTGGGCACTGCATAAGCAAGCGTAACCGTCAGAAAAGTGACTAAGTACAGCACATATTGCATTATCGTTTTTTTCATTTCCATACCTCTACTCTGCCGCTGGCGTGTTGTTTGTTTGATCAGATGGTGCATCTGTGGTTGCTTCTGGCGATTTTTTCTGCTCATCGTCTGTTATTTGCCATACATCATCAATAATTTCATCTGCAACTTTTTGCGCTTCTGCTGCTGGGAAATAGATATTGATGGTTACGCAGGCGCTTAATAGACCAGCAAGTAACAAGATGAGACTGAACTTTTTCATCATTTTTCCTTATTCATTTACTCTACAACCACTTTTGAGTTGGCATCTGTAATGCGTTTAATTCTAGCCATCAAGTCTATTAGGCTTACATATTTAGTATAGCCGTTCACATTGACTGCTGGAATACCACTTCCTTTAACGATTATATACCCTTGTGGCGTTGACTCCACGCCACCCATTTCACAAATATCGCGTCTAAGTTTGCAGCTAATGCCAATTTTCTCGTAATTAAATTCATCAAAAAAACGTAAAAAAGTACGCTGAAGTGCTGCGGCTGTGCCCGCTCCACCCAATGCTGCAATATTCTCCACCGCCCTTTGTGATACTTTTTTGACTTGCTCATCATCACTGGTACTCAGCGCAGCATCGAAATAAACCGGCTTCCAGTTTTCTAGGACGAGATTTTTTACATCCCCATCCAGCTTGCCTTTAATGTCTCCAAAGCTATAGGTTCTGGTAAGCTCTCCCAAATCTAATTTCCGTACATTTAGGTCCGCATACATTCTGGTGACTACGCCAAGTGGATCATCGATACGTAGATTATTCATGCTCACAGTACCGTTAAACATATTAAAGGTCATTGCGCCATCCATATTCAGCTGTTTACTCGCGTAAGTGACGAGTGGCACCTGACCTGATATCTTCCCTTCCATAAGTGGCCAGCCTAGTGCAGCGCTAAATTGGCTGAGTGAGATTGGTAATAAATCTAAACGCAAGTGCCAAAACCAGTTTTCACCCAACCATGCTGCGGAGACTTCTTTAAAATCTAGCGCGCCATCCAAAACGGGTAGCACCAATTCTGGTGCGGTTACAGAGTATCGATTCACAACTGCGTTTAAGTTAGTTTTACCTAATGGCAAATCAAGTAAATATCCGTTCTCATAAGCCAGTGAAATGTTTTTTTGAATATCGTAATCCCAAGGAATATGCGCATTGACATGACTAAAGGCAAACTTTCCATTCTGGTCTTGAATGTTGGCATCCACCAAATTCAGTTCAAAGCTTGTTGGCTGTAACGCTTTCATCTCGAATTGCCAACTTGCTTTGCCCGACACATCCAGATTACCAAAAGCAGACTTCTCTAATTTTGGCTTTAAAATCAATGTATATAGCCCATTGAAATCTACGTCATGCGCGCTGATTTTCACATCTTCCAGCACTTTGGTTTTCATATTGATTTGTGCTTGCGCATTGATTTGACCGACATCTGTAACGGCGAGACTAGCATCCGATACGTTGACAATATCTGTGCGTAATGTTCCTTTGGCTTTAAATACATTCCCTGCTTTGCCAAAATAAAATGGCTGCCAAAAGACTTCACCCTTATCCCAGCTTAGTTGGCCATCCCAATGCCAAATGCCTTTTTTGTGCTGTGCTGTAAATTGCATGTCCCCGAATAGGTTTTCACCTGCATGCAAACCTTCTGCATCGCTGAATTGTGCACCATCGAATAAAAGATCTAATGTAAATTGATTAGAGTGTTGCGAAATATGGAATGAAAATGGCGCGGAAATAATCGGGGAAGTTAATTGGCCATCAAAGCAATCAATATAGCCAATTTGCTCACTCATCAAAGAGCCACAAACCAGTTTAAATGGAGTGAAGTCTGGCTCACTTTTGGGCTTGATGGCAGCTTGCAGATCAAGCTTGGGCTTTTTACCTTTTAAATCGACATGAAATTGTGCATCCTTAAGCTGACCAACAGGTGCATCAATCTCGCCAATACTGATGGCAATACGTGAAACGGCATAGGCAAACTGATTTGGCAACAATAAACCAGTCAGAGTGGCCAACATTGAGAGTAGGCATTTTAAATTATCAGATACAAGCTTGTTTGTTATGCAACAAAACATATCAAGCCTATGCACATCTAATCGGGGAACACACCTGAAGATAGATAGCGGTCACCTCGATCACAAACTATACTTACGATCACAGCATTCTCTAATTGTTTAGAAAGTTGCAAGGCAGTGTAAAGCGCGCCGCCACTGGATATGCCCGCAAAAATGCCCTCCATGCTAGCCAACTTGCGTGCTGTGTCTTCTGCTTGCTTTTGGTTAACATACATCAGCTGATCGACTCGACTTTTATCAAATATTTTGGGCATATATTCTTCTGGCCATTTGCGAATGCCAGGAATACGTGAGCCTTCTTCAGGCTGTACACCAATAATTTGTATATTTGGATTCTGTTCTTTTAAATAGCGTGACGTTCCCATGATGGTTCCTGTCGTGCCCATACTGGAGACAAAATGCGTAATTTCGCCTTGTGTATCTCGCCAAATCTCCGGACCAGTACCTTCATAGTGTGCTTGTGGATTATCCATGTTGGCAAATTGATCAAGAACAATACCTTCGCCCTCCGCTTGCATTTTCATCGCCACATCGCGCGCAAGTTCCATACTGCCATCAGCAGGCGTTAACACAAGCTCTGCACCATAAGCTCTCATGCTCTGGCGTCTTTCTACTGTTTGATTCTCAGGCATGACGAGAATCATTTTATAACCGCGCATCGCTGCAACCATCGCTAATGCTATCCCCGTATTGCCGCTAGTTGCTTCAATTAGTGTGTTCCCTGGTTTGATATCACCACGCTGCTCCGCACGGAGAATCATACTGTATGCAGGTCTATCTTTAACTGAACCAGCTGGATTATTTCCTTCCAGCTTTAACAAGATTGTATTGCTTGTTTTGCCTTGCATGCGCTGCAAGGCAACGAGTGGCGTATTGCCGACAAAATCATTAATCGTTTTAATTTTCATAATCCAAATTATATCTGCAAAAAAGCTGGTTTACGCTTTTATGTCGATAAAGCAGCGTTATAATGTTTCATAAGGTAGTCATTATGACCAATGAAGTAGAACTTAAACTACGTATCAATAAATCAGATATTCCTGCTCTGAAACATCATCTTGCGTCTTTTGCCTCAACAAGAAATGATGTGCAGATAAGCGCCCCTGTCACACGCAAGACACTCAGCGTTTACTACGATACACCTTACCTCAGTCTATTTGATCATGGCTTAAGTTTGCGGCTGCGTCATGCAAACAGGAAGTGGACACAAACCATTAAAGATGCAGGTAATACAGTGAGTGGTTTGCATCAACGATTGGAATTTGAATGGGAGGTGAAAGGTGGCAAGTTAGACTTTAGCAAAATAACAGACCCAACTTATCAAGCATTTTTTAATAATAATAGCCTGCGTGATGCGTTAGTCCCTTTGTTTAGTACAGATATACGGCGCACAACATGGTATTTAACTTTTAAAACCAATGACAAAATTGAACTCGTTCTGGATGTTGGTGAATTAATAGCTGATGTTAATCGTGAGCCCATTTGTGAAATTGAGCTGGAACTCAAAAATGGAAACAAAGGCCGATTATTCGAGCTAGCTTTGGCTCTACAAGCGCACTTTCCGTTATGGATTGAAAATATCAGTAAAGCGCAAAGAGCCTATGCTTATTTCAGAAGCCAACCACCTGTCGTATTCAATGCAAAGCCAATTAAACTTGATGGCAAAGCATTAGCAATTGATAGCTTAAAACAAATCGTACTGGCCTGCCTTGTACAACTGCAAGGCAATCAAGACATGGTGCTGCATGGGCATGATATTGAAGGTGTGCATCAAATGCGTGTTGCGCTGCGCAGATTGCGCGCTGCACTTAAAATATTTAGTCAAATATTAGATAAACAGAATACTGAGAAAATCTATGATGACCTCATTTGGATTACCAACACGCTTGGAAATGCACGTGATCTGGATGTATTCACGACCCAGACACTGCCTCCAGTCATAACACAGATGACAAATCAACCTAGCTTGGCTTTGTTAGCTAAAAGGGCTCAACAAGCTAGAAAGTCTGCCTATGCAAATATACGCGAAGCTATCACCAACCAACGCTATCAACATTTATTGCTGACATTAGCAAGCTGGGTAGAAAATCAAGATTTGCAGAATAAAAAAAACATAAAACTGACGCTTGCACAAGTTGCAGAGCCTATGCTTAATAAGCGCTATGCGCAGCTACGAAAAAGCAGTAAAAATATCCAAAAGGCATCACCTGATGAACGACACCGTACCCGTATTGCTGCCAAAAAATTACGTTATTTGGCCGAGTTCTTTGCAAGCTTGTATCCTGCTAAAAAAACCAGACCATTTATCAAAAGCCTATCAGAGGTGCAAGATCAACTAGGCATGATGAATGACATTAGTGTTACCAGCAATCTAATAGAAAAGTTGATTCAAGAAAAGCCGTCAAAAGAGTTATTAACAGCCCGAAACTTATTAGACGGATGGAATGCTCACCGTCTTGTGCCCTACGCTAAAGAAGCAAAAGCCACATGGAAGGCATTTTTAAAACAAAAGCCTTTTTGGTAGGCCAGAAAACTTTATCGTTGGTTTAGCTTAAGTAGATAAATAGCATAGGCAACAAGACCAACGAAGCTAATCAACCCAAGCTGTGGCAACGTTAATCCTAGAAAAGTCCAATCGATCGCGGCGCAATCACCTGTACCTCGAAAAAGCAGTTTAAAGGCCTTTTCTAGCGGAAAATTCTCAAACATATAGTCGAAGCCCACACCACAATCTGCAATCATACTTTCTTTATTGGCCTGTAAATACCAATGCCGTATGGCAACGCCTGCGCCGCCCAAACCAACCAACGCTAGTAGCAAAGTGAATATTTTTTTCAGTAGATGTGATGGCGGTATAAAGGCAGCTATTAGGAATAATGTACCAAGCGCCATAAAAATAATTCGCTGTGTGATGCACAACGGACAAGGCTCCAAGTTATATTGCGTTTGAATCACTAAGGCTAGTGCAACAATTGCAAAGCTGACTA
>JBNLAC010000072.1:0-7561 GCA_050301935.1 Methylophilaceae bacterium | reverse complement strand
GAATTGAAGATTAAGCCTTTATGATTCATGGCTCTAGCTCACTACAAATTCCCGCAATATCGGATCAGGATACACAATCATGGATTGCCTCGTTAGCAAAGCACTTCTCAGAAGAAGAAGTTAAGCAAATTAAAGAAGCATGTGAGTTGGCATCTTTGGCCTATGCCTCTCAACTTTCGGAAACAGGGATGCCGCTGATACACCATGCAACTGGTACAGCGGCAATTCTTGTTACGTTAAATATAGATGCAGAGTCGATTGCTGCGGCTATTTTATTTGCTACGCCAAAATATATAGACAATTGGCAAGAGACGCTTAAGGCAAGGTTTGGTAACACTGTTTTTAATCTGGTTGCTGGCTTGATGCATCTTGAACAGGTGCAAACATTTAGTGACCTTAATAAATCAAATGCGCAAGATAAAGATACCAGCGAAATAGCCAAGCAAATTGAAAGCCTGCGTAAGATGCTCCTGGCGATGGTACAGGATATTCGTGTGGTGCTGATTAAGCTTGCTGAGCGCACACAAACATTACGGAGCCTGGCAAATACATCTGCTGCATTGCAAAAAAGGATTGCTAGCGAGGTTCAAGGTGTTTATGCTCCGATAGCAAATAGACTAGGCGTTTGGCAGCTAAAGTGGGAAATGGAGGATCTTTCTCTACGCTATTTGGAACCGCAATTATATAAAGAAGTAGCTAAATCTTTAGATTCCCGTCGGCTTGATCGTGAGCAGTATATTCAAAACGTTGAATCTTTACTTAAAGAACATCTTGCAAAGGCTGGCATAAAAGCGCTGGTGTCTGGTAGGCCAAAACATATTTACAGCATTATTAATAAAATGCGGCGTAAGCAATTAGCTTTTGATCAGCTGTATGATGTACGTGCTGTACGTATTTTGGTTGATACAATTGAGGATTGCTATAGCGCGTTGAGCTTGGTGCAAGACCTTTGGGAGCCAATTGAGAGTGAATTTGATGATTATATTTCGCGACCAAAAAGTAACAACTATCGCTCACTACACACCGCTGTAAAAGGGCCTGAAGGGTTAGCGTTAGAAGTACAAATTCGTACGCATGAAATGCATGCTTTCTCAGAACTGGGTGTTGCTGCACATTGGCGGTATAAAGAAGGTGGCAAAACTGATATAGCGTTAGATGAGAAGATTGCGTTGTTACGCCAGATTCTTTCTTGGAAGGAAGAACCTAAAGATAGCGGTGATTTACTTACACAATTTAATACAGAATTATTCAAAGAAAATGTTTATGTCTTTACCCCACAAGGTAAGGTAATTGATTTACCTAAAGATGCTACGCCTGTTGATTTTGCGTATGCGTTACATACTGATTTGGGTCATCGCACTCGTGGCGCAAAAGTAGACGGACATATTGTCCCGCTGAATTACAAGTTACAAAATGCGCAGCGTGTGGAGATTCTTACCAATAAAGTGGGAGCACCAAGTAGAGATTGGTTGAGACCAACATTAGGTTATTTGGTCACTGCTAGTGCTAAAGCAAAAGTTAGACATTGGTTTAGGCATGAACATGCAGAGGAACATTTATCAGATGGACGTGATAAATTAGATAAAGAACTCCACCGTTCTGGTGTTGGTGCAATTAACCAAGAAAAAATTGCGCAGAAATTACATTTCAATAAACTAGAAGATTTTTTAATTGCGATTGGTCGTGGTGATATCAGTGAGCATCAAATTGCTTCTGCCATTCAAGAGCTCGTTAATCCAAAGCCTGTAGAAAAATTTAACCCAGCTAGAGCGCATAAACCACATGTAAATAAAATCACTAGCGAAGTAACATTAGAAGGGTTAGGCAACTTACAAACCAATGTGGCGAAATGCTGTAAGCCAGTTTCACCGACACCAATAGTTGGCTATATTACGAGAGACCGCGGCGTCACTTTACATAGTCAACATTGCTCATTTATTAGACGTTTAAGCAAAGAGCGTCATGATCGTTTATTGAAAGCTGAATGGCGAGATAGTAATGATTAAGATGCTCAAGCTGGCATGGTTTAAAAATCAAATCGTCTTAGCTTAAGTAAATAAACTTAGTGAATTTATTTATCTTCTGGTTGTAGAATGCGCACTTCTCTTTGCGGGAACGGAATTTCGATACCGTTCTGCTGTAGCGTTTCTAAAATGATTAAATATAAATCCCCACCAACCCGGTTCTTACCATCATCGATGCCTTCCATCCAGAACTCGACAAACATATTGATACCATTATCTCCAAAGCTATCTATTTCACAGTCTGGTCTTTCTTCGATGGGAAGCTCATCGCCACTGAGCACCTGCGGGTGAGTAGCAACTGCTTTTTTAATCAAATCAACCATTTTGCGGACATCGGTTTTATAGGCAACTGAAAAATCTACACGATAACGTTGTTTTTTATTTTTATGCGTCCAGTTGGTAAAAGAGCTAGTGATGAACTTCTCGTTTGGAACAACAATGTCTTTGCCATCAAACGTTTCTAGTGTTGTTGAACGCATGTTGAGCTGTGTCACAACGCCTGCTTTACCATCTTCCATTTCAATGTGGTCGCCCACTGAGACAGATTTATCAATAATGATAATGACACCTGAGATAAAGTTTGACGCTATCGCTTGTAAACCAAAGCCTAAGCCAACACCAACTGCACCGCCAAATACTGCCAATGCAGTTAAATTAATGCCCATTAACTTCAGCAACAATAAGATAACAATAAAAACGAGTGCTATTTCATAGAGTTTGGCAAAAAGTTCTTTGGTCTTTATATCCAAGGCTGCTTGATTGCGGATAATCGTTTGGCCTGTTCTATTTGATAAGCGACCCAACCAAAATAACAACGAGCCAAAAATGAACAAGCGTAAAAAGCCATATACAGACAATCTGATGTCGCCCATTTGGATAGCGATTGCGTCAAGCACTTTAATCACTACATCTAATACGCCAATAAAGTGAAAAAAGATGATCGGCATACCAACCCAGCGGAATGCAATAATAAGAATTGGTTGTTTTACTAATAAATTAATTACATCATTAGCGAACAATAAAATTGCAACTGCTAACGCACCTTGCACGACCCAGCTATGTTCGACGATATATTCACTAAAGCCAACTAAGACCCTTAACAAAATAATCGCGATGATTGGAAATAACAATTTACCCGCAACATCAAATCCTGTGATCGTATCGCCTGGTTTTGGTGTGTTGTTATTTAAAAAAGGAATGTAATGACGCAATTGCCGCGTCATAATATAGGCGACAATATATATAGCAATAATTAACCCTATTTGACTATATGTCTCTGCCTGCGAAAAAACATGCGTTAGTTTTTCCGCGATTGTACTAAGCGTGACTTCTAAGCTTTGAATTTTCATTTAGCGCGCACTGTTTATTTGAGTTTGCTAATTCATACAAACTAGAGCTTTCATTTACAGCTCACCTATTAAATATTGAGTTTTACCAAAACCGAAACTCCAGTCTACATCAGTATTTGTCATCACTGAAACCAATAAATCTTTAGGGTCTAGCCCACAATTTGATTCTAAATTTTTCGCGAGTAGTTGATAAAACTTGTTTTTATTAACTGTGGTTCTTGGACTAGTAAATACCTGAATCACCATCGCCTGATCTGTACGTTCAAAGCCTAATCCGGTATCAAGCAAAATCATTCTGCCTGGCTTATGTTCTGTCACGATTTGGTATCTATCTTTTACTGGCACTTTAAACGCTTCAACCACACAGTCTTGCACCGTATCCATTAAGGTTTTAATTTCAGCGTCTGTGCGTCCTTCAGTAATATCTATTCTAATGAGTGGCATTTGAACTCTCTATTTTAGTTAAAACTAGTTTACTCTGTTTGCAAAAAGCTGACGAGCGGTTTAATAAACTGCTGGAATGATTCTATATGTGGCAAATGACCAATATCGTCAATTTCTACTAACGTTGCATTTGGAATCATCTTTGCAACTTTTTTACCCAACACAGGATAATCACCCATTGTTTTGGCAATGTCTTTGGAGACGGATCCTTTGCCCAGTGCAGTACGGTCTCTCTGCCCAATTATCAATAAGGTTGGCACTTTTACAAGTGGAAACTCGTAGACTACAGGCTGTGTGAATATCATATCGTAAGTAAGTGCTTGATTCCATGCAACTGTCGGGTAGTCTTCACTTTTTATCATACCTGCGAGAATATTTACCCAAGGATCATAAGCTGCTTTCCATTCACCATCATAATAGCTTTCAAGCTGATATTTTTTTATACGTTCAGGCGTTTTATTTAATTCACTTTTGTACCATGAAGCTAAACCTGGATAAGGAACTAAAGTCTTCCAGTCTTCTAGTCCAATCGGGTTTTCTAATATAAGTGATTCTGATCGTTGTGGATACATTAATACAAATCGTGTAGCCAACATACCACCCATCGAATGACCTAAGACATGTACTTTTTGAATGTCCAAGTGATCTAGAAGTGCCAATGTATTGCTAGCAAGTGTATGAAACGTGTAATGATAATGCGCTGGCTTAGATGATTTCCCAAAACCAATTTGATCAGGCATAACGACACGATAACCCTTGTTAGCAAGCAACTTTGCTGTTTCTTCCCAGTAGGCTGCAGTGAAGTTTTTACCATGTAGTAGTAACACTGTTTCACCATTAGCCGCTTTAGGTTGCAAGTCCATAAAAGCCATTTCTAATGTTTGATTTTGTGTTTTTATAGAAAAATTCTTTACTGGAAAGGGATAGGAGTATCGCTCTAACCTACTACCTAAATCAGATGCATCATGTGCAAATGCTGATAAAAAATATAAAGATAAAATAAAAAATGAAGCAATGGATGGATAAAGTTTCATCGATTAACAATAACCTAGTTTTGTTGTGATTGTTGAAAAAGAGATTTTTGGGTTAACAAGCCATGATTTTCTAACTCCTCAAGATTAGCAATAACCAACTAATGCAATATAAATAATTCATTTTTTTATAAAAAAGGCGCTTTGAGAGCGCCTTTGCCAATGATACTTTAAGTTCAGCTGAGACAATGATTAATTAAGTTCATTTGCAAATTGATGATTAACATCTCGATGACCTGCCTCATCATCCCTCACAACAATAACAACATCTCTTAATGTTGCATCTGGGTCAAGCTTCCAATAATCAATGGCAATTTTGGGCGCCGCAACATTTTCATATTTGCCATTATCTAAATCTCTTAAATATTCGGTATAACTGATGACGGCCTCTTCCTCAAAATAACCAACTAACCGATGCGCAGTTTTAGAAGAAAATAAATATAAAATAAAAAACAAATTATAAAAAACACCTTGTGCGAAAATAACCAGAAATCGTTCAAACCAGTTTGGTTTTGCTATTTCAATGAATGTCATCAAATGCATGCGTTCATTTTCTGCTTCATCTAATAATGTTTTTATCCATCCATTGTCAGACTGCATTTTTCTTAAAGATTTTAAATGTTGTAAGGCACCACCGACCATGCCTGGTACAGCAGCAACTGTTTCTAACACAACCGCTCTGTGACCGTATCGCCCACTAAAAAATGCATCTGCAAAAAAACGTAAAAACTTTGTTATTGCATAAGCGATGTAGTCTCTAAAATCCTCAGGTTTCCGATGTTTGACCCGTTCCATTTTTACCTAAAATAATTTGCTTAAAGAATCTTAAAAGCTAATCTGAACTTAGCTTTCTGATTTTGGACACTTCGCTTTGCTCAATCGTTCCTAGTTTATGATTCCAGCTTTCGCGCATGAAATTCACAACTGCTGCTACTTCTTTGTCATTTAAACTATCTCTAAATTTGGGCATATAGTAAGGCGCGGTAACACCCTGTGTCCGCCGATGGTGAGATCCATTTAAGGTAACGTTAATTAAAGATGAAGCATTAGGATCTAGCAAAGCTGGATTACCAGCTAATGGAGATAAATAAGGTGTAACGCCCTTGCCATCCCGACCGTGACAACTTGCACAATATTGGTCATAAATTTTTGCACCTTTGTTTTCATTTAAGTGTTTAAAAGCAGTCTCTGTCTCCTGATAATCATAGTTATATTTGGTTTGGCCTTTATCCCCTGTTTCAGGGAGCGTTTTTAAATATTCAGCCATCGCTGATAAATCTTCATCACGATAATATTGTGTACTATTGTTGATCACTTCTGTCATTGTGCCAAAACTCGCGCTATAAGCATTGGCACCAGATTTTAGATAGACAATGATGTCACTAAGTGACCATCGTTTAAGACCTGTATTAAAGTCATTTGCTAAATTGGTAGCTGACCAACCATCTAATTCTCCACCGTTTAAATAATCTTTACTTTTCTCATCAAGCGCCTTTTCTTGAAAAGCAATACCTCGCGGTGTGTGACAGGCACCACAATGACCTAAACCTTGTGTCAAATAAGCTCCTCTGTTCCAAGAGGCAGTTTGTTGGGGTTTTTCTTGATATCTAGCATCCTCTAGAAAAAAGAATTTCCAAATTTTAAGTGGCCATCTCATATTTAACGGCCATGGAATTTCACTCTTCTTATTGGCTTGAGTAACAGGCTCAACTTCATTCATAAAATAAGCATATAGTGCCTCAATATCTTCATCATTTATTTTTGTATATGATGGATATGGCATTGCTGGATATAAATCATGGCCATCTTTAGCAAAACCCTTGCGCATTGCGTTTGTAAAATCTTCAAGCGTATAGTTTCCAATACCCGTAGATTTATCTGGTGTGATATTTGTTGAATATATTGCACCAACCGGTGTCTTCATTTTATAGCCCCCAGCAAAGGGTTTCCCATATGCTTGCGTATGACAAGTAGAACAGTTCCCCACTTTTGCCAGATAAGCACCTTTGCTTATTGTTGTTTGCTCAGCGGCAATTGCTGTCGTTGAAAAACTAATACTGAGCAAACATATAGACAAAAGCAGGGTTAGTATTTTATTCATATTCATTTACCCATTTTTCAGTTGATTACCAACAGGTAATTGACGAATACGTTTGCCTGTAGCGGCAAAAATTGCATTGGTTAATGCTGAACCGACTGCAGCTGTTCCTGGTTCACCAATACCACCAGGTGATTCTGCACTTTGAACAATATGAACTTCAATGATTGGCGTTTCATTTATCCGCATCATGCGATAGTCGTTGTAGTTATTTTGTTCCACCCTCCCATGTTTCAAGGTAATTTCATCATGCAATACAGCGGTTAAACCAAATACGACACCACCTTCAATTTGTGCCTTAACGGTTTTTATTTGCTTAAAGAAAAGAGTTCCTTCAAACGAAACAATAAGAGTTTTATCAACAACCTTTGATTCAATCTTCACATCAATTCCTTTTCAGAAGAATTCAGGCTCTATTTGGTATCAATCGTACCATAATCTAGTAGCATAATGCCTGTTTTCTATCGAAAATCTATAAGAAATCACGTATGCAGGTAAAAAGCATATGAATACGATAAACGCAATACCCCCCGCAATAATGGGGTAAACATAGTAAAAAACAGCCAATTATAGTAAAATATCCGGCTTTTATGACTCGGCAGTAAACTTGTCGTT
>JBNLAC010000071.1:0-8097 GCA_050301935.1 Methylophilaceae bacterium | reverse complement strand
AGTACTCATGATCATCTTTGTCAGCCACGGACTTTGATAAGCTGGGTAGCAGAATTGTACCTAAAGCAACACCCAGTAATCCGGTAGGAAATTCCATTAACCGATCTGCGTAATACAGCCATGACACACTACCACTTGCTAAAAATGAAGCGATAATTGTATTAATGAGTAACGATATCTGCGCTATCGATACACCAAAAACAGCAGGTCCCATTAACTTTAAAATCCGCCATACCCCTTCATCTTCTAAATTTAAAGAGAAGCGTGGCAGTAAGCCCAGCTTATTCAGGTAGGGCAATTGAAACAGCAACTGTAATATGCCTCCAACAAAAACCGCCCAAGCTAACACCTCAATCGCATGATCAAAGTAGGGAGCGATTAATAGCATCGCCACAATAAATGAAATATTCAGCCAAACCGGTGTAAACGCTGGCGTTGAGAAATTACCATAGGTATTCAACACTCCGCCTGCTAATGAAACTAGCGATATAAAAAATATATAAGGAAAGGTAATCCGCAATAAATCAACGGTCAGCTCAAATTTTGTTGCATCTGCCGCAAAGCCAGGGGCACTGACGAGAATAATCCAAGGTGCTGCCAACATCGCGATAATGGTTAGCAGCACCAAAAACAAACCAAGTAGTGTTGCAACATGATTAATTAATGCACGCGTTTCGTTGACGGTTCTTTGTGTTTTATACTCTGCAAGAATAGGCACAAACGCCTGACTGAAAGCGCCTTCTGCTGAAATACGGCGCAATAAATTTGGTATTTTAAATGCCACAAAAAATGCATCTGTCATCATGCCTGCACCAAACACCCTTGCTATGAGGGTATCTCGAACAAAGCCCAGTATGCGCGACGAAAACGTCAAGCCACCTACAGTAAATAACGTTTTAAGTAAATTCATGGAAGTTAATACGGTATTCTTATAGTCTCATTTATCGTTTGCACAGATTCTAGCATGCTATCGCATCAACATTGCTTAGATATAATTTGAGTTATTCCTTGCAAAATTGTAGAAAAAACTCTAATATACGCGGTTTCGTATTCAACACATACCAATAAATAGATTAAGCATTAGGACAAAGTACTCATGGCAAATTCAGCACAAGCTCGCAAACGCGCGCGCCAATCGGTTAAGGTAAACCAACACAATGCAGCATTGCGTTCCACAATGCGTACTGCAATGAAAAAAATCGTTAAAGCAATCGAGTCAGGTGATAAAGCTGTTGCTGTTGCCGCATATAGTGAAAACGTATGCGTGATTGACCGCATTGCTGACAAAGGCATTATCCACAAAAACAAAGCAGCTCGTCATAAGAGCCGTCTTAGCGCTAAAATCAAAGCAATGGGTGGTGAAGCACCTAAGCTTGTGAAAGCGAAAAAGGCGCCAACACCAAAAAGTGAAACAAAAGCTGCGGCACCTAAAAAAGCCGCTGCAAGCAAAGGTGATAAACTAACAACTGTTGAAGGTATTGGTCCTAAAATCGAAACATTATTAAACGAAGAGGGTATTTCAACTTTCGCTGATTTAGCAGATGCAAAAATTGAAACGCTTACTGCTGTATTAGAAAAAGCAGGCCCACGTTTTAAAATGCATAAGCCAGATACATGGCCACAACAAGCTGCGTTAGCTCGTGATGGCAAAATGGATGAGCTAAAAGCTTTACAAGACGAGCTAAATGGCGGAAAAGCTGAATAAGGGTTTAATTAAACATTAAAAAGCCGAGCAATGCTCGGCTTTTTATTTATCTATAGCTTTTGGGTAAAATCATAGCCCGATATTGAGCTCACCTCTTGCAATCAAAGCTGTGTTGATAGCGTCTTTTTGCTCCTTATCAATTACCGTAAAGTGACCCATTTTTCGGCCTTTACGTGGCTCATGCTTACCATATAAGTGTATTTTCACATTTCCATGTGCAAGCGCTTTATGCCAGGCAGGCTCTACTCCATCAATCCAACTATCACCAAGGATGTTGACCATAACGGATTGACTATGTAATGATGGGTTACCTAAAGGCATCCCAGTAATAACCCGTACCTGCTGCTCGAATTGGTTAGTAACACAACCATCAATCGTATAGTGACCCGAGTTATGTGGCCTTGGTGCAATTTCATTCACAAGCAACTCATTATTTACCACAAATAACTCAACACCTAAGACACCAACATAATTAAGCTTATTGGCTAAGTTTTTTGCCAACTCTTGCGCTCTTGCTTTAATTACTTGAGAGCAACGCGCCGGCACGATAGAAATATCCAGAATTCCATTTAAATGTGCATTCTCTGCAGTTGGAAATGTTTCAATATTGCCATGAACATCTCTGGCTAGAACAACTGAAACTTCCAAATCAAGCTTGAGCATCTTTTCTAAAACACATTGCTCTTGTTCAAAATCTTTAAACGCTGCCACTGCTTCTTCTCTGTTAGTAACCCGCGCTTGACCTTTACCATCGTAGCCAAAGCGCGCTACTTTGAGTACAGCTGGATACATGTCTTCATCCGCTGGAAGATCAGACTCTTGCGTGATGGCGACAAAAGGCCCTACAGGCAATCCAGCTTCTTTAAAAAAGGTTTTTTCTTTAATTCGATGTTGTGCAATCGCTACCGCATCTGCAGATGGATGAACAACAGTTGATTTTGCTAAGGTTGCGAGCGTTTGCGCAGGCACATTTTCAAACTCAGTTGATATAGCCGCACAGGTTTTAGCCATTGTATTTAGAGCATCTTCATCATCATAAGCGGCACAAAGATATACATCGGCAATTTTTCCAGCCGGACTGTTTTTATCTGGATCAAGCACTGTCACTTTATACCCCATTTCATGGGCGGCTATCACAAAAAAGCGTCCTAATTGACCACCACCCAACATTCCCAACATGGCTGGCGCTGAAATTACAGTTTTCTTCATGGTTTGTCGTCTAACTCCATTGCATTGACTTTATCTATTTGCTGCAGCCTGAAGGACTTAAGCTTCTCTGTCAGCTCTGCATTTTGATTGGCAAGTATCGAAACAGCAAACAAACCCGCATTGGTTGCCCCAGCATCGCCAATCGCGAATGTCGCCACAGGCACCCCTTTGGGCATTTGAACGATAGATAACAATGAATCTTGACCTTGTAGATGTTTTGTTGCGACTGGTACGCCCAACACTGGTAAGATGGTTTTGGATGCCACCATACCTGGCAAATGGGCGGCACCACCAGCGCCTGCAATGATCACCTCATAGCCTGCTTGCGCAGCATGTTCAGCAAAACGCATCATCTGATCTGGTGTTCGATGAGCAGAAATCACTTCTGCCTGATATGGCACCCCAAAATCCGCTAGCACTTGCGCCGCATGTTTCATTGTTGGCCAATCACTATTAGATCCCATAATGATTGCAACCAATGGTTGTTTTTTATCCATATTATTTCCTAAATCAATTCTTTCTTAGCAAATGCTGAATTTCGGTTAATACTACTCTGCCACAAACTCTCATTTTCGCTACATTCTTGTGTATTGTCGAGCTTAACCACTTACAGTAAATCAATCTTAGAGCACGACCAGATTATCACGATGAATCAACTCGGACTCTTCTACGTAACCCAAAATTACTCCAATACGTTGACTGGATTGTCCTTTAATCAACATAGTTTCTTGCGTATTGTAATTGACAATCCCACGCGCAATCTCTTGACCAGTTTGATCAATACAAGAGACAACATCACCTCGCTCAAACACACCGTGTACATCCGTCACACCGATTGGGAGCAAACTTTTTCCTTCAGTCTTAAGCGCATTAACAGCACCATTATCTAATACTAATTGTCCACCTGTGCGCAAATGATCTGCAAGCCATTGTTTTTTTGCAGCTGTTTTCGTTCTAATAGATTTCAGGTGCGTACCTAATGCCTCTCCTGCATGTAGACGCAGCAACACATTATCTTCTCTACCAGAAGCAATAATGGTATGTACGCCTGCATTGGCTGCACGCTTAGCTGCTAATATCTTGGTTAGCATACCGCCTGTACCAATAGTTGTTCCCGCACCAGATGCCATTTTTTCCAGCGCAACATTCCCAGCAGTCTCTGAATGAATAAAAGTAGCATCTTTATTTTTGCGCGGATCAGCAGAATACAAGCCTTGCTGATCAGTCAGTAACACAAGTGCATCGACTTCCATTAGGTTAGCCACCAAGGCTGCTAAGGTATCATTATCACCAAAACGAATTTCATCTGTAACAACAGTATCATTTTCATTAATGATTGGAATCACATTGAGATTTAATAATGTTTTTAGTGTGGTTCGCGCGTTAAGATAACGCTTGCGATCAACCAAGTCTTCATGAGTTAACAGAACCTGTGCCGTATGTAATGCATGTTCACTGAAGCAGGATTCATAAGTCTGTATTAGCCCCATTTGCCCTACAGCAGCTGCCGCTTGTAACTCGTGCACTTCTTTGGGCCGCTTTTCCCAGCCCAAACGTTGCATGCCTTCCGCAACTGCACCACTGGAAACAAGAATAACCTGTGCACCCTGCTTAACCAGTTGACTGATTTGTGACACCCAGGCTCTGATTGCCACACGGTCCAATCCACGACCATCCTGAGTTACCAGGCTGGATCCGACTTTTACAACAAACGTCTTACTGTTGTGTAATAGTGACTTGCTCATTCTGGTTTTCTTCTTCCTGCTCTCGTAAGCGCATCGCTTCCATATGCTCCATAATGGCATAGGTTAATTGCTTACAACCGTTACCGTTAATCGCTGAAATGGCAAATACCGGCCCATCCCATTCAAAATCTTTAACGAAGGCCTTAACGACCTCGTCTGGATTTTCAAGCATATCCACTTTGTTTAGAACAAGCCATCTTGGTTTTTCATAAAGGGTTTCATCATGTTTTTTTAACTCATTCACAATCGCTCTAGCTTCTGCAACTGGGTCAGTCACATCATCTAATGGCGCAATATCAACCAAATGCAGTAATAGGGATGTTCTTGCTAAATGCTTTAAAAAACGCACGCCAAGACCTGCACCGTCTGCAGCACCCTCAATAAGCCCAGGCACATCAGCGATGACAAAGCTTCTGTTAGCATCGACTCGAACAACACCAAGATTAGGTTGCAATGTCGTAAATGGATAGTCCGCTACTTTTGGTCTAGCGGCAGAGACTGAGCGAATGAAAGTAGATTTTCCAGCATTCGGCATTCCAAGTAAGCCCACATCGGCCAACACTTTGAGCTCAAGGAATAACTCGAAGGACTCCCCTTCTTGTCCCATAGTGAATTGCCGTGGTGCTCGATTCACGCTCGATTTAAAATGGACATTGCCCAAGCCGTTAGCGCCGCCCTTAGCCAGCAATACTTTTTGACCGTCCTCCGCCAAGTCTGCAATCGTTTGACCAGTGGCCTTATTAGAGATAACGGTTCCGACTGGCATGCGAAGCACCATATCTTCACCACCTGCACCATATTGTTCTTGCTTGCGGCCATTTTCTCCACGCTGAGCACGAAATGTTCGTGTATATCGATAATCAACTAAAGTATTAATATTGCGGTCAGCAACAGCATAAACTGAGCCGCCTTTACCGCCATCGCCGCCACTTGGCCCACCCATTGGCTCGTATTTTTCACGACGAAACGTAGCAATGCCATTGCCGCCATCGCCTGCGTAGACCTTGATTGTCGCTTCATCTATGAATTTCATAATTTCTACTGCCTTTATCTAAAAGACGCTTTGTTTAAATTAACAGCTTCTATAACAAATTTTGCCCAAGAAGTATGTAAAACAAAAAAGCCCTACCTACGGCAGGGCTTTCTATTTAAGCACAGTTTTTAAACTGCTACTACATTTACCATTTGACGCTTAAGCGGTCCTTTTGTACAAAAGGTTACTTTACCGTCAATTTTAGCAAATAGCGTATGATCTTTGCCCATACCTACATTCTCACCAGCATGCATCTTTGTACCACGTTGACGTACGATGATGCTACCTGCTGAAACCACTTGCTCACCAAATGCTTTAACACCTAATCGTTTGGACTCGGAGTCACGTCCGTTGCGTGAACTACCACCTGCTTTTTTGTGTGCCATGTTTTATTCCTTATCTGCTGATTTCGCTTTTGTTGCTGCAGGTTTTTTAGCTGCAGGTTTTTTGGCAGCTGGTTTTGCTGCAGCAACTTTTTTCTCTACTGCTGGTTTCTCTGCTTTTGCAGCGCCTTTGCCATTGATATCTTCAATTTTAATTTCTGTGAAGCTTTGACGATGACCTTGTGTTTTACGGTAATGTTTACGGCGGTTGAATTTAAAAATTCTAACTTTATCGCCTCTACCATGTGAAAGCACGGTAGCATTTACTTTTGCACCGGCAACCAATGGTGCACCAATTGTTACATCATCACCATCAGCCAACATGAGGACTTTATCAATCACTACTTTGCTGCCTACGTCACCATCTAATTTTTCTACTTTTAAGTAGTCACCAGCAGCAACTTTATATTGTTTACCACCTGTTTTAATAACTGCGTACATGTTTTTGCCTTGATTCACACGTTCAAATGAATCGCGCATTATACTAAATCTGCCAGATAAAGCAAATGATAAATGATTGTTTTGTCATAAAGGTTAAGCACAAAGGTTGTCATTCCTTATGCTAAAATATGCGCCTCATTATATGATGCATCTGAAATAATTTTAACTCGTGAATTTAAGCCAAATCCAAACCCCAATAGCAAAAGACATGCAAGCAGTCGATACGGTTATCCGCGACTCTTTACATTCAGAAGTCAACTTAATCAACACTATTGGTGACCACATCATTAGTAGTGCAGGCAAACGCTTGCGCCCAGCGTTGGTTTTACTCTCAAGTGGCTTGTTTGGCACTATTGGCGCTGCGCAACATCAGCTAGCCGCTATTATTGAATTTATTCATACTGCTACGTTATTACACGATGATGTTGTCGATGAATCACAAATGCGTCGAGGAAAAAGCACAGCTAATCACATCTACGGCAATGCAGCTAGCGTATTAGTTGGCGATTTCCTCTACTCACGCTCTTTCCAAATGATGGTGGCTCTACAAAACATGCGTGTGATGGAAATTTTATCAGATGCTACTAATACGATTGCTGAAGGTGAAGTCTTACAATTACTTAATTTACACCAAGCTGATGTGACAGAAGATGCTTATTTAAAGGTGATTCATTATAAAACAGCTAAGCTATTTGAAGCAGCTGCAAGACTGGGCGCTGTATTAAGCGAAAACCACTCAAAATCTGACGAAGAAGCGCTAGCTTTATATGGTATGCACTTAGGTACAGCATTTCAGCTGGTAGATGATGTTCTGGATCTGAATGGCGATGCTGAAAAAATTGGCAAGAACCTTGGTGACGACCTTGCTGAAGGCAAACCTACTTTGCCCCTTTTGTACGCAATGCACCAAAGTGATGAATCGCAAGCGGCAGTTATTAGAAAAGCAATTGAAGAAGGCGGCTTAGAAGATATCGATGCGGTACTGGCAGCTGTCTCTGCTACCAATGCTATGGAATACGTTTTAAATGTTGCAAAAAAAGAAGCTGCGCTCGCATGCGCAGCCATCAAACATTTTCCTCAATCTGAGTACAAAAAAGCAATGATTGAACTCACAGAATTTGCAGTTGCTCGTCAATATTAATACGACTAAGTTATAAAAACGAGCTACTTGTTAGTTTAATGTAACTGGCTCCCCACTATCTGCGTGATAATAGCTCAAGTGAGCACACTCACTAGTCCCAGACGTCAATGTTCCGTCAAATAATGCTTGTCCTTCGACATCCACGATGGCGTAACCATTATGATATAGCGTTACCTCGGCAGTCTTGGGCGTTTTTTTCGGTGCTTTTTCTCTCAACGCAAAACTAATGCAATTCTCTTCTTCATCTTCACCATAAACTTCCCATTCACTGCCGCCAGATAGCTGTGCAAGCCAGCTAGGCAAGTCAACCTCAACTCGGCAAATGATAGGCTCGTCCCATCCAGTACTATCAACATCATGCCCATCCATGAGTTTAGCTAATTGTTCCTGCAAATCATTTAGGTCAGTCATCATCTATTCCTTTACTATTTCTCTATGTG
>JBNLAC010000070.1:0-8957 GCA_050301935.1 Methylophilaceae bacterium | reverse complement strand
TAGTGATGGAGAACGGTCAAGTAGTAGAGATCGGGGATGCCACACAGCTGCGCAAAAAAGGTGGATTGTATGCTAGGCTGGCAAAATTGCAGTTTGAGAATTAAGGATGCTTGCGCTGTTGTTTCAAGGCCTGTTGAATATCACGCGTTTCGGGCACTAGTTTTGTATTTGTATACGGAATAAATGATAGCCAGCGATAGACACATGCTGGCTGGAATGATTAACGCATAAAACGAAAATGCACTAAATAAAAAGACGCCCAGCGTTCCTCCTATAATAAAGCCAAGGATGATAATTAAGAACAACAACGCTTTTCTTTTATCAAAAGGTACGCCTCTAAGTTTAGCTCCCAGCATAATACCTAAATCAGTAAATATGCCTGTCACATGCGTTGTACGAATAATGGCGCCACTAAAGGTGGTCGCAAGCGCATTCTGAAGGCCGCAAGCAGCCGATGCTAAACAGTGTCCATAAAAAGATTGATTGGCTAATAAATAGGTGGCACCAAGTAAAAAAGCAGTCTCTAAACAGAGAACACTACTGTAGTTGCGGCCTAATTTTAAAGCGCCATCCGGTAAAAAGTATCCAGATATTGAGGCACCTACAAGGAAACTCATGAGTACAGCAAATAATTGAAGCGCGTCACCGAGGGGTGCATTTATCACTTCTATACCGAGCAGTGTGGCAGTGCCAGAAAGGTGTGAAATCGATTGATGCTTTAGGCCCAGCAACCCAACTGCATTCACGCAACCCGCTACTAAAGCAAGCACAAAAGCCCCAAACTCAACCCAGCGGGGTAATTTTGAAATCATACTACGCTTTCAGATAAGCGCTGAATTAATTGGCAGTTAAGTCAATAAAATCCAATTCACCCGCATTCATGTCAGGTACCATTAAGTAACGCTCATCTTTAGTAAGGGCAATATCAGCTGCGGCTTTGTATTGTGGCCCAACGGTTTTTATCTCGCCATCTACGCCTACCGAAAATACTTTGCCATTTTTCCAGTCACTCACATACAAGGTACCACTTGAATGGTGTACAAGGCCATCACCACCTCCAAAGCCTTGCTCAAGATCTGTGAGTTCTCCCGTTTCAGTATTAAGGTTATATAAGATGCCAGATGTAAAATCGACATAAGTCAAAAACATACCTGTGTCATCTGCAAGCAAGCCGTTGGGTGCCATGACAAGTGGATTATCATCACCATCAATTAATTTGGTTACTTCGCCGCTGGCATTTACTTTATAAATCACACCACCTTTGCCAGAGCCCATAATGTCACCACTATCAGAAACATATAAATTGCCTTGTGGGTCTGCTTCCAAGTCATTTAAAAATTGCGGTGGTTTTGTGAATGCGTTAGCGGGTACAAATACTTCTTTTTGCGTTGCATCTGAAAGGCTCACTTTAATCACTTGCGTTTTATCGGCTATATATAAATTATCACCAATAATGACTAAACCTTTAGGGTCATCTAAGCCATCCGCAAATACGCTCACTAGTCCATTCTCAATCACGCTGATTTGACCATCACCGTTTTTACCAAACTCATTAATCTCAGAGACATAGATTTTGCCATCTTTGGCTTGCACAACAGATTCTGGTGTTTTTAACCCGGTGACTTTTATTAACTTAACGGCTAATGGAGCAACCACTTCATTCTCGGTTGCCTCTTTGTCCGTACAGGCAATCAAAATAACAGAAACAACAGCACTTAATAATGTGATTTTTAATGAACGGGCAGTCGACTGATTTAACATAATGTCCTCAATAAGTTTGGTAATCGTTTACGTAAAGTTGCTATTGCATGTCAATTCTACCTTAGTGAGGCTAGAGATGCATATTCTCGTGGCTGAGTTTTACATTATGCTGGCTCCAGTTTAATTTCAATTATTTCTAATGTGCATCCAAAACTTATTTTTACAGTTGAAGCAGTTGTTGATGTAATATTCATGATGATTAAAAACCCGCTAGAGGTTCAGGAGGTCAAGGAATGGCTGGACAATTAAGTAGTGAGCAAGTTGTAAGCAGTGAACAAGTAATTCGCAGGCTTTATCAAATTACCTCCGATTATAAGAAAGGGTTTGAGCATCAAATAATTCAACTGCTAGATATGGGGCTTGAACGATTTGGGTTGGATATCGGTATTTTTTCTAAAATTGAACAAAATGATTATATTATTCACTCTTGTATAGCGCCCGCAGGTTTCTCTATAAAGAGTGGGGACCAGTTTGATTTAAGAGCCACTTATTGCAGTATTACATGTGCTGCGAAAGGACCTGTTGCACTTGAGCATGTCGCTAAGGATACTAAACTCGCTATACACCCAGCTTACAAGGCATTCTCGCTTGAATCCTACATTGGTATTCCCATCCGTCTTAATGATAAGCTCTTCGGCACGTTAAACTTCTCTAGCCCTAGTCCGAGCAATAGGAAATTTCTTGATATCGATATTGATGCCTTGCAATTGATGGCCTCTTGGGTAGAAATTGAATTAATTCGCATAGAACAAGAGAAGCAACTTCTCGCACTGAACCGCGAACTTAAACATCAAGCAGATAACGATAGCTTAACAAACATTCCTAATCGCCGCGGAATGTATAAAAGTCTGCAAAAAAGCTTGAATCAACTTAGCCGTAGGCGAGGTGAGGGAGTACTCGCAATAATCGATATTGATTACTTTAAAAAGTTGAATGATACCTGTGGACACCAAGTGGGTGATGAGAATATTGTTCATGTCGTCAATAAAATTAATGAGTCAATACGTGATTATGAGTTAGTTGCAAGAATCGGCGGAGATGAGTTTCTGGTTTGGTTGCCAGGTACCAATCAAGAAAGCAGTGTAGTTGTCTTTCAGCGGATAATGCATAAGATTGCAATGATAGGCTCAGTAACAGTGTCAATTGGTGCATGTCATTTTGACTTTGGTGATAATAACCACCATGATTTTAACGAGTTAATTGATGTGCTTATGTCTAAAGCAGACACCGCACTCTATGAAGCTAAAAACCAAGGCCGCAATCGCTTTATTTACTATGAAGATTTGGACACAAATTCATCATTGGGATCTTCTTAATCAATGCGCCGCAGCCGAGTGCGCCATTTGCTAAAAGAGAAGGGATGGTCAGTTCATACTTATGACTTACATTCGATAGTTGTTACACAATACCCCCATTATTCAGCTTATATCAGCAAAGCATAGCTATATTAAATATCTTGGTAACTAGCAAGTTATAAATTGAAACAGTCTGGCTAATTGTTTTGCATGTCTAGGTCATATTGCTTTTGTGCAGCCAAGACTTTTTCAATATTGCCTTCCGACCACAAACGTATTTCACTTAACACGTTGACTAGAGTTATCCCCAAGTCGGTTAATGTATATTCCACCTTGGGGGGTACTGTTGGATAGACCTTTCTGGATACTAGTCCATCACGTTCCATACCTCTCAAACACTGCGTTAACATTTTTTGAGATATGCCAGAAATCTCTCTTTGCAGCTCACTAAAACGCTTTGTGTTTTTAGTTAGTGCAATAACAATTAATACTGTCCATTTGTCAGCGATACGATCAAGAACTAATCTCGTAGGACAGTTTTTTTCATAAACATTCCATTTCATACTTTTTTAACCATCTGATATTTAAATAAGTTACTTTTTAGTATGTATATAACAAAAAAGTGCCTTCTTGCTAAAAGATACTAATGGAAATAATATCCTTTTCGTCCTACCGATTCAATACAAAAGAAAGGAAAGTTATGTATAAAAAGTTTAGTACCGCATTCAAAGGATCATTGTTTTTAATCGCAATATTATTCGGGAGTAATGCAATGGCAGAAACAATAAGGCAACAAAATATCAATATCGTTGCGCAATTTGCCGAAGAAGTCTTTGTGAAAAAAGATTTTTCAAAGTTAGATCAATACATGAAAGAAGACTATATTCAGCACAATCCTCTAGTAGGGCAAGGTCGCGAGGGCTTTCATGACTTTTTTAAAGCATGGTTCAAAAGTGCGCCAGATTTTAAATACACCTTAAATAAGATCATTGCAGATGATAGTTATGTCTGGGTTTATGGTAATTATGCAGGTACACAAAAAGCTGAATGGCTCGGCATACCAGCAAATGACGCTAATTACAATTTTGCTGCTGTTGATATATTCCGTATTGAGGATGGTCGATTAGCAGAGCATTGGGATGTGTTGGATGTTTATACTTTATTCAAGCAGTTAGGAACAATTCAATAATTAACATCTTCACTTAAGTTGAATCATACGCAACACAATGTCAGATCCGCATTGTGTGCGTATTCAATTTGTTTGCTAGAAAAGCGTAGAATAACAGTCAGATTTATTGGATGTCCAATAACTCAACTTCAAATACGAGTGTAGCATCTGGACCAATCACTGGGCCACTACCTTGTGCACCATATGCTAAATCAGATGGAATAGTGAGCTCATACTTGTCGCCTACATTCATTAATTGTAATGCTTCAACCCAGCCAGCAATCACACCCGTTACTGGAAAAACTGCAGGCTCACCACGGTCATAAGAACTATCAAATACAGTGCCATCAATAAGGGTGCCTCGATAATGTACTTTTACTGTATCACTCGCTTTAGGTTGCGCGCCATCGCCTGAACTGAGCACTTTATATTGCAAACCACTGTCGGTGGTCGTTACGCCTTCTTTTTTTGCGTTTTCTGCAAGGTAGGCAGCGCCTTCAGCTTTATTTTTTGCATGTGCTTCAGCTTGTTTTGCTTGCGCTGCCTTTTGAATTTCTTCTACTGTACTTTGTTTTTCTGCTTGCGTTAAGCGTGATGCATGGCCAGTTGCCACGTCGACTACGGCTAGTACTAATGCATTCGTATCTAATTCAAGACCATCATTTTTGAGTTGCATTGCCATGTTTTCGCCAACAATATAACTTAAACGTTCGGTTAAGGTTTTTAATTCATTTGCCATTGGTTGATTTACTTTCGTTTTTTTGAGTGTGTAAGAAAAGAGGCTTGCTTTTATTTTTATGGGTCAACAGTATAACGCGTTATGGATGATATTAATAATTGACAAAACAAAACCCGCCGATGCGGGTGCTGTATTTAGTTTTGAAAGCATCAAATGATTAAGGCAGGCAGCCTATGATAAAGCTATTAATCAAGCATGAAGATGGAATACTTTATTCATGATTTTCCATTCGTCGCCACATTTTAATAAAGTGAAAAAATCAGTGAATCGATGACCAGTCCAGTTATCAGATTCTAGTCGTACTGTTGCAATAGTGCCTTCAATATCAATATTGGCAATATGACTAACAATATCAGCAGCAGGTCCATTCTCATCATTCCAATCAAATAGCTTTTGTATTGGCCCAGCAAATAAATCATCGCCGATATAGCCAAATATGGTTGCATCCTTGTGAAAAGCTGGCTTCATATCATCGCCTTTGCCCGACCTTGCCCCATCAATATAATGCTGTACAGTAGAACGGATTTGTTCAATATCATTATTACTCATATCTAACACCTCCTATAACAAAAAGTATACGTTTGAGTATACTCTACATCAGACTATAACACTGAAAATAGCATTTTCAGGCTTAGCAAAATAAGTAGTAAAGCAAACACTTTTTTTAAGGTCTTAACGGGTAATTTATGCGCTAACCGTGCGCCATATGGCGCTGTGAAATAACTAGTCGCAGAAATAAGAACTACAGCCGGTATATAAACAAAACCGAACGTGTAGTTTTCTCCAGTCGTAATAGTCCAGCCGTTGATAATATAGCCAAGAGTACCAACAACTGAAATAGGAAACCCAAGTGCTGCAGAGGTTCCAATGGCCTTTTTAATATCGACATTCTGCCAAAGCAGATAAGGAACGGTTAAAGAGCCACCGCCAATGGAGACTAATGCTGATATTGCACCAATACCAGAACCAGCCAACAATAATCCACCATTACCCGCTAAGGTTCTGCTGGGTTTTGGTTTTTTATCTAAAAACATTTGAATAGAAACATAGGCCATGAACAGTGAAAAGAAAAGAGCAAGGTATATGGAGGGAATGTTGACGACAACAAATGTAGCGATAAATGTACCCAAAATGATCCCTATAGCCATGACTTTAACAATAGGCCAAAGAATGGCATCTTTTGCATAATGTGCCCGCATACTCGATAAAGAAGTCACAATGATTGATGCCATTGATGTGCCCAGCGCTAAATGGACTACTTTTTCAATTGGCACGCCTTGATAGATAAATAGAGTGGTGAGTACTGGAACCATAATGCCGCCACCACCAATACCAAAAAGCCCAGCCATAAATCCTACAAATGAGCCGAGTAATAAAAAAGATAAAATCCAATGTGATTCCAATAACATCACGTAACCTTGTTGATCAATATTTAATTAAGTGTTTGTAGTAAATGAGAATACAACCTAGAACAATATGCTTGCGAGGTCATCTCAGCAAGGATAAGCAAATAAATTTACTCTGCCCATCCATTCTATGGATTGCGTGGATTAACATGCGGCAGATTGTAACAGAGACCTCCCTACATGAGGCGCCATTGATTTTTTTGTAATAGAATGGTCATGATTTTATAAGAGAGCTAAAGAGCATGAATGAAGAGTTAGCCGTAGAAGGTGGGCAGGTAGATTGGTTGTCCAGTCAGTTTATACTAGGCGATGTTGGCGCACCATTTGTTATTGGGCTGGCGGTTGGCTATTTTGCGAAGAAGGCACTGAAAATCGCTTTATTTGTCGGTGGTGCAGTCATTGTTGCCATGTTTGTTTTTGAATATTACGACATTACTGTCATTAGTGATGAAAGTTTAAAAAATGCAGCCGATGTTGCTAGCGGTGCTGTCAAAAACTCGGGTGGTTTTTTAATGGATCGTTTGTCAAGAATCACCAGCCGCGGTGTGAGCGCAACAGTAGGCTTTGTGGCAGGCCTGAAGTTGGGCTGAAAGATAAAGCATGAACTCATTGATTGAATGCCAACCTAACCTATAAAGTGATAAGGAGTAAACACATGGCAAAAACAGCATTAGTAACAGGCAGTAGCCGTGGTATAGGGCTAGAGTTTTGTAAACAACTGAAACAACGTGGCTTTGATGTGATTGCCACTTGTCGTCAAGCATCACCAGCATTACAAGCGCTAGGCGTAGAGGTGATTGAAAATGTCGATGTGAGTGACCCAGATAGTTTGCATCAATTAGCGGCTAAACTGGATGGTCGCAAGATTGACTGGTTGATTAACAATGCAGGGATAGCTGGTGGACTTGGGTTAAACGACATTAGCAAAGCTGCAATTGAGTCCTTTAAACGCATGTATGAAGTCAACAGCTTAGGCCCACTATTAGTCACGCATGCGTTAATGAGTAATTTAAGCAAGGGTTCCAAAGTGGGTTTAGTTACCAGCCGTATGGGTTCGATAGCCGATAATGATTCTGGTGGCAGCTATGCCTACCGCATGTCTAAATCCGCGTTAAATGCAGCTGGTAAGTCCCTATCAATCGACTTAAAACCTAAAGGTATTGCAGTTGCAATTTTACACCCTGGTTGGGTGCGTACCGACATGACGGGTCATGGTGGTTTGATCAACACTGATGAATCGGTAGATGGCTTACTCAAGCGGATGGACGCGCTGGATCTATCAAACACAGGTACTTTTTGGCATACCAATGGCGAAGAGCTGCCTTGGTAAACGATTCAGCCAGTTCTATTTGACAGCACAGCCATGCGGCGGGCGATAGGCTCGTCCGCCCTATGCCTGCTAGGATACATGATTCTAGATTATAGAGTCGTGGAAGCCATGAGAGGCCGCTTCTACTAAATCAAACACATGCTCAAAGCCGTGCTGACCACCATAATACGGATCGGGCACATCACGTTCTGGATGCTCTGGCGCAAACTCTAAAAACAGTTTTACCTTATGCTGGTGTTCGACTGGGCACGCTTCCATCAAAATTTCATAATTATCCGTATCCATTGCTAGGATGTAGTCAAAGGTTTCAAAGTCGCCAGCCGTGAATTTACGTGCACGAATATAGGAAAGATCAACGCCGCGAGCTTTCGCCGTTTGCTGTGCACGCGCATCAGGGCTTTCGCCGACATGGTAGGCATGCGTACCTGCTGAATCCAGATGGAAACGATCTTCTGTGCCTAGTTCTTGGATTATGTGGTTAAACACACCTTCAGCTGTGGGTGAACGGCAGATATTGCCCATACATACAAATAGTACTTTGATTTTACTCATGTTTTATTTTTTAAACCTCTGATAATAGTCGTTCAATCATTGACTCCGCTTGACTTAAATAGCCGCCACCGAATAAATTCAAATGATTAAGAATATGATACAAATTATAAAGTGTTTTGCGCACCGAGTAACCAGCTTCTAATGGATATTCAGCGTTGTAAGCACTGGTAAAATCATGGCCAAAACCACCAAATAACTCGGTCATGGCGATATCCGTTTCTCGGTCACCATAATAACTGGCAGGGTCAAAAATCACTGGATTGCCTTGCTCATCACCAGCTGCATTACCTCCCCATAAATCACCATGCAGCATGGAAGGATGCGGGCTGTAATTGTCAAAAAACACATGCAGATTTTCACTTAAAAGCATGCCTCTATCTTGCACTCTTCCCCTGTAGCCATTTTGCGCAGCAAATTCTAATTGCTGGATAAGTCTATGTTGCTGCCAAAACGTATGCCAATCATCTTCACGGTCGTTAATTTGTGGTGTGCTGCCAATCGTATTGTTGATATGCCAGCCGAAGTAGGGCATTTTCTGTTGATGTAGTTGCGCTAATTGTTGCCCGAGCAACTTTGCACCACCCCCACGCATGCTTCCCAGTTCAATATACTCCAAGGCTAGATAGCTGTAGCCATCCGCGGTGCCGTAAGTGATCACTTTAGGTACACGCACACAATTTAGTTTGCCCATTTCTGCTAACGCAGC
>JBNLAC010000069.1:0-9041 GCA_050301935.1 Methylophilaceae bacterium | reverse complement strand
TATTCGTGGTCTTGCGCGAAGTAACCGATTTTTGCTTTCTCGGCCCATTTTACTTCGCCATGCGCTGGCTGGATGTCATTTGCTAGACAACGTAGGAATGTTGTTTTACCCACACCATTTTCACCAATGATGGCAACTTTCTCACCTGCTTCAAAGATAATTTCAATGTCTTTAAATAAATCTTTACCTTCAAAGCCATGACCAAGCTTTTTCAACTCCACAGCATTACGGTGTAACTTCTCTTTATCATCGAACTCGAAACGAATAAATGGATACTGACGGCTTGAGGGTTTGAATTCTTCAACTTTAATTTTGTCGATTTGCTTAGCACGGCTAGTCGCCTGTTTAGCTTTAGATGCGTTAGCAGAGAAACGGCGCACAAACTCTTGCAGCTCTGCAATTTGTTGTTTTGCTTTCGCATTGTCTCTTGCTTGTTGATTTCTCGCTGCAATGCTTGCTTCCATGTAATCATCGTAGTTACCTGGATAAGTAGTGATTTTGCCGTAATCCATGTCACATGTGTGCGTACAAACCTGATTTAAAAAGTGACGATCATGTGAAATGATAACCATCGTACAGTCACGATTATTAACGACATCTTCCAGCCAGCGAATCGTATTAATGTCCAAGTTATTGGTTGGCTCATCAAGTAGCAGTACATCAGGGTTAGCAAATAGCGCTTGCACCAATAGTACCCGTAATTTCCAACCAGGAGCGACCTCACTCATCGGGCCATTATGTTGTTCAGTTGGGATGCCAACACCTAGTAAAAGCTCTCCTGCGCGTGCTTCGGCTGTGTAACCGTCGTACTCTGCAAACACGCCTTCTAACTCAGCCGCTCTCATATAATCATCTTCTGTGGCTTCTAAGTTAGCGTAAATGGCATCACGCTCGCGCATGGCGTTCCACATTTGTTCATGTCCCATCATGACGACATCTAATACACGCTGGTCTTCATAGGCAAACTGATCTTGGCGCAAGAATGCCATGCGCTCATTGGGGTCTAATGTTACATTGCCACTAGTTGGTTCTAACTCGCCAGCCAGAATCTTCATGAAAGTTGACTTGCCACAACCATTGGCACCAATCAAACCGTAGCGATTACCTTCACCAAATTTAATAGATACGTCTTCAAACAACGGCTTCGAGCCGAATTGCATAGTAATATTATTTGCGATTAACATAAGATCTCAATATTGATAATTCTTTAAGTGAAATTTAAATGGGTTATTCGAACTTGTTGCGAATGACCACTTCATCCATATGTAACTGGCCAGCACGTGGTCGTGCTGGTTCTAACGCTTTACCAACGACAACAAACATTGCTGGCATGTGGTCTTCAGGTAGGTTTAGTAGCTTTGCTACTGCATCGAAATCAAAACCATCCATTGGGCAAGTGTCGTAACCCATCTCTTTAGCAGCTAGCATCAAAGTCATGGCTGCCATGCCACATGAGCGCATCCCTTCATCACGCTGAACTAGTTCTTTGCCTTCATAATAATTGCCAATTGCCGGTACTAAGTAATCTTGTACAGCTTTAGGCGCGTTAGCCCAGTAACGTTCTGGTTGCTTTTTCCAAGCTTTTAAATCAGCAGTCAGTACAATTAGCAAAGAGGCTTCTTCCACTTGTGCCTGATTCCAACTAACAGAACGAATCTGCTGACGTAAAACAGGGTCTGTGACCACCACAAAGCGCCAGTTCTGAATATTAAATGCAGTAGGCGATAACATTGCCAATGACATGAGTTTAGCAATTTCTTGCTCTGTCATTTTATGATGTGGATCGTACGCTTTAACCGATCGGCGTTCTACAATAGCTTCACTAACATTCATCTGTTTTACTTTCTTAATAACTAATTTTAATCACTTCTAATTCGAGGATACCTGCAGGTCGTTGCCATGCTACGACATCACCAACTTTTCGTCCAATCAATGCCTTTGCAATTGGTGAAACATAGCTAACTTTGTGTTGTGCAATATCTGCTTCATCCTCGCCAACAATATGAAACTTAAGCAACTGGCCATGCTCATCTTCTACATCTACACTAGCGCCAAATAGTACGGTGTCTTTGTCTTGTTTGGCAGGTTCAACTAATATGGCTTGCTCTAGCCTTGTCGATAAATAACGTAGCTCTCGGTCAATCATGGCAAGCCTTTGTTTTGCCGATTCATTCTCTTTTTGACTAATGAGTGACGCACGCTCTTTATCTAGTGCCATAGCATTATTTTCTAATGCTTTTAATCCAGCGGGTGTTACATAATTAGGATGAGGGCTAACAGGTCTTTCTGGTAAATCTGTGCCTGCATGCTCTAAATCATCCTCTTTAACAAAACCGCGACTCATTATTCCCACTCAATAGTTGCTGGCGGTTTACCAGAAATATCGTAGACGACGCGGTTAATCCCTTTAACTTCATTAATAATACGGTTTGATACTTTGCCAAGTAGACTATAGGGCAGCTCTGCCCAGTGAGCTGTCATAAAATCACTGGTAATTACCGCACGCAGTGCAACAACATAATCATAAGTCCTGCCATCACCCATTACACCTACTGATTTTACAGGTAAAAACACAGTGAATGCCTGGCTGGTCAAGTCATACCAGCTTTTACCAGTCACTTTATCAACTGTATTGCGCAGCTCTTCAATAAAAATTGCATCAGCACGTTGTAGTAATAGCGCGTACTCACGTTTAACTTCACCTAAAATACGAACACCTAATCCTGGACCAGGGAAAGGGTGGCGATATACCATCTCTCGTGGTAGGCCTAATGCAACACCTAGTTCACGTACTTCATCTTTAAATAAGTCACGCAATGGCTCTAATAGTTTCAATCCAAGCTTTTCTGGTAATCCGCCAACATTATGATGGCTCTTAATGGTGACAGCTTTTTTAGATTTTGCACCACCAGATTCAATGACATCGGGATAAATCGTTCCTTGTGCTAACCATTTAGCATTGGCGCATTTTTTAGCTTCAGCTTGAAACACTTCCACAAATTCTGCGCCAATAATTTTACGTTTAGCTTCTGGGTCATTAACTCCTTCGAGTTTATGCATAAACTGATCTATTGCATTGACGCGAATGACTTTGGCATGGAGTTGACCAGCAAACATCTCCATGACCATATCGCCTTCATTGAGGCGCAACAATCCATGGTCTACAAAGACACAAGTCAATTGATCACCAATAGCGCGGTGAATAAGCGCTGCTGCTACACTGGAATCAACCCCACCTGAAAGACCTAAAATAACTTCTTCATCACCTACTTGCGCCTTGATATTGGCGACAGCTTCGGCAATATAATCACCCATCACCCAGTCAGGTTTTGCTTTACATATGCCCAATACAAATCGCTCTAGAATTGCTTGTCCTTGTTTGGTATGGGTAACCTCTGGGTGGAACTGTACACCGTAAAACTGACGCGTTTCATCTGCAATAGCGGCATATGGCGTTGTTTCATTACTGCCAATCACTTTGAAACCTTCTGGTAGCTTCGTTACTTTGTCGCCGTGGCTCATCCATACATCTAATAAACCATGACCTTCAGCATTGGTTTCATCTTGCAAAGCGCGGAAGAGGGCAGAATGACCACGTGCGCGCATCTGCGCATAGCCAAATTCACGTTTTGTACCTGCTTCAACCTTACCACCTAACTGCTGAGCCATTGTTTGCATACCGTAACAAATGCCTAGCACTGGTATCCCAAGCTCAAATGTAATTTCAGGCGCCTTGTCTGTCGCTTCATCGTAAACGCTGGCATGGCTCCCAGATAAAATGATACCGTCAGCGCCAAAGTCACGCACAAATTCATTGGATACGTCACAAGGATGAATCTCACAGTAGACATGCGCTTCCCTTATACGTCTAGCAATTAGCTGAGTGACTTGGGAGCCGAAATCAAGAATCAGTATTTTTGAGTGGTTCATGAAAATGCCATTAAAAAATTTGGGCAAACAGCCTATAACTGGTTTGCCCAATATTTGGTTGTAAAATTTAGTTTACGCGGTAATTTGGCGCTTCTTTTGTAATTTGCACATCATGGACATGCGACTCTTGCATGCCAGCACTTGTTACTTGCACAAATTCCGCTTTTTCGCGCATTTCAGTAATGGTTCTAGCACCAACATAGCCCATAGAAGCACGTAAACCGCCCATCAATTGATGAATGACAGCAATCACACTACCTTTGTAAGGGACACGACCTTCAATACCTTCTGGTACTAATTTATCAGCATTACCATTATTCTCTTGGAAATAGCGATCGCTAGAGCCTTTTTTCATTGCGCCAATTGAACCCATACCACGGTATGACTTATATGAACGGCCTTGGTAAAGCTCAACTTCCCCTGGCGCCTCCTCGGTACCAGCAAACATGCCACCTAGCATGACGCTGTATGCACCAGCTGCAATTGCTTTTGATATGTCACCAGAGAAGCGAATGCCGCCATCTGCAATAAATGGAACACCAGTTCCACGTAACGCTTTCTCTACGTTGGCAATCGCTGTAATTTGTGGAATGCCCACACCTGCCACAATGCGTGTAGTGCAGATAGAGCCTGGGCCAATCCCGACCTTAACACAGTCAGCACCTGCATCAACTAAAGCTTTAGCTGCATCTGCAGTGGCAATATTACCGCCAATCACCTCAATACTAGGATAGTTTTTCTTAACCCATGCAACGCGGTCTAATACACCTTGCGAGTGACCGTGCGCGGTATCGACAACAATCACATCAACACCTGCATCAGCAAGTGCTGCTACACGCTCTTCTGTTCCTTCACCCACACCGACTGCTGCACCAACGCGCAAACGGCCTTTGCTATCTTTTGATGCATTAGGATGATCGCTGGACATTTGAATGTCTTTAACAGTGATTAATCCTTTTAGGGTGTCATTATCATCAATGACAAGCACACGCTCTAAGCGATAGCGGTGTAATAACTCAATGGCTTCTTCACGTGGAGCACCGTCTTTAATTGTGACTAAGCGCTCACGTGGCGTCATAATGTTTTTGATTGGTTGGTCTAGGTTTGTCTCGAAACGCAAATCTCGATTAGTCACAATGCCAACAACCTTGTCGTTACGTAATACAGGTAAGCCGGAAATTTTATGCAATTCAGTTAGTTCTAGTACGTCACGAACAGTCATGTGGCTTTGAATCGTGATTGGGTCATTTACAATGCCTGACTCAAATCGTTTCACTCGTGAGACATGCGCGGCTTGTTTAATCGCAGACATATTTTTATGGATAACACCTAGGCCACCTTCTTGTGCTAACGCAATAGCAAAGGGAGCTTCTGTAACTGTATCCATAGCGGCAGATACGAGAGGGATGTTGAGCCTAATATTGCGCGTGAATTGCGTACTTAAATCAACTTCACGTGGCATAACCACAGAGTGCGCGGGAACTAATAAAACATCATCGAATGTAAGAGCTTGTTGCAGCAAACGCATCAGTAATCCTTTATTTGCAAAACGCGATTATACAGAATAGTTTGCTAAGCTGCGAGTGCAAGATTATGTTTTAAGCTGATTGATTTACAACAAAGTCAACTTTGCTGCATTATGAGCGTTTATAGTTATTGTCAAACGCGTAAAGCATACTGTAATCTAGGCTATTAATAGTGATAGTTGCTAATAATTAAAAGGGTTTGCTATGAAAGTGCAACAAGTATTGTATTCAATTTTATTGGCAGCGTTGGTGCTACCAATGGCCGCAGGTGCGCAAATATATAAGTGGAAAGATAAAAATGGCGTAATGCGCTACTCTGACACGCCGCCGCCGCCAAATGTGGAAGTTAAAACGATTGGGCAGTCTGCAAAGGACCCTTATGCCAAAGCTAAAGCACCAGAGGCGGCGGGCTCAGTAAAAAACAGCGAGGCTGGTGCTGTGGCGCCACCAGATAAGAAAACTCAAACTATTGAATCAGGCGATCCCCAGCAAGAACAAGCCAGAAAAGCTGAGCTCGAGAAGCAAAAAAGCATAGCAGACCAAAAGAAAAAAGAGGCTTATGCTGAAAATTGTAAAACAGCAAAAGCTAATTATGAGTCCTTTATGCAAGGTGGCAGAATGTATAAGATGAATGAGCAGGGCGAGAAAGTTTATTTAGATGAGGCAGGTATTGCAGACGGTAAAGCTAAAGCCCAAGCTGAGATTAACCAATATTGTAAATAACTAATTATTTATTTTCTTCAGGCGGAGCATCCCCTCCGCCTTTTTTCATGATTTTTCCATCGGCAGCGCGCTGTTTTCTCACTTCTTTAGGGTCAGCGATCAATGGACGATAAATTTCCACGCGGTCCATGTGTCTTAGTGTTGTATCAAGTTTTGTAAGCTTGCCAAAAATGCCTATTTGATTCTTAGCTAAATCAATTTCTGGAAATTTGCTGATGATATTAGAAGCATTTATTGCCTCTTCTGCCGTTGTGTTTGCTGCAACTTGTACAGGAATGATAAGTTGTTGGTGTGGTAGGGCATAAGCCACTTCTACTGTGATATGGTCTCCACTTTTTGCTGCTGTACTCATGCTATTCAATCCTTTTTACTGGCGTAAATTTTATCTGCCTGCACAACAAAGCTATCAACAAACGTTGTCGCAATATGGTTAAAAACAGGAGATATTAATCTTTCCAGAAAGCTGTTGGCAAACTCGTAATTCAATCTGAATTCAATTTTACAGGCGTCTGGCTCTAATTCAATAAAGCGCCAATCCCCTTCCAGATGTTTAAACGGACCATCTTTAAGATTAATATCCATGTGCTCTGGAAACGACTTGCTATTGATGGTAGTAAAATTTTGTTTGATGCCGTGATAATTAATATGCAGAGTTGCGCTAGTGCTGGTGTCTGTTCTTTCTAACAAGTCAACACCCCCGCACCAAGGTAAAAAAAGCGGGTAATCTTCTACTTTATCAACTAAATTAAACATCTCTTTGGCAGAGTGCATGACTAAAACTGTTTTTTCTACCTTATTCATCCAAGCTGTTCTTTTTAAACTAGCGTAAAATAGACATTTTAAGCTATTTAGCGTTAACACATGAGTATTGCCCAAAATAAAAAAGCATTTTTTGATTACTTTATCGAAGAAAAGTACGAAGCAGGTATCGTCCTAGAGGGTTGGGAAGTCAAAGCGATTCGTGATCATCGCGTTAATCTAAAAGAATCTTATGTCGTGATTATGCGCGGTGAGATTTACTTAATTGGCTGCCATATTACGCCACTGGGTATGGCGTCTACACACGTGCGCCCGGATGCCACAAGAACGCGTAAGTTGTTGTTACATAATGAAGAAATCGCCAAGTTGATTGGTAAGGTTGAGCGTTCAGGCTATACCTTAGTGCCTTTAGATTTGCACTTTAGCAAAGGCCGTATCAAAGCGACCATAGGCCTAGCAAAAGGTAAAAAGCAGCATGATAAACGCGATACAATAAAGCAAAGAGATTGGGAGCGCGATAAAGCCCGTATTATGCGAGCGCACAATAAATAATTATTCTTTAGCTGTGAAGTTTTTGTAGCACTTGAGGTAGTAAGCCCGGCAAATCTTCAGCAATCAAGCCCAAACCAAATAAATTTGCCGCTTCACCGTGCATCCAAACTGCAGCCGCAGAAGCTTCAAAAGCGGGCATGCCTTGCGCAATTAGTCCTGCAATCATGCCTGCTAATACATCACCAGATCCAGCTGTTGCCAGTGTTGGTGGCGCATTATCATTGATAACTGTTTTGCCATCGGGTGCTGCGATAATCGTTTCGCTGCCTTTCAGCACAATCACAGCACCACAATCTCTCGCTGCTTTTTGTGCTGTCAGCATGCGATCTTCCGTTAGGTTGAATAAGCGTTTGAACTCTCCTTCATGTGGTGTGAGTACACAATTGGAGTGTAAATAATTTGTCAGCACACGCACATCATCTTGAAAAGCGGTAATTGCGTCTGCATCAAGTACCACTGGAAGCGATGTGGCTAATAATTTTAATGACTGCATGCGGGTATCGTAAGTGACCCCAGCACCTGGACCAATCAAGAAGCTAGTAATTTTTGTATTGGTAATGGATTGATTGAAGGACTCAATATCATCAAAACTTCTAACCATGATGCTAGTTAAGGCACTCGCGTAAACTGTAAAAGCCACTTTTGGCACTAGCAAAGTCGTCACGCCGCTTCCTATTCGTGCAGCCGCACAAGCGGATAGCCTTGATGCGCCTGTCAATGATTGCCCGCCAACAACTAGGGTATGACCACGCGTATATTTGTTGCTTGTTTTATCAATCTTAGGTAGCAATGACAACCACTTTTCAGGTGTATTTCGAAAGCTTGGCCCATACTTTTTAAGCATTACAGTACCTCAATTCTAAATAACGATTTTGTGATTTATTATAGCAGGGAGATAAAAGAACGTTACCAGCATATTTATGCGTATAATAACGGGTTGGGTGAACTAATTAGCGACATCCAAGTCTTATCAAAGACGCTGTAATATGATTGCAACACACAAGGGGCTGACTAGGTTTCGACGTGGGTTACAAAGCATGCAGGGCATACCGAGGATCAGGCTACCTCGTAAATCCATCTGAAAAAAGTATAGTCGCAAACGACGAAACTTACGCTCTAGCTGCTTAAACCAGCTGGACGCTGCACTACCTCTCCCGTGGGGTAGATGGCCTTAAAACCAACGCAGTGTCATTTACACGGGATATGTGATGTATTGGGTTACTTAATACTTCATTAAATCCAAGGTAACTCGTTTTGTAGACGCTTGTCGGTTGGTGGATGCAAAATTAAAGACAACAACTAGACTAAGTATGTAGAACTGTCTGTGGAGGGCTTGCGGACGCGGGTTCGATTCCCGCCTGCTCCACCATTTTTAAGTATCACAACGTATCAAGAAGTACTAAAAGTCCATATCTTACAAGGGTTTGGGCTTTTTTTACGTCTATTACCATCTCATGACATATCTCAACATCTTAATAAAATATGTATAATAGTATGTATAACTTAGCTATACATAAAAGGTGTTATACATATGCCGCTCACAGACACAAA
>JBNLAC010000068.1:0-9227 GCA_050301935.1 Methylophilaceae bacterium | reverse complement strand
CACACTTATTACTGGCAGCTTTGTCGCTAATAGTGCCACATAAGTTGGTTTGACACGGTGTGCGATGCAGAATAGAAAATCCTTTTGTTTGGCAATCGTTTTGATTTTGGCAATTGCGCCTAACTTTAAGCCACGAACTTGTTTACTCTTGTATCCCAAAAACACCACTTCATGCGACTGAGTGTCACGCTCAACATCTGCATTCTGATCGCCAGTCAAATAAACTGTCATTACTTTATATGGCGTATCTTTAAACAGTGCATTATATTGTCTTGCACAATCTAAAAATGGCGGATAGTAGCTATGGCAAATATGTAGAACCCACACAGTTACTCTCCAGTTCCTACACTATCGAAATAGCCTAAGTTTTGCATTCTCACGTTTGATTTTATCCCTACACGAATTACTTAATCGGCTCTTAACAAAATATTGACCCAAAAAATGGTTCCAGAAGGCCTCTCCAAGTTTACTAATATCGTCCCGATACTTACATAGTCGCTTGAAGCTTCTTACTCTTGTGTTACAAAAGAGTGGCCACGGATAGATACTCATATCAGAAATATCAATAAGGCCTAAATCACCATCTGGTGTTTGTACAACATTACCTGTATGTAAGGAGTGAAAGTGAATACCTTTTTGATGTAACTTTGCTAGAAAATCACCCATAGTTTCTGCTAATGTTGAATCATATGCAAGATCATGAATAACTTTTCTAAGCGTTTCCCCTTGTAAGGGTTGATACAACACAGCTGTGTTATTACTACTATCAAAATAAAATAAGGCTTTAATTTTGACCGTAGGAATCTCAAGTCTCGCTAACCTTACTGCATTTCTGCAAAACCTTCTTGCGTACGAATATAGGTTAGTTCCACTTATCAATCTTTTGACTCTAAATATTTTTAGAATTTCTCCGCTGGTTAGCTGTATAACTTTTACGCCGCGCTCATCTTGTTCTAAAACTTTTCCTCCTGCGCACATTCTGTTGAAATCATGGTCTGTCAACAATTGGCTCGGGAAATAAAAATCTTTCAAAAAGGCAATCATGATTGTAATGATTTAATATTTTTGCATACCTGGATTTGATGCGATTCGCAATACTTCTGCCAGTCTGGCACATCAGTCCATTCACTCAAGAAGACAAAATCCAAACCTGCTCTATTAGACGATTCATAGTCATATTTACTATCACCAATAAATAAAGCTGGCATTTTTATATTGCCATTGGCTTGCTCTCTTTTGAAAATCTCATCTTTATTGTCTGGGCTACCAAATACGCCACCATCAAATAAAGCCGATAATTCACGCTTACTAAATAACTCTCGAATTTCTGACTGATCACCTCCAGAGACAACCAACCAGTTAGCATGCTTGGTGGCCTCACGTAAAGAATCTAGACCATCTGCTATTTTGCACCCCATGAGGCCCTTTGAAACGGCAAGGCTAAAAGCATCTAAATACTCCTGCACTGCTTCTTCGGTAGCTTCTTGCTTCAAGATTTCTTCTATATACCAAACAAATTTCGGATAACGCGAAATACCACCATACTCCACATGGTGATCTACTAATGCTTGTGCTTGCTCATTTGTTGCGCCTAATTTTTTTGCTGTTCGAAAGTATGAATCTATTTTTGTAACATTAGAATCAAGAATGACGCCATCGCAATCAAAAACGATCGTTCTATATTTATTTAAGTTGATACTCAAACTATTTTCTCAATCATGTTTACTCAAAATAAAAAAGGTTTTGCACAATTTTGTACAAAACCTTGATTATACTAAAATTAATCCTCAGGCAGGCTTAATCGCGCTCGCTTCTTTTGCTAATTTTGTAATATGTGCCCAGTCTTTTTTCTCCACGGCATCTGCAGGCGTTAGCCAAGTACCGCCACACACAACGACATTTGGCAATGCCAAAAACTCTGGCGCAGATTCAACTTTTACACCCCCAGTAGGACAGAATTTCACATCAGCAAAAGGCCCAGCAAAACCTTTAAGCAAGTTAATACCTCCTACAGCCACTGCAGGAAATAGTTTTAAAAAGAAATAATCATCTGCGTTCGCAGTCATGATTTCTGAGCCAGTAGAAACACCAGGCAATAATGGCAAGCCAATTTCACGTGCATACTGACCTAGCTCTGATGTATAACCTGGGCTCACAGCAAACTTACATCCAACATTGAGTGAATTTTTTGCATCTTGTAAATTACGGACTGTACCAGAACCCAAAATGGCATCTGGCACATGTTTGGCAATTTGCTCCATCGCTTCTAATGCGACTGGTGAACGCAAAGTGACTTCTAGCACTTTAATCCCACCTTCAAGTAAAGCTTCTGCCATCGGCACTGCATCTTCAACTTTATTAATTACAATCACTGGGATTACTGGACCTTCTTTTGCTAAATCTAATGTATTCATATTTCTCTCTATCGTTTATTTAATTAATACTTAATCTTTAAATAGCACATCTATAAGTGTTGATAATCAAAGGAGAACTAGGGGCGCCTAAGTGAAGTCAGTACAATAAGTACGCAAACTTAGACAACGACGTTCTCTTTTGATTGGCAATGCTTAAAGCCAGGTGATAGCACCTTCTTCGGCGGATAACACATTCTTACGCATACCACCAAACAACTCTCTACCAATGCCATGCTCGTTAGCATGTCGTTTATCATCAGAGAGTTCTTCGATTTCACGCTCTTCCCATTCATCTTCATCTACCAGCACGTTCACCATGCCGACTTTCGCATTTAAGCGAACAATATCGCCTGTGCGCACTTTTGCTAATGCCCCACCAGCGGAAGCTTCTGGTGTTAAATGAATAGCCGCAGGAATTTTCCCTGAAGCACCACTCATACGTCCATCCGTTACAATAGCCACCATAAAGCCTTTATTCTGTAGAACGGCCAAAGGCGGTGTTAATTTATGTAACTCAGGCATACCATTCGCTTTAGGACCCTGGAAACGGACAACTGCCACAAAATCTTTCTCAAGCTCTCCTCGATCAAAAGCTTCGAGCAACTCTTCTTGTGCGTCAAAGACAATGGCTGGCGCCTCAATAATGTGACGGTCTTCCGGTACGGCTGAAATTTTAATCACGCTACGGCCAAGATTGCCTTTCAAAAGACGTAAACCGCCAGACGGGTCAAATGGATGCTCAGCTGTCCGTACAATTAACTCATCCTTGCTTTCTTTTGGTAAGTCTTTCCATACTAATTTGTCATCCTCTTTGACGGGCAACTTGCCATAATCACGCAAACCACCATAAGCAACTGTAAATACATCTGGATACATATAGCCAGCATCAATTAACTCACGAATCACAAATGCTGGGCCACCAGCAGCTTGGAATTGGTTAACATCCGCGATGCCATTAGGATAAACTTTTGCAAGTAATGGCGTTGTTTTTGCCAAATGGTAGAAATCTGTCCAATCTATGATAATGCCTGCGGCACGTGCAATAGCCACCCAGTGAATTAAATGATTGGTTGAACCGCCAGTCGCCAGTAGCGCAACCATGGCATTCACAATGACGTGCTCATCAACTAATTTACCAATTGGCGTATAGTGGTCCTTCTTGGTGTTTTCCAATACCATTTTTACAGCTTCACGGGTGAGCAATTCTCGCATGCCATCATGCGGGTGAATAAATGCAGAACCTGGTACATGTAAGCCCATAGCCTCCATCAACATTTGGTTGCTGTTGGCTGTGCCGTAAAAAGTACAGGTACCTGCCCCATGATAAGCTGCTGATTCAGAAGCTAACAACTCCTCCCTTCCGATCAAGCCTTGTGCATATTGTTCTCTTACTTTTGACTTTGAAGTATTGTCAATACCAGTGCTCATTGGACCCGCTGGGACAAAAACACATGGCAGATGACCAAAATGTAAAGCACCAATCAGTAACCCTGGCACTATCTTGTCACAAACACCTAGCAATAAGGCAGCATCAAAAACATCATGAGACAATGCAATTGCAGTACTCATCGCAATGGTATCGCGGCTAAATAATGACAACTCCATTCCAGGCTCGCCTTGTGTGATGCCATCACACATTGCTGGCACGCCACCTGCTACCTGTGCAGTAGCACCCCATTTGGCTGCTTCATCTTTAATAATACTTGGATATGAGCCGTAAGGCTGATGTGCAGACAACATATCATTGTAAGCAGTCACAATACCAATATTAGGCGCCTTTTCTGCCACGACTTTAAATTTATCATTTGATGGCATTGCTGCAAAGGCGTGTGCTACATTTGCACAACCTAGTCGATCTGCACCTCTATCTCGGTTTGCTATTTCGTCCAATCGTTGTAAATAGGCAGTTCGCGTCGGGCGACTAACCTCGATAATACGTTCTGTAACTTCTATATGGGATTGTTTCATACTAGACTCAATTCAGTTAATGATGCCACGCGCTACGTGGCAGTTTAATTTAATTTATCAAGCAATTATCGCTTAAAGTGGTGAACACCGTCAAACGCCATCAAGACTCAGAGAGGCGTTAATAATTGCACAATCAATAAACGACGGGATAAAAGTATGTCATTTCTTTGTGACTAGTACATCTTCCATCATTAAATATTCTAGATCACAGCCATAAAACATATTCAGGGCATCAGTCGGGCTGCAAATCATTGGTTCCCCACGCCTGTTAAGTGATGTATTAAGCACAACGGCATTGCCACGTAATTTTTCTAGATGCTCAATTAACGCATAATAACGCGGATTTGTTTCACGTGTGACTACTTGAGCACGTGCAGTTCCATCCTCATGCACAACCTCAGGAATACGATCATTCCAAGCAGGATTCACATCAAAGGTAAACGTCATATAGGGCGCTGGGTGATTTGTCTGTAACAAATCCTCGGCAACAGTATCCAGCATACTGGGACAAAATGGTCGCCAACGCTCGCGGTACTTGATTTGCGCATTTATGCGATCAGCAACACCTGGATAACTCGGGTCACCCAAAATGCTGCGGCAGCCTAATGCACGTGGACCAAACTCCATGCGTCCTTGAAACCAAGCCAAAGGATTGCCTTGTGCTAGCAACTCTGCTGCCTTTTGCGGCCCATTTTCTACAAGTGTAAAATTTGGTTTCTGAGGATGTGCTTCACATGCGGCAATGCATTCCGCATTAGTAAAAGATGGTCCTAAATAGGCATGCTCCATTTTATGGATGGTCTCACCTGCCAAATGCGCTGCGTAAGTTGCAGCACCTAAAGAAGTGCCATTGTCACCAGAGGCAGGCTGAACAAATAACTCTTTCACATAAGGCAGACTAATAATGCGCTGATTGAGCTTAACATTCAGCGCTACACCACCTGCCATGGCAATTTTGCCTGTTTCGCGAATAATATCACCCAGATAATATTCAATCATTTCCAACGCAAGCTTTTCTAGCAATGCTTGAATTGAAGCCGCGTAGTGGATATAAGGATCATCAATCTCATCACCTTGGCGCTTAGGGCCAAGCCTTTTAATCAACTCTGGCGTAAAGTAGTAGCCTTTACCATTTTCTTTATAACGACGTAAACCGACCACATTCACGAGCTTTGTGTTAACAATCAGCTCACCATTTTCGAACTTGGCTAAATCAGATAAATCATACTTTGTCGGATCACCATATGGTGCCATTCCCATCACTTTGAATTCGCCATCCAGCATATCAAAGCCCAAGTACTCAGTCATCGCACCATATAACCCACCTAATGAATCTGGGTCGTAGAATTCTTTTATTTTATGAATCTTGCCATTTTCACCATAACCAAAAAATGTCGTGGCATATTCACCTTTGCCATCAATACCAACTATGGCTGTTTTTTCTTTAAATCCGCTCAAATGATATGCACTGGAAGCATGCGCAAAATGATGTTCTACTGGTACAAATTTGGCGTTATTCAAGCCAAGTTCTTTCATTAACGCTAGCGATTTATCGCGATTACGACGGTAGCGGCGATTACCATTAAAAATAGCATCTAATGCACGATCTGGCGCATACCAGTGACGTTTAGCATAATGCCACCTTGCGTTGGTGCTTAATGGAATCTCTGCGTAAGGGAAAGCAACGATATCAACATCTTCTGGCTTAATACCTGCTTGCTTTAAACAAAACTTTGCGGCCTCGTAGGGAAATTTACCTTTGGCATGTTTATCCCGAATAAATCGCTCTTCTTCTGCAGCAGCAATAATTTTTCCATCGACCAAAATAGCAGCAGATGCGTCATGACTAAGCGCCCCAGACAAACCTAATACAATCATTTAATTTAACTCTATTGTGATTATTTGAATATTTCTGCCGCCTGCAAGGTTGCGTGATCGGCATAAACAACTTTAAAAACCTTAACAAACGCATTATACAGCGAAGGCTCATCTTTCCAATTTTGCATGAAGCGTTTAATGTCTTTGGTATGCATTTTGGCTGCTTTTTTAGCACTTTTATGCTGCTTCATACTATCCAGATCAATCAATAGTGGTTCAGCATCTGACAGTATCTTAATATTACTTGCCTTCATGTCACCATGCGAAATTTGAAGTAAATAAAGTCTGTAGAACAGTTGTACCAATGCTTTAACTGCCTGCGCACGTTTTGTCTTGTCAGATATTTGTTTAAAAAACGCTGATGCATCTGGTGCATCTACATATTCAGTCAAAAAATAGGCTCTCCGCTTTAAGCCAAACCATCGTTCTTCTAATAGCGCCACTGGGCTTGCCGTAAGAATACCTAGTAGTTGCAAACGATGCGCATTTTCCCACGAAACTGATGCACGTGTTTTTCTGCAAGCCCGGCTTACACCGTGCCAAAAGTGTTTAATGTTATAGCGCTTAATCACTAATTGGAGCTTGCTTACTGTTGCTAGGGCTATAGTGCAAGTATTACCATCTTTAATGAGCTTATCCGTGCTTAGATATCCATCAAGCTGTTTTGGCGTTAATGGTAATGACTGAGATGCATATTCACTGCGAACTGTTGTGAATAGTTGATCCCCGTTGCTAACATTCACGTCAGAGCACTGTCTGAACACTTTCTTTGCATAAGCTGCAAGTGCCTTTCTTCTTGCGGTGGCAATTTGTCTATTAATTTGTTCAATATCTGGGGACTTGCCCCACAATCTCGTATCCGAATATATTTTAAGTAAAGTAGACAAGTGCTGATCAAGCATCAGCACATCAAATTTCGACAACAGACAGCTTAAATTTCGTAATGCATGGTTTTTGGATAGCTTGTCGAAACGTTTAATGCCGTCACCATCTATTGTGTAAATCAAATTGTCGGTCACCAAGAAATTTTTTAAATACATATCTGTTTGGATCAAGTTTGCGTTATGGTGCATCGCAACTGTCATGACGAGCCTTCTGGCTAATGCAACTTGCTCGGCATCATTCGAATTCATATAACCAGTTTCCGCATTATCAGCTTTAACAATTGCCTGATAGATGACCGCGTAACCATGCAGCTCTCTGACCTCGCTGTGATAAAGAATTCTTGGCGTAGTGATATTAGCTTCTTGCAGTTGAGCTATACCTGTCATATCTCTTAGCGCGTAGTTATTCGCGCGACTACCATAAAACATTTTGACGAAGACTGGCTCTCCTTGCCAAATTGCACGAAACACACATCGCCTTGAGGGAATAGATCGAACAATCTGAATGTCAGTCATCGCATGCTCACCAACAAGCAAAGCAGGTGAGCTTAAGCCAAAACTTGCCATTAGATCCACGTGATGATTATCTGCCATACAAATTAAGATCTATTAGAACGTCGCAATATAAGCTGACACATAAATTTTAATCGCTTAGTTAGACGTTTTGACCGCATGTAACTTAGGAAAAAGCGCATCCGTTGACTTCTACTCCAGTACTCGGCATGTCTATTTAATGCGGAAAGGTCAAAATATGCGCGATAGTGCAATACCAAGCTGAAGCGTGATTTTTCCAAGTCAATGAGTGCAACTTCGGGTGAATTGTCGGCATTTTTAACAAATATATGTTTGGGATATAACGCTCTATGTACTAAGCCTGCCTCATGAAATCTTCTTATCATTTCGGCTGTTACTTTCAGTAAATTGCTTTTCTGTAAACGTGTTACAGCTTCATCAGAATGCCATCTTTTAGTGATGACATCGAGTGGTTCATAGCCAACCAATGCCTCCGTTACTAAAATAGCGCAGCTATCCTTTTTAATTTTTTCTTCTGCATAAAACACCACCTTAGGTGCTTTTATCTGATTTTGCGCTAAAAATACTAATCGCTTGAACTCGCGCCTAAATGTAGGCTCGCCTTTAAACGGGTGAAACAAAGTGCGTCGACCATGATTTTGCTGTTTTTTAACAAAAATATTTAAACTACCTGAATGTGATGGTAGGAACAACTGACCAACACCACTCCACCCACCGCGACGGTGATTGGGTGGCTCAAACCAATCAATTTTTTTTGCCCACAATGACACAAAATCATCTAAATGATGTTGAGAAAATATATCTTGATATTCTGTAGATTGAAACAATTCATTCATCACGTATGCTATTGAATGATGGCATTATATCAGTCATTAAAAAGCCAATTGCAAGTTAAGTCATGTTTACGCTTATAATGTCATGCCTATGCTTCAACTGATTTTTAAACCTTTATCACTATTACCTTTACCTATTTTGCATGCAATGGGTAAGTTGCTAGGTGTCATCTTATTTTTTGTTGCTGGCAAAGCAAAGCGAAGAGCCATTGAAAATATTACGCAGAGCCAGTTATTTAATGAACCTATTGAACCAACCGTAAAGCTTAATTTTATTGCTATGGGCAAAGCCATTCTCGAAACGCCCTACATTTGGAATAGTGATAATCAACGTATCAATAATTTGATGAAACAAGTATATGGTTGGGAAATTATAGAGTCTGCCATTGAAGCGCAACAAGGCATTATTTTCCTCACACCACATATGGGATGCTTCGAGATTACATCGCTTTACTATGCACGACAACATCCAATTACAGTACTATACCGCCCTCCAAAAAAGAAATGGCTATTGCCATTAGTAAATGGCCGTAAGCGTACAAACGTTACGCTAGCTGAGGCCAATGCAAACGGTGTCAGGATACTTTTTAAAGCATTAAAAAAAGGTGAAGCTGTAGGCATACTACCAGACCAAATCCCCGCTTCAGGGGAAGGTGAATGGGCTGATTTTTTTGGCAAACCTGCATACACGATGACACTTGCAAGTAAATTAGCAG
>JBNLAC010000067.1:0-9588 GCA_050301935.1 Methylophilaceae bacterium | reverse complement strand
TTTCTACTCCAGGTACGTTATCCACCTTGTCGCCAATGAGAGTTAAATAATCAATCATCAAGCTAGGTGGAATACCGAATTTTTTCTCTACGCCTGCAATATCTAACACATCATCCGTTTTTCTAAATGCATCACGCATGGTGTTGACGACGGTAATGTGCTCATTCACTAATTGCGAAATATCTTTGTCACCCGTGGAGATAATCGTACGAATACCTTGGCTTTCCGCTTGTTTGGCTAATGCACCAATAACGTCATCGGCTTCTACGCCATCAATCATAATCAATGGCCAGCCTAATGCTTTGATGGCTTCATGCAACGGTTCAATCTGCGGGCGTAGATCATCAGGCATGGCTGCACGGTTCGCTTTATACTCAGGATAGATGTCATCGCGAAAGGTTTTACCCTTGGCATCAAATACGCAAGCGCAGTAATCGGCAGGGTAATCTTTGTGTAAACGGCGCAACATATTGAGTACACCATGAATGGCACCTGTCGGCTCATTTGCTGCATTGCGTAAATCGGGCATGGCGTGAAAAGCGCGATATAGGTAGGAGGAGCCGTCGACGAGTAATAAGGTTTTCATTGCAAAATCTCTAATGTACTAATTTGTTTTACGTTATTCTCCCATATCTCGCTATACTTTATGTAATATGATTTTTACAACAAATAAATAGCATTAATTAATAAGAAGGAAGTGGAATGGCAACAAGAAAATTACCACAAATGACGACACCAGAGTTATTGCACGGCGATGCAGAAGGTAATGAGTCATGGCACGCGTTTGAGATAGTCTCTGAATATGTGGGTGCGACTGAAACCCTAAAGAGAATCATGCCTGCAGTGTCAATTTTCGGCAGCGCACGTACAAAGCCAGATCATCCCTATTATCAACTGACAGAGAAGCTGGCAAGGTTGTTATCAGACTCCGGTTTTACTGTGATTTCGGGTGGCGGTCCAGGTATTATGGAGGCGGCAAATAAAGGTGCTTATCCTGGCGCGGGCCCTAGTGTTGGTTTGAATATTGAGTTGCCTTTTGAACAATCTGGCAATGGCTATCAGGATATTGGCATTACGTTTAAAACATTTTTTATGCGCAAAGTCATGTTTGTAAAGTACGCATCAGCTTATGTAGTGATGCCTGGTGGTTTTGGAACATTAGATGAATTAATGGAAGCATTAACGCTAGTACAGACAGGAAAGTCACACAAGATTCCGATTATTTTAATGTGCTCAGATTATTGGGCAGGTTTAATTGAGTGGCTCAAAAATAGCTTGATAGGAGAGGGTATGGCATCACCTGATGATATGAATTTAATCCAGGTGATTGATGATCCGAATGAGGTAGTGGCTGCTATTTTTGATTACTATGAATCGAGAGGTTTTCAGCTTAGTGCTGAAGATAAGAAAAATCAGCTTAATTTGTAATGAATATGGGTATGCATTCACGCTTTTTGATAGAATGACTTATCCTTCTTAATTGGGTAGATAGTGCCATGAAAAAACAATCATTGTTAAACTTATCGGTAGCTCTCATGCTAATGCTCCTAGGCGCACAAGCGTCATATGCAGCTACGCCAGCGGATGCAGAGTTACTTGAGGAAGTGCCTCCACCACCAAAAGTGCAGGCGGGCGAACCATTAGAGGATGAGCCAGAAGTCACGATTCGCAAAAAAGACAAAGAAACCGTGCATGAATACCGAATTAATGGCGAGCTTTACATGATGAAAATTATTCCTGATCATGGCGTGCCCTATTATCTGTATAAAGAAGACTCACAAAGCGACTGGGTTAATGTTGGCCCTAATGCACCAACATCCGTACCTAAATGGACATTATTTAGGTTTTAGTTTTATCTTACTCAAAGGTTAGTGCTTATCCTTGTGGGTAGCTTAATCTTAAATAATGAATAATTTATGTAACACCTTATGTCGGTATTTACCACCTTAACACTGTCAGAAGCGCAAACATGCTTGAGAGATTATTCCATTGGCGAAATTACAGAGCTTAAAGGGATTGCTGCAGGCATTACCAATACCAATTATTTTGTTATTACTACGAACGCGCGCTACGTCCTAACAATCTTTGAGGCAAACCGCTTTGAAGATTTACCTTACTTCGTAGCTTTAATGACACATTTGGCCGAGCATGATATTCCATGCCCCGCGCCAATTGTCGATAAAAATGGCAAAGCATTACAAGTGATTAAAGACAAACCTGCATTGCTGGTGACTTGTCTAAAAGGTCGTGACGTCAAAACGCCTGATACAGAGCAATGTGCTCAAGTGGGTCGTGTACTAGCGAAAATGCATTTGGCAGGAGAATCATTTAATCTGACTTCTAGTAATCAGCGAGATGACGAATGGCGCAATTACACTGCTTCACTAGTGATGGATAAATTATCACCTGAAGACCAGTCACTATTAAGACAGGCGTTGGCTTTTCAAAATCAGTTGGATTTAAGCAGCTTACCCAAGGGTGTGATACATGGTGATTTATTTCGCGATAACGTGTTGTTTGATGGTGCAGAACTAGGTGGGTTTATTGACTTTTATTATGCTTGTTATGATGTCTTGGCATACGATGTTGCTATCGCTGTAAATGACTGGTGTTTAACGAACACTGGGGAGTTTGATGAGCCAAGACTAAATGCATTTATGCAAGCCTACACAGAAGTGAGGCCATTTAATGATGCAGAAAAAAATGTCTGGCAAGGTTTGTTGAGCATCGCTGCGCTGCGCTTTTGGTTGTCACGGTTGTATGACTTACATTTTCCCGCAGAAGGTGAACTGACACATGCAAAAGATCCAGACTACTTTAAGCAGATATTATTAAAAAGGTCCAAGCCCTGCGCGGTATAGTGTGTAGGAGAATGAATGATGGCAATTTTGGAGTCAAAAACGAAAACTGGTATTAGCTGGATAAGCGAAAGTATTGCGCTACTTAAGCAGGCGCCAAGAAAATGGATGTTTATCGCCTTGGCATATCTCGCTATTTTTGTGTTCATACCATCAATACCTGGATTTCAACTGTTTGCTCTGCTAACAATATTGATATGGCCAGTATTTATTGCAGTTGCAATTCGTATGTATCGCAATGAAGAGGTGAAAAAGACAGAAAATATTTCGATTATCATGCAATTAATACAGCCAAAAATGAAGAAACTGCTGCTATTAGGATTGCTAACGTTAGTCTATTTTATTGGCGTTAGCCTTTTGTTTAGTTCTGACGCGCAAGTGCTTGCAGAAATTTTAAATAAACAAACACAAATGACTGAACAAGAAATGGTTACGGCGATGCAAACGATGATGCCGATTTTGCTTAAGCTTATGTTGATGTTTGTCCCATTGATGATTGCCGTTTGGTTTGCGCCAATGTTAATTGCGTTTAATGATTATAGTGTTATCAAAGCCCTAAAATCGAGTGTGGCAGGTGCTATCCAATATATGATTGCGTTAACAGCCGCATGGATATTGCTGTCTGGGGCTGTTATAACACTAATGATTATTGCATCTATTGTTGTGGGTCTGTTTTCTTTTATGCAGCCCGCAATTGCACAAACATTGATGTCATTTTTATTATTTGGTTGCTTTTTAATCAGTGTGGCGCTGACTTTGGCATTCCAGTACGTGAGCTATCGCGATATTTTTAGAGCAGCGCCTACTGCTTAAATTGCCGTGAGTTTGGCAAACTCAAGTGCAAGCCACTTTAAGCCTTCATTGCTAAAATTCACCTGCACACGCATGTCATTAGCCGCACCTTCGTAGCTAACAACAACGCCCTTACCAAACTTTGCATGCGCAACACTTTGACCTACTTTCCAGGGCATTGCATCTTTTTGTGCCTGACTTTTATGACCTGTCATGATATGGGGCATTTCATCATAATTGTAACCACGTGATTTAGCAGCAGGTTTGCTGTTAAGCCTTTTAATCAGCTCTTCAGGAATTTCATCTAAAAAGCGAGAGGCAATTCCGTAACGCACTTTCCCATGCAGCATGCGACTTTGCGCATAACTCAAATACAAACGTTGCCGTGCGCGTGTCACCGCTACGTACATTAGTCTACGCTCCTCTTCAAGCCCATTATTTTCATACATGCTTTGTTCGTGCGGGCATAATCCTTCTTCCAAGCCACTAATAAACACAGTTTTGAATTCAAGGCCTTTTGCTGCATGCACTGTCATCAGTTGTAAAGCATCATAGCCAACATCCGCCTGATGCTCACCAGCCTCTAAACTGGCATGCGTTAAAAACTGCGTAAGCAAATCATCTTCTGTATTGCCATCTACGTTATTATGATTCCCAAAATCCTGATTGGTAAAAGCAACTGCTGCCGTGACAAGCTCTTCCAAGTTGGCGATGCGATCCTCGCCATCTTTTGTATTTTGATAATGCAGTTTTAAGCCAGATAGCGTCGTTACCAATTCAGCTACTTCAGCCAGAGAGACACCATAGGTCTGATCAGTCATTTCTCGAATTAAACTCACAAATTGGCCGATTTTTCCTGAACTTTGGCAAGCCGCTGCCCATAGGCTCGTGCCTTGTTGACGTGCGGTTTCTTGTAATTGTTCTAATGAGCGTGCGCCGATGCCTCGCGCTGGAAAATTGATGACGCGTAAAAGTGCTGTGTCATCATTAGCATTGGCCATCAAACGCATGTAGGCCAAAGCATGTTTAATTTCAGCTCGTTCAAAAAAGCGTAAGCCACCATAAACCCGATAGGGAAGGTTTGCTGAAAAGAGTGCATGTTCCAAAATACGTGACTGCGCATTACTGCGGTAAAGTAGCGCTATATCACTCAGGTTGGTGCCTTCTGCATGTAACATCTTGATTTCATCGACAATGAAACCTGCTTCATCTTGGTCGTTGTATGCTTCATATATGCGTACTGGTTCGCCTTTGCCGGCCGATGTCCATAGGTTTTTACCAAGTCTATTTTTATTGTGCGAAATAATCGCGTTGGCAGCGTCTAAAATATTGCTGTGCGAACGGTAATTTTCTTCAAGTTTGACGATATTTTTAACATTGAAATCATGTTCAAAATCACGCATATTACCGACACGGGCACCGCGGAAACCGTAAATAGACTGATCGTCATCGCCAACTGCAAACAAACAATTGTCTTTTCCTGCCAATAGCTTCAGCCATAAATATTGTAGGCGATTGGTATCCTGAAACTCATCAACCAAGATATATTTAAAACGTGTTTGATAGTGATTACGGATATGTGCATCACGCTCTAATAGCTCATAGCATCGAAGCAGTAACTCTGCAAAATCAACTACGCCCTCACGATTACACTGTTTGTCATACTCTTCATAAATTTCCCGTAAGCGTTGCGAATGGGCATCATAAGCATCCACTTTATCTGCTCTTAAACCTTCTTCCTTACATGCGTTGATATAGCCTTGCACCTGCTTGGGTGCATATTTTTCATCATCAACGTTCATGATTTTAAGCAAGCGTTTAATACTGGAAAGTTGGTCCGCAGTATCCAAAATCTGAAAGGTACTTGGTAAGCCAGTCTCACGGTGGTGAGCGCGTAGTAAACGATTGCATAAACCGTGGAAAGTCCCCACCCACATACCACGTGTATTAATGGGCATCATAGCAGTTAAACGCGTTAGCATTTCTTTTGCCGCTTTGTTGGTGAATGTAACAGCCATTAATCCCATAGGTGATATTTGGCCGGTTTGGATTAACCAGGCAATACGCGTAGTAAGCACGCGTGTTTTTCCGCTGCCAGCACCTGCTAGAATCAGTGAAGATTGATGCGGTAAGGTTACCGCTTCGAGTTGTTTGTTGTTCAGACCTGCGAGTAAAGGGTCGCTATTTGTTTGCATACTATCCATTTGGCTATTATAACGTTACCAGCAATGTATTGCGCGTTACTGGGTAAAGTAAGCAGGTGTTTTTCTAGCAGGTTATAAACTAAGTTTGATGACGTGCTAGATCACTATTTTAGGCTGAAACAATTCGTTACAAAAAAAATGTAATATGGATGAACTACACGTTAAAGCGACAGTCAATACTTGCATGGTAACGGAATGAGAGTTTGTTACCAGTCCGCTTTTTTCCTCCCTGAGCGGAAGCCTTACCAAAAAGGCATTTTGGCCCTGACCGCATCCCCTTGGTTGGGGCTTTTTTTATCCTCTCCTCTAACACATCATACCATGTATATAGGTACTATACTTGCCGCGACGCACCATACAACCACATATAATGGCGAAACTCGCCAGATTGCCAGTGCCGCGAGACCCATAGCACAGATAAACAAATCGTAGACATGAATGACGCTACTTGAAAATATTGGGTTATATAAGGTTGCTGCCAAAATGCCAACAACGGCGGCATTGATACCAGCTATGGCATGAGCAGCTTTGGGGTTACTTGCGATTGATTCCCAAATAGGTAATGTTGCTGCGATCAATAAAAAACCTGGTAAAAATATAGATACCAACGCAATACATGCACCTAGCCAGCTTATTTTTTCTGTCGTTGGGATGAGTGCACCTAAGTATGCGGAAAATGAAAACATAGGGCCAGGAATGGCTTGTGCGGCACCATAACCAGCCAGAAAGGTTTCGTAACTCAACCAACCAGTATTAACGACGGCCTCTTCCAGTAGTGGCAATACAACGTGTCCACCCCCAAACACTAATGCACCAGCTTGGTAAAACGCCTGTGCAATGGCCATAAGACCTGCTTGGTTGTTGGCGAAGACTGCCATCAATAGAAGCAGCAGGAAAATTATGAGTAGGATTAAACCAAACTTTTTGCTGTATCGAGACTGGATAACATGTTGTTCTGTGCCAATTGCATTCTTGCAAAAGAGTATGCCCATAATAGCACCTACAATAATGACCAGTATTTGCGCCCATGATGTATTCATCCACAATAGCGTTGCTGCAGCTAGTATAGCGATAATACGTCTGGTGACGTCAGGACACAATTTTTTTGCCATACCCAGTACTGCATCAGCTACAACACAGACAGCAACCAGTTTAAGCCCATGAATAGTAGACATACCAATATTATTGGTCAGCATTGGTAGCACAGCTGCAAAACTGATGAGCAATAACGCGGATGGTAATGTAAATGCGATAAATGCTGCAATTGCTCCAAGCCAACCAGCACGCAGAAGACCCATTGTAAAACCTAGCTGGCTACTGGCGGGTCCTGGTAAAAATTGACTAATCGCGAGTAGCTGGCTGAATTGATGTTCATTGACCCAGTGTTGCTTTTCAATAAGCTCTTTACGAAAGTAACCTATATGCGCAGTAGGCCCACCAAAGGAAGTAAGGCCTAGCTTTAAAAACGTTTTGAATACAGCAATTGCGCTGTGTTGATTATCTGGCACGAAGACATATCCCTAAAATTGACATGGTCAGCATTCTTACTTAACTAATACATGCTGTTACCATTCTTGGTTTCCTCAGGTATTCTCTGTATAGCATCCCAGTGTTCAACAATTTTGCCGTTTTCATCAAAACGAAAAAAATCCATGGTTACATATTGTTCGTTATTCGGCCATATCTGGTGGGTGTGCAGAGAGACTAAATCATCTTCAGCAATGGCACGGACAAAGGATATTTCTTTATTAGGGTACTCGGCCGCCATTTGCTCAAAGTAATCAATGAAGGCTTGTTTGCCGTTGCCAACCAGTGGGTTATGTTGAATATATTCTGCACCTACATATCTCTCAACTGCCTCAGCAGGACTTCCCAGAAAGGCCGTACGATAAAAAGCGATAGCATTTGCTTTGTTAGACTTTAAATTTTGTTTTGTTTTCATTAACTATTTTGGATCAAGCAACCAATCATCTTTAGCAACATAAGTACCGTTAAGATATAAATGCTTTGAAAAGTGTAATTGATTGTTCATTAACTTGATTTCATAAATATTTTCAATTAACCGTGTAAAACGTTTTTTATCTTTTTTGGCTACTCCTGATGCAGATCGATATTTCTCGGAAAAGATAATGTGATTATTTGCTACTGCATCAAATGAAAAGATAGGATTTTGACCGATTAGATCAATTCTTTCTGATGTTGTAACGCCATTGTCACTATTTTTAATTTCTGTATTAAATGCTATGTGGAGTGAGTCATTAGATTCTGTTTTTAGATTTAACTTAATATTGCTGATTCTCTCCTCAGGTGCGCTATCTGGACCAAAGCACTCCATGTGAGTACCTTGACCTGACCAGCGGCCTCTCAATTGTTCAAATAAAGATTTGATTTGATTTTGCGCATCATTCGATAGTGTGATGGCTTCTTCAAGGTTGTAGTACTCATCTCCTTGATCCCCCAGATTAGGGGAGGGGTCGTAGCAAGATGCCGCTATGGCTGAATTGCTCAAAAGAAAAGCACACAAAAAGATTAATTTAATGCAGGTTGTAGCATGCATAATGATTTTATCCTCAGATGAATTCCCAATGATAATACAATATCTATACAGTAAATTATATGACACCCAGACATTCTCTAACGCAACGGTGTTTATACCAAGCTTGAAGGAGTTTTTTTGGTAAAACTGCAACGGATTGATGGAAACTAGAGCTTCCAGTTAATTGGTATTTGACCATGTTCTTTTAAATATTGATTAATCGTTGAAAACTGATGATTACCAAAAAATCCGCGATGTGCTGATAATGGTGAGGGGTGAACTGACTTTAAAATAAGATGCTTAGTAGCATCAATCGCTTCACCTTTTTTCTGTGCGTAGCTACCCCATAATACGAACACCAAGTTCTGACGATGTGCGTTTAAAGCTTTGATTGCTGCATCGGTAAACATTTCCCAGCCCCGTTTCTGATGAGAGCCAGCTCTTGCCAGCTCAACCGTTAATGTCGCGTTTAGTAATAGCACGCCTTGTTCAGCCCAAGGTGTTAAATCGCCGCTACCACTCATTTTAATATTTAAATCAGACTCTATTTCCTTGAAAATATTGATGAGTGATGGTGGTAATGCTACGCCTTCGGGTACAGAAAAACTTAAGCCATGTGCTTGATTCGGCCCATGATACGGATCTTGGCCAATAATCACGACACGCACTTTTTCAAAAGGCGTATGATTAAATGCATTGAAGATAAGTGCACCAGGTGGAAAGATTGTTTTACCTGCAATTTTTTCCTGCTTTAAGAAGTCTCTTAAAGCTTGCATGTAGGGTTTGTCGAATTCTTGCCCGATGATAGCTTGCCAAGAGGGGTGAAGTTGACCTTTTTTTTGTTCAGATATCACAGTAGTTGAGGTGTTGTTTTGTTTGCATATGCTACATGATTATACCTAAGACATCATTTGATTTAGCGTGGTCACCATTTAAGCAATATCTTTTCACGAAGCTTTAACTGACTGGAGAGGCTAATTCATACAGTACATGATAATATGAAATGCAGTATATTATTGGGCTGAAGAGCAATTTAAAAGACAATTTTAGTCGTTGCGCATACTTCATGTTAATTGATGAAAAGCAAGGGCCTATTTGGCGAGTAGAATAATAAATGACGACAGCACTCTACTGGGCTAGTTTGTTGCTAGCGGTATTCACAGTACTTCCACTGTGGCGAAATTCACATTGGTTTGTG
>JBNLAC010000066.1:0-9805 GCA_050301935.1 Methylophilaceae bacterium | reverse complement strand
TTGCTAGTAGTTGAAAACTCGCGTGTGGTATTGGGCTGATAGCAAGGCAGGTACAATAATTTTTCGCAAAAATCTGTTGGGTTAGGTGCAACCGTTCTATCGGCGATTAAATAGTCAAATAAAGCATCGTTATCATCTTCATTAAATGCGCCCATAGTGCCAGGATAGCCTAACCAGTTAATGTGAACGCCAGCCGGTTTTAGTGCAACAATGCCAGTGCGGCTACTATGGGTAAATCCAGTTAAGTCAACTAAAATATCAATTTGATCGTCGTTGATTTTTTTAGCTGCTTCTAGGTCGTTCATACTGCGAATATCGACAAATGAATCGAATGCTTGTATTAATCGCTTGCGAACTGGGGTTGTGTCATCTTTGCCATAGGAGTAAGCATGAATGTTAAAGCGTGATCTATCGTGAATTTCAATCAATTCTGTAATTAGAAATGCTAGCGGATGCAGTCTAAAATCAGCAGATAGGTAGCCGATATTGATTTTGGATTTCGATTTGGCGTTATGATGAAAAGATTGTTTTTTACCTAGATCACAAAGCGCGCGATAGTTTTGCTCGACATATCGACTTGCACACAGTTTTTGCTCCTCTGGAGTAGTCGTAGGCATGGCAAGAAAAGCAAATGGTGAAATTTGCGCCTCAGGTGTTGTTCTAACCCAGTGACGTATCTGCTCTATCTGCGCCATAAGATTATGTTTTCCTTGTCCTCGCCAGTCACAAATGTGTTGTTTTTGATGCACAAGATGTGATAACGCATGAAACAAATCAGGATTAATACTTAGTGCTTTTTGATAACTTTCGATAGCCAAATCCAGCTGGCCAAGTTCACGCTGAATATTACCTAAATTATTATACGCATCAGCAAATGATGGATTGCTTACTATTGCCTTTTGAAAGCTCATTGCTGCTGCTGGATAATGATGCAGCTCACGTTGAGCATTACCTAGGTTGTACCAGTAAGCTGCGTTGTTAGGCTGGTGCTGCAATGCTTCTTCAAAACAAGCTGCCGCCATCTGATATTGACCATTTAATTGCGACTGATTGCCTAGCGCTTGTAACGCATAGCAAAGTGCACTGCGAACTTCTGGCGTTTTATTAATATATAAAATACGTCTGAAATATCCCACTGCCTCTTCGTAGCGAGCCAATTTGACGCTTAAATTTCCACAAGCACTGAGCAATCCAATTTCATTTGGATATTGTGAAAGCGCTTGTTGAAAGTAATCTAATGCAAGTGTGTCTTTGCCTTGGTTTTTTGCGGTTTGTGCTTTACTGATTAATTGATTAACGTCGACCATCACATTATTCTAATCTAAAAAATCATATAAGTTCTGGGCAATCTTCTTCAGTCCCATTTGGCGGAGTGCGAAACGGCTTGGGTTCATTGTTGAGGCGATAGATGAATTGATGGCTAATGGTTCTTGATTGACCAGGTTGGCAATCAATTCGCCACAAAGTGGTGCTGTAATCAAGCCTTTGGAGCCATGTCCAGCATTAAGATATAACCCTTTTAACCAAGGAAGGTCAGCTGGCTTGTCGTTATACCTCGGAGGCTCATTTTTTAATTGATCTGCATGAATTAATTGACCTGCTAAGGGAATGTAATCTCGCGTTGCACTTCGCCAAGCTACGCGTCCTGTTACTTGATTAATATCTACTTCATTATACAAATCAGGCGACATCGCTTTTAATGCATTTATGTTGGTCCTAGTATCAACAGCACTCAGCATTGCATTCATGTCATGTGGTGCATAGCTAGTACCAATAGAATGATAGCCGTCAACACTTGGACTAAGATAATGATCGGTACACAAAATTGTTTTCAGTTCATGACTGAAAGCATTCATTTTAAAGAAGTTAACTTGACCGCGTACTGGGGTAATGGGAATGTTTTTGCATTGTTCGAATTGCACGATATCGTTGGCGTTTGCTAGAACTATGATGTCTGCTTCTAAAGTCGAATTCTTTTGAAGCTTGACTTGCCAGCAGTCTTCTCGTTGTTTGATGTGTAGTGCAGATGTTGCCATTAATTTTGTTATTGAATGAGATTGGATTAATGCTTGGCAGAATAGCTGAGGTTTAACCCATCCAGATTCGGCAATATATAAGCCACCATGATTAAGCGCAATATTGGCAATTTTGCTAGCTTCCTTTGCTGTCAGAAGTTGAAAATAATTTTCTCTATTTTGCTTGGCTAACAGCTTGGATTGTTTATCTTTTTCCCTCAAGGTGCTTGCTAGTTGTATTTGACCGCAGAGATCATACATTTCTTGAGTCACTGACAACTCTTTCAAAAGTGACAAGGTGTATGTAAATCCATGCTTAGCTATGGTGCTCAGCACACTAGGGCCTGTACTAAATTTAGGATAAAGCATACCAACAGGGTTTCCAGAAGCTTCTTGTGCGATGTGCCTATTGCGGTCAATTAGTGTGACCATAATGCCACGTTTAGCCAGTGCGTAAGCAGTACTGCAGCCAGCTATGCCAGCACCAATTACAATCGCTGTCGAGGGTTTCTGTATCAAAATTGGCTTTGCTTAAAAATATTATTTAAATATGAACAATACAACATCTTTTGATTCTCCGATGGAGCTGTTATCACTATTTCATCAATTGACAGTAGAAAATTTTTACTATCGTTAGGGGTATACTTATCTGTATACTTGCGTAATAATGATGGTATTGTAAATGAGGAATAGCGCATGAAAAAAATTACCTGCAATTTTATCTCGGTTATTTTATTTAGTTTGATTCTGGGTGGCTGTAATAGCACTGAAAAACAAGCACTCAATGATAAAACTAAAGATTGGCCAAGCTATGGTAATGATTACACTAGTCAGCGATATTCGTCAGCTGATCAAATCAATACAGATAATGTAAAAGAATTAACATTAGCATGGCAGCATAATAGTGGGGTGGTTGCCAGTTATCAAACTGCACCTATAGTCCAACAGGGAGTGATGTATTTCTCGCTTCCATTTAACCATGTGGTAGCAGTTGATGCTACCAATGGTAAAGAGCTGTGGCGTTATGAGCATGATAGACGCAAAGACTGGAAAATGTGCTGTGGCCCGCAAAATAGAGGTGTTGCGGTTAGCGATGGTAAAGTGTTTATTGGTACAGTGGATGCACGATTAATTGCGCTAGATGCACAAAATGGTAATAAGGTTTGGGATATTGATGTTGTTGAAGCAGCCATCAGTAGGGAGGGTCAAGAAACGCTCAGTCAAGATGACCCTAATAAAGAGCGTAAAGTAACAGGCGGTACCGGTATTGGTATTGGTATGGCGCCTGTCGTGTATAAGGGTAAAGTCATTATAGGCATCACTGGGGTAGGGTATGGCTTGCACATTGATAATCCGCGTGATGATGCACCGTTAGGTGCTGTCATAGGTGTGGCTGGTCGGTTCGGACGTCCTGGATTTCTAGCCGCTTTTGATGTTAATGATGGTGAGCGTATATGGCAATTTGATACGATTCCTGCTAATGGTTGGGAAGGTGACTTTACTGTCACCACAGCGGATGGCGTCACTTTAGATAGAGATATTGCTGCAGAAAAAGCAGATCTGGAAAAATATCCTGATGCAGCAAGCTTGGGCGGGGGCTCTGCATGGAGTACACCAGCGATTGATAGTGAGCATGATATTTTGTATTTTGGTACAGGTAATCCATCACCACAAATGAATGATGTTTCTCGTCCTGGTGATAATTTATATACCGTTTCATTGATTGCATTGGACGCGAATACTGGAGAGCGCAAATGGCATTATCAACAAGTGCCACATGATTTATGGGGTTATGATTTAGCTAGCCCACCTGTGCTATTTGATTATCACCAAAATGGAAAGGTAATTCCAGCCGTAGGTCAGGCAGGAAAAACTGGCTGGTTTTATATTCACAATCGCTTAACTGGAGAGCTGTTACTGAAATCAGATGCTTTTGTTCCGCAAAAAAACATGTTTGCCAAGGCCACGTTTGAAGGCACTGTCTTATACCCTGGTATTCTTGGAGGCTCAAATTGGTCGCCAGTGAGCGTAGACCCAGATAAACAATTGGCATTTGTTGCAGGTATTCATTCTCCTATCAAGTATACGCTGCATGAAACTGCTGCCAAAGACGGAAATCCAGCAATTCGTTACGCCTCTAGTGAGCCTACTGATGATCCAAGCTGGGGGCTTTTATCAGCTGTTGATTTAACGACAGGAAAAATTGCTTGGCAGAATAAAACAGATCAACCGTTAGTCGGTGGTTCTTTGACTACTGCTGGCGGTTTAGTCTTTATGGGTGAGGGTAATGGCAACTTTAATGCTTACAATAGTCAAACTGGTGAATTGCTATGGCAAGCACAGTCAGCATTTGGCGTGAATGCGCCGCCTATTACCTATACTGTAAATGGTGTGCAGTACATAGCGGTTGCTAGTGGAGGCAACCGAATCATGGGCTTTAAAGAAGGCGATGCAATGCTTGCGTATAAATTAAAGGATGTGTCAAAGTAGTTGTAACGTTTTATGCGTGTGCTGACGGATACTGCGTAGTAAATCTGCATCGTCAATCAAGGACTGCCCATACGCTGGTATAAGCTGTTTTAATTGATGTACCCAGCTTTCTTGAGCAAGCTCTTTTTGAAAACAGCATTCAATCACATCCAACATTGCTTTTGCACTGACGGAAGCGCCAGGAGAGGCACCAAGTAACGCAGCCAAGGAACCATCTTGTGCGCTGACAATTTCCGTACCAAACTCAAGGCGGCCCCATTCAGTATCGCATTGTTTAATGATTTGTACACGTTGGCCTGCATGTGCTAGTGACCAGTCTGTGCTTTTTGCTTGTGGCATAAATGTACGTAGACTGTTCATTCTCTGCTCATGCGATTGTGTCGCCTCTTTTAATAAATATTTGGTTAAATCAGTATGCTTTTTACCAACACCGAGCATCGCTTTAAGGTTATTTTTCTTAATTGATTTGGCAAGGTCCAGTTTCGAGCCAGCTTTCAGAAATTTGGTGGTAAAGCCAGCAAAGGGGCCAAAAAGCAAAGCAGGTTTTCCGTCAATAATACGAGTATCAAGGTGCGGGACTGACATCGGCGGAGCACCAACTGGTGCTTTGCCATAGACTTTTGCATGATGTTGCTTAATTATGTCTGGATTCTGGCAAATTAACCACTGACCACTAACAGGGAATCCGCCATAGCCAACGCCTTCTTTAATACCTGTTTTTTGCAATAGCGGCAGTGTGCCACCACCTGCGCCAATAAATACAAAATCTGTTTTTATGGTTTGTAATTTAGCAGTTGCATGGTGGTGTAGTTGCACATGCCAGCTGTTATCAGCAATCGGTTTTTGTACCTTTTTAATTCGCTTAACTGAGGTGTCAGTTAATAAGGTGAAGTGCTTTTGTTTTTTCAGGTAAGACACTAGGTGCCTAGTTATTGCACCAAAATCTACATCGGCCCCATGCTTAACATAGGTAGCTGCCATAGGCGTATTATCGGATCTGTTTTGCATAATCAGTGGCATCCACGATTCAAGCGTTCTGATGTCATCACTGAATTGCATGTCTTCGAATAAGTGATGTTGCTTTAGTAAATCATAGCGCTGCTTTAGGAACTCAACATTATCCTGTCCCCAGACAAAGCTTAGATGAGGTGTTTGATGAATAAAATGCTCTGGTTTAGGTAATATGCTAAGCTCAACTAAGCTGGACCATAATTGTAATGATGTTTCAAAATTGGCATTAATGCTGAGCGCTCTTTCAATTTTAATTTCACCATTTTCAGATTGTGGCGTGTAATTTAATTCGCAGTATCCTGCATGGCCGGTGCCAGCATTATTGAGTGCATCAGAACTTTCAAGCGCAACATCAGATAATCTCTCAATCATAGTGATGCGATAGTCAGGGTTTAGCTGGTTCAGCAAAACCCCTAGCGTTGCGCTCATAATACCGCCACCAATAAGCAGAATGTCAACTTCATTTTTTATCATAGCCAGCATTATATTTGAAACTATCGCCTCGCGTCGAACAGTGTTTTAAAGCGATTTCACTGACTTTTAGATAGGCTGTTGAAAAATGGACAGGTTAGTGGAAACGGCCGCACAACTCATCTCTATTTCAATGGGTATAAACAGCGTTATGCTAGGTTTTACGGCATTTTCATGACATTTTATTGTGTGGCCCGATTTTTGCAAAAAAATTGAAATGATTTACTTAAGTCACAATAAATGGACAAAACAATGCTGCCGAATCTTACAGATAGCAGTGTTCATGTTTGCTACCTGTCTCTCACACGCTGCAACAAGAGAAGAAGCAATAAAGGCGGGTATTGTTTACAACCTGACGAAATTCACAGTTTGGCCTAATGATGCTATCTCGGAAAATTACCTAAATATATGTGTTTTTGGTAAACAGCACGATGATGGATTTGATGCTTTGGCAGGAAAAGTTGTTATGGGGAAAGCATTGATGATCAAGCGCAATCCTAACGATAGAGATATACATACTTGCCAACTAGCTTATATAAAAAATACTAGTGAAAAAAAAATTTACAAAATACTGAATAAATGCAAATCGCAGCCGATATTAACGGTGAGCGAAAGTTTAGATTTTATTAATCATGGTGGCATGATCGGATTGGTTGCGTTTGATAATCATGTTGGTTTTGAAGCCAATATCAAAGCCATTAATTCTGAAGGAATCAATATTGGTGCTCAACTGCTAAAGCTTGCAAAAAGAGTCATTGGGCTGGATAAGCAGTATATATAAAGGTATTAAATGCAAACAGGTTTAGAAAAAAAGTCAGTTAGAGCTAAGTTGATCATTACATCTTTGTTAGTGACTGGGCTAGCTATCATGATTAGCCTAGTCATTTCTATCATTGATGATGTTAGAAATACACGCCAATCGACACAGGAGCAATTGACTATATTGGCAGATATGATGGCTACTACTAGCGCTTCAGCACTAGTTTTTAAAGACCAGATAGCTGCTGATGACAATTTAAAGTTATTACATATTAATCATTTAATCAGTGATGCCAGAATATTAGATCAGCAAGGAAAAGAGTTTGCTCATTATCAACAAACTACAGTAACAAAATATTTTAATTTGCCTGAGGCTATATCAACATATGCATTAGTTTCTATACAAAGGCCTATTGAGTTTAATAGTGATGAGGTCATTGGGAAGTTAATTTTCAATGTAGACATGACATCTATATGGATGACATTATTTGCTGAATGGCTAGTTAAGCTATTCATCTCAAGTATTTTGCTAGTTATGTGTTATGTGATTTTAAGAAAATCCAGTGATTATGTTTTAGGACCCATAAACAATTTAGCTAATGCAATACGAGAGATTATCAATAGTGGTGATTATTCATTGAGGGTCGATAATCAAACTGAAGATGAACTTGGCTTGCTTACTGAAGAGTTTAATCTAATGCTATCCAAGATTGAGGAACGTGATAATCAGTTGCAACAAAGCAACGAGGCGTTAGCCCAAGTACAAGAGCCTATAGTTCTAAGGGATGCTGAATTACGCTGTCAGTATGTCAACCCAGCATTTGTAAAACTGTTTGGATATTCTCTGGATGATTTGCAAGGAACAAAAGAAACCTTAAGTGTAAAAAATAAACCGGGTATTGAACTTTCACAAGCAGAAGTTTATGAAATTGCTAGAGAGCAAGGTGTTTATAGAGGCGAAACCTTAAGGGTTACGAAAACTGGAGAACAAATACCAATACAGCGTTATGTTAGTCCAGTGAAGGATAAAATGGGCGTATTAAAAGGATATGTCACTGTTTTAACTGATATTTCTGAAAAGAAGAGAGCTGAAGAGATTGTTTGGCGCCAAGCTAATTTTGATGTTTTAACAGGCTTGCCCAATCGATTTATGTTCATGCAGCGCCTAAAAGATGATCTGAGAAAAATTAAGCGTAGCAAACTACCTTTAGGGCTTATGTTTCTTGATCTAGACCGATTCAAAGAAATTAATGATACGCTAGGACATGACATGGGAGATGCATTACTAAAAGAGGCTGCTGCAAGGATTGTCAGTTGTTTGCGTGGAACAGATGTAATCGGTTATATCGATAATGATTATGTAGCTTCAGAAAGCGTGGCGCGATTGGGTGGTGATGAGTTCACCATTATTTTGAATGATTTAAAAGAGGATAGGGCGACTGATATCGTTGCAAAAAGGGTATTAGCAAAACTAGCAGAGCCATTTTTATTGGGCAATGATTTGGTTCAACTTACAGGTAGTATAGGTATCGTTGAGACTTATCCAAATGAAACAATTGAAGCCGAAACACTGATTAAGTACGCCGATATTGCTATGTATGAATCTAAACAGCAAGGTAGAAATCGGTATACAAAATTTGACCAAAGCATGCTGTATAAAGCTCAGCAGCGACGTACTTTGATTAATGATATGCACCGTGCGCTTAAGGATAATGAATTTCAAGTTGTGTATCAGCCGATTGTCGATATTAAATCAAACCAGATTTTAAAAGCTGAGGCGCTTATACGCTGGCATCATCCATATGAAGGTCAGATTAGTCCTGATAATTTTATTTCTGTAGCAGAAGATGCTGGTTTAATACTAGAAGTTGGTCACTGGGTATTTGAGCAAGTAGTTAAGCAAGTTGCTATGTGGCAAGAAACCATTCATCCAGATTTTCAAATTGCCATTAATAAATCGCCAGTGCAGCTTCAACTGGCAAATGAGGCAAAAATTGATTCTTTGACATCTTTGCAAAAATACAAAGTATCTGGCAAAAGTATCATTGTTGAAACAACTGAAGGTGCATTTTTAGATAAGAACATATCTGCTATTAATCGTATTGCTACAATGCGTGATGCGGGAGTTCAGATAGCACTCGACGACTTTGGTACAGGGTATTCATCGCTCTCACACTTAGCTAAAAAAGATGTTGATTACATTAAAATTGATCAATCATTTGTTAAAGACTTAGTTCAAAATCAGGAAAGCCTAGCTATTTGCGAAGCGATGATTATAGTTGCACATAAGCTTGGTCTTAAAGTGGTGGCTGAAGGTGTAGAAACACAACAACAGCTCAAGCTTTTATCAGACGCGGGATGCGACTTTGCGCAAGGCTTTTTGTTAGCTAAGCCTCTATCTGGTAAGGCTTTTGAACGGTTATGTAAAAAGAGTGAAGAGAGTCTTTTAACTGCGTAAGATGCTACTTGTCACGCAATTCCCAAACTTGGTTTAACGTTTTAACTTCTGCATCTAGATGTTTTTTAGATTCATCTAGCTTTGCTTTTGCTTGCATTTTGTCAGCAAGCAGTTGATCAAGTTTTTGCTGCTGTTGTGCCAAGTACCTTTCTTGTTGTTCGATTTGCGTTAGCAGGCTTTCATAATCTGACTTGTTTTGATTGTAAGCTTGGCGTGCCTTGTAGGCATTACGTTGCTCATTTGAAATATCTTTTGCATAAGCTGCATAAGAAGAGGCTGAGAAAAATGCCAATATAATCATATATCTAAAGCTAAATATTAATTTTGCATACATGGGAATTTATCTTGTTAAATAATATTTACTATGAACAAAATGCTTAATCATTAATATTTAAGCACAGTTAGATACTGCATTAAGTGATATTAATCGTTGTAGGTGACATATTTATTTCTGCCAGATGATTTAGCTTCATACAGTGCAATATCAGCTTTTTTCAAGAGTGTTCTAGCCGTTTCTTTTGATGTAAGTGTATTGATTGCAATACCAATACTTAAGTCTATATTGATAGTGTGGCTGTTAATTAAAACAGGTTTAGCAAAA
>JBNLAC010000065.1:0-9986 GCA_050301935.1 Methylophilaceae bacterium | reverse complement strand
TAAATGGAATTTAGGTTTTTTGGCTGAAACTGAACAACAAGTCAGCGCCCATCTCTCCAGCCATCTGGCGCAACTACCTAGCGAAGATAAAAAAACACGTGCAATTATTGAGCAAATGCACATTGATGAAACTGCCCATGCTCAAGAAGCGGTTAATTTAGGCGCAGCTGAGTTACCTGCTTCTGTAAAAAAAGCGATGAAAGTTTCATCAAAAATAATGACAACAACTGCGTATTATGTTTAAAGGTAAGAAATGGATAAATTTAAAGATGTATTGCTTGACTTAGATGATGCAGATGATGTTTTACGCATCGAATTATATTATGAAGATGGCGAACCAGCAGGTGTTATTCACAACAAACCTGGCAGTACTGGCTCAGTAAAAGTCTACAATCATCTATATAAAACTTTTGGCAGTATTGATGTGGATGCTGCTGTTGAGGGTTTATCGCTATATGCAGAGCATACTGCAGACGCAGAGGATCACCCTGGCAAGCACCCTAACATAGACCGTCTCTTTAATGTCATTGATGACCAAGAGCCCTTAACAGTGAAAATTATTCCAGTAGAGTAATTAATCTAAGCGTTTGATTTGGCTATAGGAGGATGATAAATCAACTCCAATAAATGCCCAACACTATCTAAGCAATAAAACCCACGTGAGCCATCACGATGGGTTTTCGGCATCTCTGTAATCCGCACTTTTTCTTCAATAAAATATTTATACCAGCGATCAACAGCTTCCATACTATCAAGCACAAACCCAATATGATCCAGGCGCTGACTTGCCGATGGGGTGTAGTCTACTCGATGTAATGCGAATACATCACCTCCATTCGTTAAATAGACATTATCTGCATCTGGTTGCCACTCAATCCGCATGCCCATTATTCGCGTATAGAAATCAATGGCGATATCTAACTCTTTAACAAATAGGGCAATATGCCTTATGCCAAGCATTCCCTTAGGTTGTGGCATGTTTAATCAGCCGTGACTGGCCTAACCTCAAAATCATGGGTAATAGCGACACTCTTACTTAGCATAATGGAGGCGGAACAATATTTTTCAGCTGATAAGGAAACAGCACGCGCCACCTGTTTCTCGTTTAAATCGTTCCCAGTCACAATAAAATGCACATGTATTTTCGTAAAAACCTTGGGAATATCCTCTGCTCGTTCTGCACTAATTTCTGCAACACAATCGACCACAGCTTGGCGAGATTTTTTTAAAATAGTCACTACATCAAAAGAAGTGCATCCACCCATCCCGATGAGCAACATTTCCATAGGACGCATACCAATATTGCGGCCACCATTTTCTGGTGCCCCATCCATAACGACTGCATGCCCTGTTTGAGACTCTCCCAAAAAGGCAACCCCCTCAATCCATTTAATCCTTACGTTCACTTTTGACCCTAAACTAAATATTAAATAAGAAAACTAACGCACATATGTGATGTCCCGTTGATTTACATCATTATACACAGTGCATAAATAACCGATACTGTGGCCTACTTAAAACAGGGCAAAGCTTATGAGTACAGAATTATTTAACAATGGACACCATGTGTGTATCGCCTTTAGTGACTTGGTCGATGATAGCAGTTCGGCTGCCGTACAATCCAATCAGTTTTTAATAGTGACAGATGGGCATGGTGCACTTATTGACCCAGGTGGCAACATGACATACAACGCACTGATGATGGGCATGGGAAAGTATTTCCACTTCAAAGATTTAGACTATATTTTTGCCTCGCACCAAGATCCAGACATCGTTGCATCAATTAATAAATGGATGGTAGGAACCGATTGCAAAGTCATTGCACCAGGCATCTGGGAAAGGTTTTTACCTCACTTTTGCAGTGTAGGAAAAACAGAAGGCCGAATTATAGGTATTCCAGATGAAGGCATGAATATCATGCTAGGCAATACACCAATTAAAGCACTGCCCGCACACTTCTTACATTCTGAAGGTAACTTCCAATTCTATGACGTCACAAGCAAAATTTTATTTTCTGGTGATTTAGGCGCCTCTCTGGTACCACATGAAGAGGCCGCAAAACCTGTAACTGACCTCAATGCACATATACCGACAATGGAGGGCTTCCACAAACGCTACATGAATGGCAATAAAGCATGCAGATTTTGGGCAAACATGGTGCGATCACTAGAAATTGATGCGATTGTCCCTCAACATGGCAGACCTTTTATTGGTAAAAAAATAGTTAATGAGTTTATCAACTGGATTGAACATTTAGAATGTGGTTTAGACTTATTTACACAACAAAATTATCAAATACCAGAATAATCATCTATATAAAAAGCCCGCATTAGCGGGCTTATTCATTTGGGGCTGCAACCACTTATTTAACGTCTAAAAGTTCAACATCAAATATTAAAGTGGCATTCGGTGGAATCACACCACCAGCACCACGTGCACCGTATCCCATTTCAGGAGGAATAATCAATGTACGTTTTCCACCAATTTTCATGCCCTCAAAACCTTGATCCCAACCCTGAATCACTTGACCAGCACCTAATGGAAACTCAAATGGTTGACCTCTATCTAGTGAACTGTCGAACTTCTCACCTTTTTTATCAGGTGCATTTTCATCATACAGCCAACCCGTATAATGCACACTGACTGTAAAGCCTATTTCTGCTTCGCGGCCATCTCCGACAACAGTATCGTTTTTAACAAGTTCCGTTACATTTTGCGTCATTTCTGTTGTTTCCTTATTGTTCTCTGCGACATTGCCAGATTCAGCCTGACAAGCATTTAAAGCCATCATACACAATGCTGTGATAAGTAATTTTGATTTATTCATCATGACCTTTTATTTGATTAATAAAATTGCGAGTCAGTATGATACTGCATAATGGATTAAGTTCTAAGCAATGCCAAACGATTAAGGGTGTGTATAAACCCAATTAATCAAAGCATCTTGTGCTTGCTTACTAGCTGAGGCTTTTGCATGATTGACAATCATCACGACCACATTACGTCTATTATTAGCATCTAATACATAGCCAGCTATCGCGCTTACACCATTAATAGAACCCGTTTTCATATGTGCCTTCGCACTCACTGGCGTCCCTCTCAAGCGTCTAATTAGTGTCCCATCCAATGACAGAATAGGCAGCGATGACATTAATTCCGGCATGGTTGGCCCTTTGTAGGCATCAATTAATAACTGGCCTAAATCACTTGCGGTGACACGTTCAATACGCGATAAGCCTGACCCATTTTCAATCACTATTCCGTCTGCATTTCTACCTTTATCCATTAACCAAGACTTGACTGCCAGCATCCCTCTTACTTCACTTGCTGGCATATCATGGTGTTCTGCTGCAATCGTCAACAACAATTGCCTTGCCATGACATTATTACTCCACTTGTTAATATCACGTACGATATCAGCCAATGGTTTAGAGCCCTGTTCAGCTAGTTTGACTACCTGCAGTGGCATTTCAGTTTGAGTACGGAGGGTTCCGTTAAATATGCCACCTAATTCACGCCAAAGCTTTCTAAACATAAAAAAAGCATAATGCTCATCGTCAAACAGGCTCAATTCTAGATATCTCTCTCCGCAACGCGATGAAAAGTTGCCACTGAAAGTCACCACTGCGTTTGTATTGGTAGCATTCACATCATAATTCAAACGGTCACGCCAACTGCCGCAGCCACCCTTACCAACTTGCATATTATTAACGATTTCTACCTCCGGCAATTCCACCTCTTGTGCAATATTCACTTTGTCATCATGCACCGCAAACTTAAAGCTGGTATTTCGGCCATTCACGAGAAACGCGCTGGGTAATGCATTATATGATCGCCATTTTTCATTATCAAAAACCTTGTGGTTCTCAACGCTGGTGGCAAAATAACTTTTATCAATAATCAAATCACCTTGTATTTCCTTTAATCCCATTTGGCGCAAACTCAGTAAAAGTCGCCTGAAATCTTCTTCTTTAAAACTAGGGTCACCATAGCCTTTGATAATCAGATTGCCATGTAAAACATCACCTTCCATCACGGCACTTCGATACACTTCGGTTTTCCACCTAAAGTTTGGTTTAAGCAACTCTAACGCTGCATAAGTAGTCACTAACTTCATCACCGATGCAGGGTTCATTTGTTTATCAGCATTTACACTCAGCTCTGGTTGGCTCGAATCTACAGCCTGAACAAACATAGCTGCATCAGATTCAGGAATGCCTGCTTTTTTCAGCGCATGTGCTACTGGCTCAGGTATGCCAGCATGTACAAAACTGGCAGTAGCTAACAACATAAAAATAATGAGCAATTTTTTCATATGGATTGCTGTATCGATAACTTTGTTGATTGAATCATAAAATCTATTTCAGCCTCTTTAATGACATATGGCGGCATAAAATAAATAGTATTACCGATGGGCCTCAATAGTAAACCGTGTTTTAAAGCATACTGATAAAAAGTAGTTGGAAAATCGTGATCTTCCACATCCACATCAAATGCGAAAATCATGCCTTTTTGCCTTACATTCAGGATAGGAAGGTTAGTAAGCGCTTGCATTTTCTCTCTGATATAGGCAGATTTTTGTTCATTTGCAGTCAAAACATTATCGCTTTCAAATATGTTCAGTGTCGCTAGCGCAGCGGCGCAAGCTAATGGATTTCCTGTATAACTATGACTATGTAAAAATCCTTTTGTTGTCTTATCATCATAAAATGCTGCATATACTGCATCAGTTGTTAGCACAGTGGATAATGGTAGATACCCGCCTGAAATGCCTTTTGATAAACAAATAAAGTCAGGTCTGATCTTGGCTTGCTCACAGGCAAACATAGTTCCAGTTCGCCCAAAACCAACAGCAATTTCGTCAGCAATTAAATGAACACTGTATTCATCACATATTTCTCGGGCACGTTTAAGGTATATTTCATGATACATACCCATGCCAGCAGCACATTGTATTAATGGCTCTATAATGAAAGCTGCCAATTCTTCATGATTTGCTGCGATATACTCTTCTAAAGATTGCGCACATCGTAGTGCGAATTCTGCAGCTGACTCACCTGCCTCTGCCAATCTAAAGTCTGGGCTAGGCATTTGTGCAGACTGTATTAGTAACGGTGCATATGTATCTTTAAAAATAGCTACATCCGTTACAGCCAAAGCTCCTAAAGTTTCGCCGTGGTAGCTATTTTGTAAGCTAATAAACTTAGACTTGTTCGGATGATCTGCATTGCGCCAATAATGAAAGCTCATTTTTAACGCAATTTCCGTGGCACTGGCACCATCGCTGGCATAAAACGCATGCCCTAAACCTGTTAACTGCGCTAGCTTCTCTGATAATTCAACCACTGGTGCATGAGTAAATCCAGCCAGCATCACATGCTCAAGTGCGTCCAGTTGTTGTTTGATCGCATCTTTAATTACAGGGTTATTGTGACCAAACAGATTCACCCACCAAGAACTCACCGCATCCAGATAACGCTTATTATCTGTATCGTACAACCAGACTCCATCACCCCTTTGCATAGGGATCAGTGGCACTTTTTCGTGTCGCTTCATTTGTGTACACGGGTGCCAAACGGCTTTTAAACTTCTTTTCAATAGATCTTGATTGTTCATGCGTTTATATTTTGCGTTCTGGGCAGATTTAAAGCCTGCTTTCAAATTTACTCTTTACAGTTTAACCACTGTTATACTACAGCAAAATATAAGGCCAATTAATGGACGTTATGGAAATATTAAACTTACTCATGCATCTGGATACGCAAATCGCCGTATTTATTGGTATGCATGGCAATTTGGTATACCTATTATTATTTTCGATTGTGTTTTTAGAAATTGGCATCTTTCCGCTTTTCTTCTTGCCTGGTAATCCACTGATTTTTGTAGCTGGCTCGTTTTGCAGCATCGGCTCGTTAAGCATTGCATCAACTATTGCTGCACTGCTAGGCGGAGCCATTCTAGGCAACCTTGTCAGTTATCGCATTGGCAACCTGTTTGGCAATAAGATTGCTCACAACAAGAGCCTGCAAGTCAACCATCATTGGCTTAATGATAAAGCGCTGGATAAAACAAGGAAGTTTTATGCTAAATATGGTCAGCTTACTTTAATGATCTCTCCGTTTATCGCGATGGTACGCACATTTGCTCCATTGTTAGCAGGCATCACAAAAATGAATCATCATCAATACCTAGTCTATTCAACTATTGGCGCAGTACAATGGGTCATCTTGCTAATGTTACTTGGCTATTATTTTAGCAGCATCGCTTTTATCAAAATGCACATGGCAAGCATCGTCTTATCAGGCTTAGCTATTGGCATAGGCTTTGTACTATTTGGTTTAATCAAAAATAGAGGCAAGCGTTCGTGATAAAAGCGCCTTGGTGACTAAGGGGCAGGATTCATCATCGTTAGATGAATCTGTTCAATATCAGTAATCAGCTCATCAGTTAACACAGTTTGATAAGCGTCAATATTCTCTTTCAGTTGCGCCATACTTGTCGCACCTATAATGGTACTGGTGACGAACCAACGGTGATACACATAGCTCAATGCCATTTGTGTGGGCGTTAAATCATTAGCACGAGCTAACTTGGCATATGCTGCCACGGCAGGCATTACATTTGGTTTTTTATAGCGTTGCGCATAACCCAAAAATTGCGTTACACGCCCTTTTGTTTGTGGGTCATCAATATACTTGGCGGTAAGATGCCCAAATGCCAGAGGTGAATAAGCGAGCAAACCAATATTCTCGCGATATAAAACCTCTGTTAAGCCAAACTCCATACCACGATTCATCAGGTTATAACAGTTTTGAATGCTGGCAATACGGGGCAAATTAAACTCATTGGCAATACGGCAAAACTCCATCACACCCCATGGCGTTTCGTTAGATATCCCTATCGCGCGCACTTTGCCTTCTTTAATTAGCGTTTCCAATGTCTCTAGTTGCGTTTGTATGCTAACCCAATCTTTTTCATTGCCCTCATCATCAAACTCTAGTGCAGGGTCGAACTGGTACTGCCCAAACAAAGGCACATTACGTTCAGGCCAATGGATTTGGTAGATATCTAAATAATCTGTTTGCAAACGTTTCAGTGAGCCCTCAATTGCACTACGGATATTAGCAGGAGTTAACGAATCATCACCATTACGTATCCATGGCATATAGCGATTACGCCCTGCTACTTTGCTGCCTAAAACAATCTTATCTCTGGCTTGCTTTTTCAGCCAAGGCCCAATCATCGTCTCTGTTCGCGTAAACGTTTCTGCTTTTGGTGGTACTGGGTACATCTCTGCTGTATCAATAAAATTAATGCCTTGAGCCAGTGCATAATCCAATTGTGCATGTGCCTCTGCTTCTGTGTTTTGGTCACCAAACGTCATCGTACCAAGACACACTTTCGATACTGATATATTGGTATTACCTAATAGGGTATATTCCATTAATACAAATCCTTCTAATGTAGCACCTTAGACACAGATGACTCATCCATTACATAAGATGGCACTGGCATCTTCATATCCCAACTGGCCTCTTTAGCTGCCAGCTGTAACATACTGCAAATCGCTAAAGTTAGCTCTGGTGTTAAGTTAATATTGACCGCAACACCTTCCAAGCACTCGATATCCAAGTGTTTAACATCATCGGATAATTTATAACCAGTGGCCAACATCACGCGGTCATTACGTAATGTTTCACGTGATTGGTACTCGGTCTGGAAATCCATTTTTGCCAATGCTTCTGTTGCCTCGGCTTCTTGTTGAAACTGCTTAACAGCGCCATTCACTTCAGCAGTTTTAAACGCCTCTGCAACTGGCAAATGTGCTTCTTCATTTAAAGCAGCCCATAACTCACGGGAAAAGCGGTAAGTAAACCACAATGCAACTTCTGTGTCGTCACTTAAGCCTACCTTAAACAATAATCGGTCTTGCACTTTATCGTAGCTGAGATTTAATTGCTGAATCCCCACAACTGGTGTTTTTTCTACTGACTTATTTTCATCTGTCAAACTTCACTACCCCTCAAAAAATTTCTCATCTTTTTTTTGCGATTGCTCTTGAAAAACAATACATGCACCCCAAATTAGCAATCTAGCAGCGAGAGTGCTAAAATCTCGCCCATTGCAATTATTTATTAACATTTATTAGTTTAAGCATAACCCAAGGAGAAATCTAATGAAAATTCGTCCATTGCATGATCGCGTTGTTGTTAAACGTTCAGAAGAAGAGCGCACAACCGCATCAGGTATTGTTATTCCAGATTCAGCGACAGAAAAACCTGACCAAGGAACAGTAGTTGCTATTGGTAACGGCAAAAAAGACGACAATGGCAAAGTAATCGCGTTAGACGTTAAAGTTGGCGACAAAGTGTTGTTTGGTAAATATGCTGGTCAAACAGTAAAAGTAGACGGCGAAGAATTATTGGTGATGACTGAATCAGACATCATGGCAATCGTTGAGTAATTTCAACGAGATTATCGGTTGAATAAATTATTTAAACGATACATCCATTCGAATAAATTTTAAAAATTAATGCATTTAGGAGAATTTTAAATGGCAGCAAAAGACGTAAGATTCGGCGATGACGTTCGTCAAAAAATGGTTACTGGTGTAAACGTATTAGCTAATGCAGTGCGCGTTACTTTAGGCCCTAAAGGTCGTAACGTAGTATTAGAACGCTCATTCGGCGCACCAACCATCACTAAAGATGGTGTTTCAGTAGCAAAAGAAGTTGAGCTACAAGACAAATTTGAAAACATGGGCGCACAAATGGTGAAAGAAGTTGCTTCTAAAACCAATGATATCGCTGGTGATGGAACAACAACGGCAACAGTATTAGCACAAGCTATTATCCGTGAAGGTATGAAATCAGTTGCAGCCGGTATGAACCCAATGGATCTAAAACGCGGTATCGATAAAGCAGTTGAAGCAGCAATTGATGAACTAAAAAAACAATCAAAACCTTGCACAACCAGCAAAGAAATCGCACAAGTTGGTTCTATCTCAGCGAACTCTGACGAATCAGTTGGTCAAATCATTGCCGATGCAATGGAAAAAGTAGGTAAAGAAGGTGTGATTACTGTTGAAGACGGTTCTGGTCTAAGCAATGAATTAGACGTTGTTGAAGGTATGCAGTTTGACCGTGGTTACTTATCACCATACTTCATCAATAACCAAGAGCGTCAAATCGCATTACTTGAAAACCCATACGTGTTACTACACGACAAAAAAATCTCTAACATCCGTGACTTACTACCTACACTAGAACAAGTAGCTAAAGAAGGTCGCCCACTATTAATCATCGCTGAAGATATCGATGGTGAAGCATTAGCGACATTGGTGGTGAACAATATCCGCGGCATCCTAAAAACAGTAGCTGTTAAAGCACCTGGTTTTGGTGACCGTCGTAAAGCGATGTTAGAAGATATCGCTATCCTTACAGGCGGTACAGTAATCGCTGAAGAAGTTGGCCTAAAACTAGAAGATGTAAAACTAGACCAATTAGGTTCAGCTAAACGTATCGAGATCGGTAAAGAAAACACCATCATCATTGACGGTGCAGGTTCTGAAGACAGCATCAAATCACGCATTACACAAATCAAAGCAGAAGTTGAAGCTTCAAGCAGCGATTACGATCGTGAAAAACTGCAAGAGCGCGTAGCTAAACTAGCTGGCGGTGTTGCAGTGATTAAAGTAGGTGCAGCAACAGAAGTTGAAATGAAAGAGAAAAAAGCACGTGTAGAAGATGCATTGCACGCAACACGCGCAGCGGTAGAAGAAGGTATCGTAGCTGGTGGTGGTGTTGCATTGATTCGCGCACGTGATGCCGTAGCCAAAGTAAAAGGTGAAAACCTAGACCAAGAAGCTGGTATCAAAATCGTATTACGTGCGGTTGAAGAGCCTCTACGCCAAATCGTTGCAAACGCTGGTGCTGAGCCATCAGTTGTTGTGAACAACGTGGCAGCTGGCAAAGGTAACCACGGTT
>JBNLAC010000064.1:0-10135 GCA_050301935.1 Methylophilaceae bacterium | reverse complement strand
GATTATCCAGTACGGTGGTCAGGCGTTTGCTGATATGGGTGTTGCAGGGTCTGGTGGAAGTAAGCTATTTTCAGTATCTGGACATGTCGAGAAGCCAGGTAATTATGAAGTGAAAATGGGGACGCCTTTCACGGAATTACTTGATATGGCTGGCGGAATATGGAAAGGGCGTAAACTGAAGGCAGTTATTCCAGGTGGCCCTTCAACTGCAGTAATGCCAGCTTCGGCTATTTTGGAGGCAACGATGGACTACAACGGCCTCAGTAAAGCAGGTTCAAGTTTGGGCGCTGGATCAATGATAGTAATGGATGAAACAACCTGTATGGTTAAAGCGCTTAAACGTTTAAGTTACTTCTTTTATGAAGAAAGTTGCGGTCAATGTACGCCCTGTAGAGAAGGAACAGGCTGGGTCTATCGAGTGATTAAGCGCATTACCGAGGGCAATGGCAAGATGGAAGATTTAGACTTGCTAACAGATGTCAGCAATAATATTTCTGGTCGCACCATATGTGCGTTGGGTGATGCTGCTGCAACACCTGTATTAAGTTTTATTAAGCATTTCCGTCCAGAGTTTGAATACTATATTCAGCATGGTAAAAGTATGATTGATGGGCAATAGCATATGTTGAAAATTGAAATTGATGGAAAACCCGTAGAAGTCGATCATGGAACGACGATTATTGATGCTGCTGATAAGCTAGGTGTTGCTATACCTCGCTTTTGTTATCATAAAAAGCTGTCAGTTGCTGCTAACTGTCGTATGTGTCTAGTAGAGGTAGAGAAGTTTGGCAAGCCTTTACCTGCATGCGCCACACCAGTTGCAGAGGGTATGAAAATATTTACCCGTAGTAAAGCAGCGATTGAAGCACAGCAAAGCGTGATGGAATTTTTACTTATTAATCACCCCTTAGACTGTCCAATTTGTGATCAAGGTGGTGAATGTGATTTACAAGATATTGCTGTTGGATATGGCGCTAGTGGCTCACGTTATACCGAAGAAAAACGGGTTGTATTTAACAAGAATATTGGTCCACTAATCAGCACCGATATGACACGTTGCATTCAATGTACACGCTGTGTGCGATTCCTCAAAGAGGTAGGTGGTATGCAAGAGCTTGGCATGGTCAACCGAGGTGAGCATGCGGAGATCACTGCTTATGTTGATCAAAGTGTTAACTCAGAGTTGTCAGGCAATATTATTGATTTGTGCCCAGTAGGGGCGCTCACTAATAAACCATTTAGATATTCAGCCAGAAGCTGGGAGTTGATAAGACGTCCATCAATTGCGCCTCATGATAGTTTAGGCTCTCATATTGAGGTACATGTCAAAGACAATAAAGTCATGCGAGTGCTACCCCGCGAGAAGGAAAGTATCAACGAATGTTGGTTGTCTGATCGAGATCGCTTTTCCTATGAAGGCTTAAATAGTCCTGACAGACTCAAAGTGCCGATGATTAAACATAATGGCGAGTGGCAAGAAACTGATTGGAAAACAGCATTAGAATACGCTGCGCAGCAGCTTAAAGATGTAACAAGTCAACATGGAAGTGACGCATTGGGCGTCTTGGTTTCTCCCAATAGCACGATGGAAGAGGGCTATTTAATCAAAGAGTTAGCTAATGACTTGGGTTGCGGAAATGTTGATTACCGCTTACGTCAGACAGATTTCCGCTTAGATGGTAAGCGTGTAGGTACGCCATGGATGGGCTGTAATATTGATGAGATAGAAAAGCTGGATCGTATTCTGTTGATAGGTTCTAATATCCGTAATGAACACCCATTGTTAGCACAACGGTTCCGCAAAGCTGTAGACAATGGTGCTGAGCTTTCCATTATCAGCCCACTTGATAACAATCCATTGATGGATGTTGCCCACAAAATTATTGTTACGCCAAACGACATTGTGAATGTGCTTGCACAGATTTTAAAAGCAATGTCTAAATTGCAGCGTTTGTCCTTATGCTTGCCGCCAACATTGAACGCATTGTTAGAAAAAATTCATGTGCGACCCAATACTGAAGCAATGGCAGAAAGCTTGGTAGGTTTGGGTAAGACTTTCAACTTAATCGCACCTAGAGTAGGTATTTTCCTTGGGAATATGGCTTTGAGTGCGCCACGTTTTACGGAAATGTATAGTTTGGCGGAAGCAATTGGTGGCGTCTCGGGCGCTAAAGGCGGTATTTTGCCAGCAGCAGCCAATAGTACTGGAATGCATTTAATTGGCGTTATGCCTTCTGCGACAGGTATGCATGCAAGAGCCATGCTCGAAATTCCTCGCAAAGCCTATCTACTATTAAATATTGAACCAGAACTTGACTGTCAACATGCTGCATTGGCCAGAGCTGCGATGGAGAAGGCAGAATCTGTGATTGCATTAACTGCTTTTAAATCAAAAGCATTAGAGCATGCCAGCGTTTTATTACCGATAGCGCCATTTACTGAGACGTCGGGTACCTTTATGAATATGGAAGGGCGTATACAGAGCTTTAAAGCGGTCGTTAAACCGCTCGGTGAGTGTCGTCCAGCGTGGAAAGTACTTCGTGTACTTGCTAACACACTTGGTCTACAAGGCTATGATTATGAGAGCACGGAAGATGTCAAGAACGCTATTTTTGGAGATGAAAGACCTGCTGATTTTGCTAGACGCCGCCTTAATAATAATATGAAAGAACTTGTCGAAATTGAGACTAAAATTAAGTCACCTGGCTTGCAACGAGTTGGCGAGGTACCACAATATGAGTCTGACCCAATAGTACGCCGTTCAGAGCCACTGAGAAAAACGAAATACAATATTAAACGGTTGGTGCGTATGCACCCTGATGAAATGCGCTTACATGAATTGAGCGAAGGTGATATGGTTTTAGTTAGACAAGATCAAGGTAGTGCGATTTTGCCAGTGCGCAAAGATACACATGTAGCTATGGGTTGCGTAAGGGTAGCAGCTGCGCATGAAGATACTTTAGGTCTAGGTGATTTAATGGGCGATATCAGCATCGAAAAATTGTCGAAAGAACAAGCCGATGTGATTAGAGCAAAAGAATTGGAAGCGCAAAACTGATGGAATGGTTAGCTCAATTATTTGGTAGTCACTGGACCGACGTAGAGTTGGTTGCTTGGACTTTAATGAAGATTGTAGCCATTGTTGGCCCATTGCTGATAGCTGTGGCTTATCTTACTTATGCAGAGCGTAAGGTGATTGGTTATATGCAAGTGCGTATAGGTCCTAACCGCGTTGGTTTCTGGGGATTGCTACAGCCTGTTGCTGATGGTCTTAAATTGCTCTTCAAAGAAATTATTTTACCCACTGCATCGAATAAAGGTTTGTTCTTTTTGGGTCCGGTTTTAACTATTGCTCCCGCTTTCGCTGCGTGGGCAGTGATTCCTTTCGATGGTACTAAAGTGCTCGCCAATATTGATGCTGGTCTCTTGTATGTCTTGGCAATGACATCAATCGCTGTTTATGGGGTTATTATTGCGGGTTGGGCATCAAATTCAAAATACGCTTTTTTGGGCAGTTTACGTTCTGCTGCTCAAATTGTTTCTTACGAAATTGCAATGGGTTTCTCTTTGGTTGGTGTGCTCATGTGCGCCAATAGTCTGAATCTAGGCAAAATTGTATTAGGGCAAGAGGGTGGTTTTTGGCATTGGTACTTCATTCCACTATTTCCATTATTTATTGTTTACTTTATCAGTGCAGTTGCAGAAACGAATAGAGCCCCATTCGATGTGGCAGAGGGTGAGTCTGAGATAGTCGCAGGCTTTCACGTAGAGTATTCAGGAATGGCGTTTGCTGTATTTTTTCTGGCAGAGTACGCTAATATTTGGCTAGTTTGTACGCTAGCGGCAGTGATGTTTATGGGTGGGTGGTTGTCCCCATTCCCATTTTTACCAGATAGCATCCTATGGTTATTTGCAAAAATGGCTGCTTTAGTATTTTTCTTTCTATGGTTTAGAGCAACTTTTCCAAGATATCGTTATGACCAGATTATGCGATTAGGATGGAAAGTGTTTATCCCTATAACAATAGTGTGGATTGTATTCGTTGGCGCAATGATGCAAACGAAGTTTGACTATTTATTCCATTAGGGTGTTGATAAGAGATTATGTTTAAAGAAATCAAAAATGTATTGGGTAGTTTAATGTTATTTGAACTGCTCAAAGGAATGGCTGTTACAGGTCGTTACTTTTTTGCTCGAAAAATGACAATTCAGTATCCTGAAGAGCGTACGCCACAATCTAATCGCTTTCGTGGCTTACACGCTTTGCGCCGTTATCCAAATGGAGAAGAGCGCTGTATCGCTTGTAAATTATGTGAAGCAGTTTGCCCAGCAATGGCGATTACTATTGAATCGGAGCAGCGGGAAGATAATACGCGTCGGACGACACGCTATGATATTGATTTAACTAAATGCATCTTCTGCGGCATGTGCGAAGAATCATGCCCTGTAGATTCGATTGTTGAAACACGTGTATTTGATTATCACGGTGAAGAACGTGGTGATTTGCTATACACCAAAGAGATGTTGCTTGCAGTTGGTGATAAGCATGAAAAGCAAATCGCTGCTGACCGAGCACAAGATAAAAAATATAGATAACACTTAAAACGAATCAGAATTGCATATGGTATTTACTGACTTTATATTTTATGTGCTAGCAGCAATCCTCTTGTTTGCTGCTCTGCGTGTAATCACTACACGTAACCCTGTACATGCAGCATTACATTTAGTACTCGCTTTCTTTACAGCTTCTGGCATTTGGCTATTGTTGCAGGCAGAGTTTTTAGCAATCGTATTAGTGTTGGTTTATGTTGGCGCGGTCATGGTGCTGTTTTTATTCGTTGTCATGATGCTGGATATTAATATTGATAAATTACGTGAAGGCTTTTGGAGTTATTTACCACTGGCTGGCACAGTAGGTGCGCTAATGGCCATTGAAATGGCTATGATCTTAGGAAATAAATATTTTATTGCAGCTGAGAGCGTTAGTCGCCCGGCTACTTACAGTGACACAGCCGCTCTTGGGAAAGTAATGTACACAGATTATTTGCTGCCTTTTGAATTGGCTGCTGTTGTGTTACTCGTTGCAATTGTCGCGGCTATTGCATTGACCTTAAGAGAGAAAAGAGAAAATAAATCTATCAGTCCTGCGGAGCAAGTTCTTGTTCGCAAAAAAGACCGTTTGAGAGTTGTTAACTTGCCATCAGAGTCACGAGTAGGAGAAGATGAGACATTAGAAGAAGGAGGTTCATCATGAGTGTAGGTCTTTCGCATTACCTCATTCTGGGGGCCTTGTTATTTGCAATCAGTGTAATCGGGATTTTTTTAAATCGTAAAAATATTATTATTGTACTGATGGCAATCGAATTAATGTTGTTGGCGGTTAACCTTAATTTTATCGCTTTCTCCCATTACTTGAATGATATAGCTGGGCAAGTATTCGTATTTTTTATTTTAACGGTCGCAGCAGCTGAGTCAGCTATAGGGCTGGCTATTCTAGTTGTATTGTTTCGTAATTTAAGAACAATTGATGTTGAAGATTTGGATTCACTAAAAGGCTAAGAAAATAACATGACAGAACAGGTTCTTATTTGGGTCCCACTATTACCGCTGATTGCTGCCGCTATCGTCGGTTTGTTTGGGTCATGCCTGCCACGTTCATCTGCACATATCTTAACTATACTGGCAGTGGGTGCTTCGTTTGTTTTATCAGCAATGGTGTTTAAAGCAACCTTGGGTGGTTTTACACATAATGCAGATTTATATACTTGGCTTTTATCAGGCGATATTCAGTTTAGCGTTGGTTTTTTAATTGATAACTTAACAGCCATGATGATGGTAGTAGTGACCTTTGTTTCGTTAATGGTTCATATATATACCATTGGTTACATGCACGAAGATCCTGGCTATAGTCGGTTTTTTAGCTATATATCGCTATTTACATTTGCCATGCTAATGCTGGTAATGTCTAACAATTTTATGCAACTCTTCTTCGGTTGGGAGGCTGTTGGGCTGGTCTCTTATTTACTGATTGGCTTTTGGTACACGCGGCCAACAGCGATTTATGCCAACTTAAAAGCGTTTTTGGTTAATCGTGTGGGTGACTTTGGCTTTTTGCTAGGCATCGGTCTAGTGCTTTCTTACTTTGGAACGCTAGATTATTCAGAAGTCTTTAGTGCTGCGCCTGCAATGGCTAATATGGAAATTAGCTTGTTTTCAAATACAACATGGTCATTGATGACAGTAACCTGCATTTTATTGTTTGTTGGTGCAATGGGTAAATCTGCTCAGGTACCTTTACATGTTTGGCTGCCAGATTCAATGGAAGGCCCAACGCCAATATCAGCATTAATTCATGCGGCAACGATGGTTACTGCGGGAATTTTCATGGTGGCACGTATGTCACCCTTATTCGAACTATCTACAACAGCCTTATCGTTTGTTCTCGTCATCGGTGCAATAACAGCTTTATTTATGGGGCTGTTAGGTATTATCCAAAATGATATTAAACGTGTTGTTGCTTATTCAACCCTATCACAGCTAGGCTACATGACGGTTGCACTGGGAGTCTCTGCCTACTCAGTAGCCATTTTCCATTTAATGACGCATGCCTTTTTCAAAGCCTTATTGTTCTTGGGGGCAGGATCGGTCATTATGGGTATGCATCATGATCAAGATATCCGACACATGGGAAACCTTAAGAAATATTTCCCGGTCACTTGGATTACATCCTTAATTGGATCACTTGCCTTAATTGGCACACCATTTTTTGCTGGCTTCTATTCAAAGGATAGCATTATAGAAGCTGTTAAGTTTTCGCATATTGCTGGTAGCGGATTCGCTTATTTCTCTGTCTTGATAGGTGTATTTATTACCGCATTTTATTCATTTAGGCTTTATTTTATTGTTTTTCACGGTGAAGAAAGATGGCGTGAGTCAGAGCCGCATGGGCATGCGCATGAGGATGACGGCCATCATCATGGCTTAAACCCAGATCAGGACCCACATGAGCCTGGCTGGGTTGTCAAATTGCCACTAATTCTATTGGCAATACCATCTTTATTTATTGGATATATTGCAATCAAACCGATGCTGTTTGGTGATTTCTTTAAAGGTGTCATTACTGTCAATACAGAAATGCATCCCTCTATGGAGCACTTGGCACATCATTTCCATGAAGTGTTACACACGCCCGCTGGCATGGCGCTACATGGCTTTTTAACCTTACCTTTCGCACTAGCATTGTTTGGCGTTGCTTTGTCATGGTTTTTTTATATGAAACGGCCTGATATTCCAGCTGCAATCAAAGAAAAATTGAACTTCATCTACCGTATATTAGAAAATAAATATGGTTTTGACAGTTTTAACGAACGCTTTTTTGCGGGTGGCTCACGCTTGTTGGGTAACAAGTTATGGCAAATTGGTGACGTACAATTGATCGATGGTGCTATCGTTAATGGTACTGCAAAGTTAGTCGGAAAACTTTCTGGGATCGTTCGTCAGTTGCAATCTGGCATGATATACCACTATGCCTTCTCAATGATTTTGGCAGTATTCCTTGTTTTAACATATTTATTAATAAAGATTATATTTTTTAATGTTCAATAATCACATTTTAAGTTTAGCCATTTGGGCGCCAATACTGGCTGGTATATTGGTATTGCTTATTGGCAATGACAACAGGGCCTGTCTTACACGTTGGGTAGCATTACTAGGCGGCATTATAGGCTTTATCGTAACGTTACCTCTGTATACAGACTTCGATGCAGCCCAGACAGCCTTTCAATTTCAAGAAGGCTTTCATTGGATTCCTGCCTTTAACATTAACTATCACTTAGGTGTGGATGGGTTTTCAGTTCCATTGGTATTACTCACCAGCTTTACGACAGTGATTGCCATCATCGCCTCATGGGAAGTGATACAAAAAGGTGTGGCTCAGTATATGGCTGCTTTCCTTATCATGAGTGGCTTGATGATCGGTGTTTTCACGGCTCTGGATAGTATTCTTTACTATGTCTTTTGGGAAGCGATGCTGATTCCAATGTTCCTAGTGATTGGTGTATGGGGCGGGCCAAATCGCGTTTATGCAACGATTAAATTTTTCTTGTATACATTGCTTGGCTCATTGCTCATGCTGGTGGCTTTTATTTATTTGTTCCACCGCACAGGCAGCTTTAATATTGTCGATTACTATAATTTACCACTTAGTTTAAATGAGCAAATCTATATTTTTATTGCCTTTTTTATGGCATTTGCAGTCAAAATACCAATGTGGCCTGTGCATACTTGGTTGCCAGATGCACACGTCGAAGCCCCAACTGCAGGTTCTGTAGTATTGGCTGCAATCATGCTTAAATTAGGCGGCTATAGCTTCTTGCGTTTTGCAATGCCAATCGCCCCAGATGCATCACATCACTTATCAAGCATCATGATTGCTCTGTCACTGATAGCAATTTTATATATCGCATTGGTCGCGTTAGTGCAAAAAGACATGAAGAAACTCATTGCTTACTCTTCTATTTCACATATGGGTTTTGTCACACTTGGCTTTTTCTTATTCAGTCAATTAGGACTTGAAGGTGCAGTGGTTCAGATGATTTCTCATGGCTTCATCTCTGCCGCTATGTTCCTTTGTGTTGGGGTTTTATATGATCGCATGCATAGCCGCCAGATAGCAGATTACGGAGGCGTTGCCAATAAAATGCCGATGTTTGCAGCATTTGCTGTGTTATTTGCCATGGCGAATAGTGGTTTGCCTGGTACCAGTGGTTTTGTTGGTGAATTCATGGTGATATTAGCCAGTGTTAAATATAATTTCTGGGTTGCTTTTGTTGCTGCGACCACATTGATTTTTGGTGCATCTTATACGTTATGGATGGTTAAGCGTGTTTTTTATGGTGATGTGGCTAACAATAAGGTTTCTGCATTACAAGACTTAACAAAACGCGAGTTCATGCTGTTAGCTATTTTAGCCTTGTTCACGCTAGGCTTAGGGGTTTATCCTGACCCAATAACTGAATTAACACAGACTACATCTGCACAATTTTTGAACCATATGGCGACGAGTAAATTGCCAATGGCTGGAATGTAAGCATGAATACAATTAAAACTGACCTCTTTATTGCATTGCCTGAAATGATCGTGTTGTGCATGGCAATGGTGATTCTGATTCTGGATTTATTTTTAAACAAAAAGAACCGTCTGATTATTTATGGTCTTGCGCAATTAACATTATTTGCAGCTGCATACTTTGTACTGAGTACACACACGCCATTGATCGGTTATGCATTTAGTAACATGTTTATAGATGATACGTTGAGTGATGTTCTTAAGATGGCAACACTAATTGGTACTTCCGTTATGCTGGTGTATACCCGTTATTATATGCAGTTGCGTAATCTGTTTTCGGGGGATTATTACGCTTTATTATTGTTTGCCATAGTTGGCATGATGGTAATGATTTCTGGTCAAAATATGTTGACCATCTATGTAGGACTTGAGCTGCTCTCACTCTGTGTATATGCGATGGTCGCTTTAGATAGAGATAACCCGAAAGCGACAGAAGCAGCAATGAAATACTTTGTTTTAGGTGCACTTGCTTCAGGAATGTTGTTATACGGCATGAGTATGATTTATGGCATGACTGGAAGTTTGGATATTGCAACTATTTCTCATGTGCTTGTTGAAACACAATCTCGAAGCCCAGTTTTAGGCTTGGGGCTTGTGTTCATAGTGGCTGGATTGGCATTTAAATTCGGCGCTGTACCTTTTCATATGTGGGTGCCAGACGTTTATCAAGGTTCGCCAACAGCGATTACTATTTTGATTGGTTCAGTACCAAAATTCGCAGGGTTTGCAATGGCAATGCGCTTGTTGATACAAGGACTTTATCCATTGGTAGTCGATTGGCAAAATATGTTTTTAGTCATGGCTGTATTATCAATAGCAATTGGAAATATCACTGCCATTGCGCAAACTAACATTAAACGTATGTTGGCGTATTCTACGATTTCACACATCGGCTTTTTGCTGCTTGGTTTAATGAGTGCTAGTTTAAATGGGTTTGCTTCCAGTATGTTCTATGTGAGTGCCTATGTCATGATGAGTCTGGCAGGGTTTGGTATGATTTTGGTGTTGTC
>JBNLAC010000063.1:0-10457 GCA_050301935.1 Methylophilaceae bacterium | reverse complement strand
CCTTCGCTCGGTCTTTTTTACTTTGACTTCCAGTTAGCCATGCAATATGAATATTTAGTGACTCAAACCACGTTTGAAATTTTTTAAAATGCTGCTCTGCCAAAATTTCAGTGGGTGCCATCAAAGCCACTTGCCAGCCATGCTCAATCGCTTGCAAAGCTGCAATACAAGCAACAATAGTTTTTCCGCTACCTACATCGCCCTGTAAGAGTCGCTGCATTGGATGAGGCTGTTTTAAATCATTACTAATCTCTTTGATTACTTTTTGCTGAGCCATTGTCAGGCTAAATGGCAAGTTTTCTAGTAAGCGTCGGACTAAATGCGTTGAATGTGCAATTTTAGGGGCATCAACACTCCGCCTTTTTGCATAGTGCTTACGCATCGAAAGTTGTTGTGCGAGTAACTCATCATAAGCCAGTCGTTTCCACTCAGGCGTTGTCTTATTTTCCAAGGCGATTAAATTTGCATCTGGCTCAGGATAATGTAGTGACTGAATACTATCAGCAAAACTAGGCAGATTTAGCGATGTATAAACAAATTGCGGTAACGTCTCGGAATACATGCTGTCGCGCATGACAGATTTAATTGCTTTGCGTAATGCTGGCTGTGATAAGCCTGCTGTGGTTGGATAAACAGGTGTGAGCTGTGCATTTACTTCGCTTGTATCACGCGCGACCTTACATTGCGGATGAACCATTTCATAACCGAAAAAACCGTGCCTTACCTCACCATAAGCACGTATAGAGTTACCAACTTTTAGCGCATTAATTTGACTTGGATAAAAATGTAAAAAACGTAAACTAATCTGACCTGTTGCGTCTTCTAACCTAGCAATCAATGCCTTTCGTGGCTTGTAGCTCACTTCAGCATGCACTATCTCACCCTGTACTTGTACCGCATCACCCAAACGCAAATCACTTATCGAAACAATACGTGTTTCATCAATATAGCGAAGCGGTAAATGCAAGAGCAAATCTTGCTCGCTGTATATACCCAACTTGGCGAGATGATTGATTAGCGGTTTTGAAAATGATTTAAGTTCTTTTAGCTGCATGCTTCCGCTAATTTCTAATAAGCAATAAGCAGTAATTACAGCTAAGATAGCTCCATCACTGCATCGGCTTCTACTAATGCCCCTTTTGGTAATGATGCTACGCCAACAGCCGCGCGCGCTGGATATGGCTCAGTAAAATACTCTGCCATAATAGTGTTGACTAATGTAAAGTGGCCTAAATCTGTTAAAAAGATATTCAACTTTGCAATGTCTGCCATTGAACCACCAGCAGCTTTTGTCACCGCATTTAAATTATCAAATACGCGCCTCACCTGAGCCTCAATACCTTCGACTAACTCCATCTTTTCTGGATCTAGCCCAATTTGACCAGATAAATATACTGTTTTACCCACTTTTACCGCTTGTGAATAAGTACCAATTGCTGCCGGTGCTAGTTTTGTTTGAATAATCTCTCTTGCTGCCATAATGACCTTTACTATTAATTAGCTAATTATTGTACTTTTTGATCCCGATTGCCGCCTTTAACGCGATTAATCCGCACAACCTCAGGTATTTTGCGTAAGTTACGAATCAACTCGGCTAGATGGACACGGTTATGTACCTGTACGGTAAAATTAATTACGGAATACTGACTGCCATCAGAAGCCTCAGCGCTCACATTATCGATATTAGAATCAGCCTCAGATATACCTGCTGCTATTTTTGCTAGCATACCGCGTTGATTCTCGACAACTATCCGCAGATTGACCCTAAACAAACGTTTATGATCTGCATCCCACTCCACATCTAACCATTTATCAGGGTCAAGTTTAAATTTACTGATGGCAGTACAGTCGTGGGTGTGAATCACTAAACCTCTATCTTTATTAATAAATCCTAAAATAGGGTCACCAGGTATCGGGCTACAGCACTGTGCGAATTGCACTGCCATTCCCTCAGAACCTCTAATCGTAATCTTATCAAACGACTTTTGTGCTTTACTAGGATGTAAATCATCATGTGCACTAGCGAGAAGTTGATGTGCCACCATTAAGCTGACACGCTTACCTAAACCAATATCTGCCAAAATTTCTGATTTATCTTTAACATCATAATCGCGCATTACCTTTTTCCATTGCTCTTCTTTAATTTCAGAAGGCTCTACATGCAAGGCACGCAAGGCAATATTCAACATACGCTCGCCTAAATGCGCTGACTCCGTTACTTTAATTGTTTTCAAGTAATGCCGCAGGTGCGAGCGCGCTTTACCTGTCACCACATAATTGAGCCAAGCAGGATTCGGCTTAGCAAGCGCGGAGGTAATAATTTCTACATGGTCGCCATTTTGCATTTCCGTACGCAATGGTGCCAGCTCGTGATTAATCTTAACGGCAACGCAACAATTGCCTACATCTGTATGTACCGCATAAGCGAAATCAACCGCTGTTGAACCTCTCGGCAAAGCTAAAATATTACCTTTCGGTGTAAAGACATAGACTTCATCTGGAAACAAGTCAACTTTAAAATGTTCCAGAAATTCATGACTATCATCACTTTCAGTTTGAATTTCTACTAACCGCTGCAACCATTGGTGCGTCTGTTGCTGTAGTTTGGTTAAATGTGCATCAGTTGTTTTATATAGCCAATGTGCCGCCACACCTGCTTGTGCAATATTGTGCATCGCGATGCTGCGTATCTGTACTTCTATTGGTGTACCGAATGGGCCAAATAGAGTTGTATGCAGTGATTGATAGCCATTCACTTTCGGTATGGCAATATAATCCTTAAACTTGCCAGGAATAGGCTTGTATAAACTATGCAAACTACCTAACGCCAAATAACAACTAGCCGTGTCCCTAACTAACACGCGAAAACCGTAAATGTCGTTAACTTGCGATAACTTTACTGTTTTTCCAGTCATTTTACGGTAAATGCTGTAAAGATGTTTTTCCCTTCCTTCTACATCTGCCTCTATCCCTGCATCCGCTAGCTGAGTTTTAATGGACTCCAGGATCTTAGAAATAACCTCTTTACGGTTACCACGCGCCGTTTTAATGGCCCTCTCAATTACCTTGTAACGATTAGGGTAAATATATTTAAAACTTAAGTCTTCTAGCTCTTGATAAATAACATTTAAACCAAGACGATTGGCAATTGGTGCATAAATATCCAGCGTTTCATGAGAAATCCGCTTTTGTTTAGCTGGCTTCATCACATCTAACGTTTGCATATTGTGTAATCGATCAGCCAGTTTCACCAATATCACACGAACGTCCTGACTCATCGCCAGTAGCATTTTACGCACATTTTCTGCTTGTGCTTGAACGGCCGTTTGTAGCTCTATTTTGTCTAGCTTAGTTAGACCCTCAACCAAATCTGCGACTTGGTTGCCAAAACGTTCACGGAGCTCTGCAGAAGCCACACCCGTGTCTTCAACAACATCATGCAATAAGGCTGCAAGCAGCGTAGGAATATCTAAATGTAATTTGGCGAGAATACAGGCAACTGCGACTGGGTGGCTAATATAAGGCTCACCCGATTTTCTTACTTGCCCTTTATGTGCTTCATCACTGTAGCGATAGGCATCCCAGACTTGCTCAATCTCTTCTTGGGTCAGATAATCGCGTAGTAGTATGGTTAGTTGTGACGCTTCAGTATCCGCTGGCAACATAGGTGGCTCAGCTAACTGAAATGATTCCGCTGTGAGTTTTTTAGCGGTTTTAGGCATACTGCTAAAGTTGGATAGTTAACTTCTTTGTAGAAGTTCTAAGCCCACTTTACCTGCTGCAATCTCGCGCAAAGCAATCACTGTTGGCTTGTCACGCGAGCCATGCATGCTCACCAAAGGATCAGATCCATTTGATATTTGTCGCGCGCGGTATGCCGCAACCAATGTTAATTGAAAGCGGTTAGGAATTTTATTTAAACAGTCATCTACAGTAATACGTGCCATGGTGTAACCCTCTAAATTAAATCAATGTTTGAATCAACGTGCGATGCCGTTGTAATTGTATGTTTGTTTTAAGACGTTGCGCTTGAACAATCGCAATCAAATCTTGCAAAGAATCTTCGAATACGTCGTTTATTGTAACATAATCAAACTCTACCAAGTGACGCATTTCTTCTCGTGCTGCTGCCAAACGTTTAGCAATAACTTCTTCACTATCTTGTGCACGTCCTCTCAACCGTTTTTCCAACGTTTCTAAAGATGGTGGCACAATAAATATACATATGGCATCTGGGTAAATATTGCGTACCTGCTCCGCTCCTTGCCAATCAATTTCCAGTATCACATCGCGGCCTGCTTGCAAAGGTTCATCTACCGCTTTTTGTGATGTGCCATAGCGAGCACTGTGTACCTGAGCACTTTCTAGAAAACCACCAGCACGCAAAATTTTCATAAATGCTTGCTCATCTACAAAGTGATAATCAATGCCATCTTGTTCGCCTGGACGTGGCTTTCTAGTAGTATGTGAAATGGATAGCGTCAAGTTTGCATCTTTTTCCAGCAGGGCTTTCACGAGAGTTGTTTTGCCTGCCCCAGATGCTGCTGTAATGATAAATAGGTTGCCTGAAATCATCTGCGTATTTTAGACGATTTTTTCATGAACTGAGGGCTTATTATTCAATATTCTGAATCTGCTCTCGCATTTGCTCAATCAGGACTTTTAGCTGCATGGATATCTGCGTCGTTTCAATTGACACTGACTTAGAACCTAAGGTATTGGCTTCGCGATTCATTTCTTGCATTAAGAAATCCAGCTTCTTACCAACCAAACCACCAGCAGATAAGATAGATTCTACTTCTTGTACATGTGCAGACAACCGCGAAAGCTCTTCATCGACATCAATGCGCTGCGCATAAAGCACCATTTCCTGACGGATGCGCTCATCATCATTGCTTAGGGTTGCCTCTTGTAATTTTGTTATCAACTTGTCCTGATATGCTTTCATTAATGATGGCATCATGGGCTTTACTTTTGACACCAACCCACCGACTTCTGCCAGTCGCTCTAGAATCATTTGTTTAAGCTTTTCACCCTCTCGCTTTCTTGCTGTAATCAAGCTTTCAATCGCAACAGAAACAGCATCAAGCATTTCTTGTACTATTGTTTCGTCATCAGACATCGTGCTAGCTTGTACGCCAGGCATTTGTAGGAGTTCTAAAGGATTAATTGGCTGAAGTGCAGGAAAATATTGACTGATCTCTTTGACAGAATTAGCAATTTCCGCAACCGCCTTAAGATTGAGGGTGATAGCTGTTTCTTCTGTTTCAGCTTTGGCCAAGCTGATACGGCACTCTACTTTACCACGGCCTAATTGTGATTTTAATTGCTCTCGAATCGCTGCTTCTTGCGCTCGGAAACGTTCATCTAATTTGAGTTGCAATTCAAGATATCGCTGATTAACAGAACGTAACTCAACTTGCAATGCGCCGCCACTCGTGATGCGTTCATGGGACGCATAACCCGTCATGCTGCTAATCATGTCTCTTTATTCACAAAAATAAGGCCTACTCTTAAAGTAATTGCTGATAATTGTATCAAATCTATATGATTTTATGTCAGAATATCTTATCCTTTGCTCTACCATTTTGATATACAGATACTTTAGTAATGGCAAAAGCTAAAAACAAAACCCTGCCTGTTGGCTATATGCTACAAGACTACGTGATTACCAAAGTCTTAAGCACTGGTGGCTTCAGCTTTGTTTATCTTGCACAAGATGCAAACAAACACACCGTAGCCATTAAAGAATATATGCCCACTGGTCTTGCACTGCGTGAAGATGGCGCAACTGTGATGCTTGATTCAGATGATGAGGCAGCAACATTCAAACATGGCCTAAAATGCTTTTTTGAAGAAGGTCTTGCACTAGCTAAAATTGATCACAAAAATATCGTTCGCGTCACTAATTTCTTCCGTGAGAACAACACCGTTTATATGGTCATGCAATATGAACGTGGTAAATCATTGCAAGAATATATCCTGTCTCAGCAAGAGCCTGTGAATGAAAAATTCGTCAGAAGAGTTTTTAGTCAGTTATTAAATGGCTTACGTGAAGTACACTTACAGAAGCTACTACATCTGGATATCAAACCTGCCAATATTTATATCCGATTAGACGGCTCACCGGTACTACTAGATTTTGGCTCCGCCAGACAAACGCTTACCTTAGCGCAACCAAAATTATCACCTAGTTACACACCTGGTTTTGCACCGCCAGAGCAATATTTTGATCGACAAAAACTGGGGCCCTGGAGTGATATTTATAGCGTTGGTGCTAGCATGTATTCTTGCTTGGCGCGTTCTGCGCCTATCGCTGCTAACCAGCGTGTAAAAAAAGACTTCCTTGCCCCGGCAATGAAAGTTGGTAAGGGTATTTACAGTCAAGAATTGCTTTCTATCATTGATGACTGTTTGAAACTAGATTATTTGGAAAGACCGCAAAGCGTATTCTCATTACAAAAAAGGCTAGTCACACATACGACTAAGCCAGTGAAAAAAACCAGTTTTGCCAAAAAGATTCATGCAGTACTAACTAAGCCCTTATAATGTTTGCATATGAAATTCACGATTTATCAGAATAGCCGGCAAGGGCCAAGGCCATATAACCAAGATAGACTCGCGTATTCTTATAGTAAAGATAGTTTATTACTGGTACTAGCTGATGGCATGGGTGGTCACCGTCACGGTGAGATTGCCGCGCAGCTCGCCATTAAAACCTTAACAGATGCATTTCAGCGACTAGCTAAACCACTACTCACCAGCCCTGCCAAATTTTTGACTGATCATATCCAGCAAGTACACGATATGATTGAGAATGTAACGCAGTCTGAAAGTCTAGTAGAATCGCCACGGACAACGATTGTTGTTGCCGTTATTCAACGTGGGTATTTATATTGTGCCCACGTTGGTGATTCACGTTTATATCACTTTAGAGGTAACCATTTGCTCTACCGCACGGAAGATCATTCAATCGTGCAATCTTTGTATAAAAAAGGCATGATTAGCAAAGAGGAAATGGCCACACACCCCTACCGAAATAAAATCTACAATTGCGTCGGTGGAGAAACACCGCCACAAATTGACCTATCTGACAGAATCGAACTTGAAGAAGGTGACACAATACTATTGTGCACTGATGGTTTGTGGGGGTGCTTAACTGATAATGAAATAAAGGCTATTCTCAATGCCAACATTGATGTGACCACTGCAACAAAAGCTTTAATGGACGCCGCTGAAAACGCAGCAGATGAACATGGAGATAACCTTAGTGCCATAGCTGTTCAATGGGGTGACAAACAACTCAGCGAGGATTTAGTCTCAACACAACTGATGCCTTTGGGCGAAACAACAACTATCATCAATTCCACGACTACCATGCCACTCGGTGGTGCAGATCCATTAGACCTATCGGATGATGATATTGAAAATACTATTGCTGAGATTCAACAAGCACTCATCAAAACCAAATTAAAAATTGGGATTTAAAAGCAAGACTTTTCAGCATGTTTTATAATAGGCTTTTTCTAATAAGCCAATATAAAATATGTCTTCTTCTCTTCGCCCCAGTGGGCGCGCAAACAATCAGCTACGTAACGTAGAAATTATTCGCCACTACACCAAACACGCCGAAGGCTCCGTATTGGTAAAATTTGGCGATACCCATGTGCTATGCACCGCTAGTGTGGAAGAAAAAATACCTGGTTTTTTAAAAGGGCAAGAACAAGGTTGGGTAACGGCTGAATATGGCATGCTTCCACGCTCTACAGGGTCTCGCATGCAAAGAGAAGCAGCCCGCGGCAAACAATCTGGCCGCACGCAAGAAATTCAACGTCTAATTGGTCGTAGTTTACGGGCTGTCATAGATTTAAAAAAATTGGGTGAAAGAACCATTCATTTTGATTGTGATGTTATCCAAGCAGATGGCGGTACACGTACTGCAAGCATCACAGGCGCCTATGTTGCCATGCACGATGCGATTACCTACCTTCTGAATAACAACCTAATAACAGAGTCACCACTCACCAATGCCGTAGCTGCAATTTCAGTTGGTGTATACAAAGGTACCCCAGTGCTCGATTTAGATTATGTTGAAGATTCAGATTGCGACACGGATATGAATGTTGTGATGACGAGCAGTGGTGGCTTTGTTGAAATTCAAGGCACTGCAGAGGGCGAACCATTCAGCCGTGATGCCATGACAGCAATGACAGACCTCGCTGAAGAAGGTATCACAGAGCTTTTATCATTACAAAAACAGGCACTCGGTATTGCTTAAAACACAAACCATGTTAAAAAAACTTGTCATCGCCAGCGGTAATCAAGGTAAATTAAGAGAAATACAAGCAATGCTGGCGCCTTTGAATATCGAGGTTTTACCACAATCAGAGTTTAATGTTCCTGAAGCAGATGAACCGCATTGCACCTTTATCGAAAATGCATTAGCTAAAGCCAGACACGCTAGTAAAGCGACAGGCCTGCCAGCGCTGGCAGATGATTCTGGCCTATGCTTAGAAGCACTAAATGGTGAGCCTGGAGTGCAATCAGCTTATTTTGCAGGTAAGCCAAGTAATGATGAAAAAAATAATGCACACCTCATCAACATTTTAAAACAACATGAAAACCGTTTTGCATACTATTATTGCTGCTTAGTGCTTGTTAGAAGACATGATGATCCACAACCTTTAATCGCAGAAGGTATCTGGCAAGGCAGTATTCTTAAAAAACCGCGAGGCAGCAACGGCTTTGGTTACGACCCACTATTTTTAGACAGTATGACTGGCAAATCTGGTGCTGAGCTTGAACCAGAGATAAAAAACAAAGTCAGTCATCGTGGGCAAGCATTACGTAAAATGCTGCATTTAATTGAACACATGACTTATTAACTGGTAACAATAATGTCAAAAACTTCACTTCCCACCTGGATAAGAGACGACAACAGCGTTGTTGCATGCACAGAAAAGATTCGCGTGATGCAAGAAAATTTTGATGAGATTCTTCAAATTACGCAGGATGCATTTGAAGATGGCTTGCTGATGGAAGTCTCTGAAGCGCAAATGCGTGAAACCCTGCATCAATTGGTTGATTCGCTAATTAATCCGTACAAGAAAAAATAGCCTACATCAGCAAAAATATTCTTTGCATTCCACCTAAAGTAATTTCTTTTTCAGTCGTAAAGATTTCATGCTGCAATGCATATCGAACAAAGATTAATTTGCAGCTATTTATATATCTTTTAAGGGAATCATCATGAAAAAATTTGCTGCAGTTTTATTTGTATTATTTGCTGTTGTTTCAAACTTTGCTATCGCAAACGACAAAGAATGCCATCCAGAAAAAGAACACTGCGAACACCACTAAATAAAAATTGTTGGCGGTTTAATTATAAGTAACCGCCAACAATTCTTACTCCCTCTTCATTTGGCTGCTGATAACCTTAACTTGGTACCAACCTTGAAATCATGTACTGATGCCTGACCAGCAAATAGTTCTAGTACATATTTAGCTTGTCTATGTTTGAAAAATTTTAGTGGCTGGCAATAAGTAATAATTTTTATAATCTTAAAGTCTGGGCTCAGAAAGACAACATCAATCGCATATTGCAATCCAAAAGTATGAACAAAATTACAAGGCACCATTAGCAAGCCTTCTGATGGACGTAGTGGTCTTGAACCTATTAAGCCACGTAGTCGGCTTAAATAATTACTCGCTACTCTCGCCTGAATTCGTTTTTCTTTATGATATATATTGACCTGATGTCTATTAGTCATTTTTATTATTTTGCTTAATTAATTGCTTTACTTCTTAGCGAATTGCTTCCAGTAGCGACACACTTATATCCCACAAACTTCATTGTCAGTTATCTATTGATATCCTATGTCCTTTTTCATCTACGTGCTCTAGCAATCACAAAGTTTACTGTACGCACTTTAATACAGGAGTTTAAGATCTGGCAAGCATTTTTTATATATATGTATAAATTTTGTACGGTAAAAATTTGAAAATTCATCTGGTCATATCACACTAAAAAGGTGATGATTATATTCAGCAGTTTTTTATATTTATTCACGAGGAGAATGATATGTCTACACCACATACATATAAAAAAATTGAGCTTGTTGGCAGTTCTACCACCGGTACTGATGATGCGATTCAAAATGCGATTGCTAAAGCAGCTAAATCGATTAAACACATGGATTGGTTTGAAGTTGTGGACACTCGTGGCCATTTAGTCGATGGTAAAATTGCTCATTATCAAGTAACGATTAAAGTAGGTTTTAGAATTGAAGATTAAGCCTTTATGATTCATGGCTCTAGCTCACTACAAATTCCAGCGATATCGGATCAAGATACACAATCATGGATTGCCTCTTTATCGGAACACTTTTCAGCACCACAAGTTCAGCTGATCAAAGAGGCATGTGAACTAGCATCTTTAGCTTATTCATCAGCTTTTG
>JBNLAC010000062.1:0-10656 GCA_050301935.1 Methylophilaceae bacterium | reverse complement strand
CAGCAATTCTGGCGATTGATTTGGTTTAATTTCTGGAGGTAAAGACATAACCACCATTCTATATGGCTATACCCAATATCAACAATTTTTTAATCAGTTTTCTTCACGTATTTAGCTTTAAGGCTAGCTATTAAGTCCCGATAAGTAAATCGATGATGCCTCATTAAAAATATTATACGCTGTAGCTGGCGAAGTCTAAAAGTTACAATCAATACAAGGTCATAGCATCCTCAATATCATTGAAATGATGTCAATTTTTTGAAACAGTTGATGAAATGATGACGCACGCTATCTGCCATTTTTATTCAACACGCAAATAAAACCCAAATTCCCCGCTAGATTCCCTAAATAACGGGGCAATTCATCCGTTATAGTCTATGACAGCGATGGGCATACTTTTTGCAAAATACTTACCAGTAAACGTTTTTGCAATATGCATTACTGTCATTTTAGAGAAGACAATTGATATGATTAATAAACATTATTTAAGAAACCATAATCGTGTAGGAAAAACACAACTAGGTTTAACATTGATTGAGATCATGATTGTGTTGGCTATTATCGGTGTCATTGCGTCTATAGCAATGCCCGCCTACAAAGACTACACTGAGAAAGCAAAGATTAATCAAGCCGTTAGCGATATTGCGGCAGTTTGTGTCAAAATTGAAGCCTATTGGCAGGATAATAGGACTTACCCAAGCAGCTTAGCTGACGTTGGCGCTAGCGGTATGGTTGACCCATGGGGCAATGCCTACCGCTACTTAGACCTGACACTGCCAAGCAGTACTGGTGCAGCACGAAAAGATAGGAATCTGGTACCCATCAATTCTGATTTTGACTTATACTCGATGGGTAAAAATGGTGCTACAACACCACCTATTTCTACACCAAATGGTAAGGATGATATTATTCGTGCAAATGATGGGCGTTTTTTAGATCTCGCATCAAAATATTGATATCAATCAGGATATCGAATAATTAGTTAATGCAAATATCAGAAAAATTTTTCAATAGCAAAACCACGCAGCAGATTGCCATTTTGCTTTTTTTTGCTGCTGTGCTGCCTGCTGCATTACTAACCATTTTATCCAATCAAAAAATCAGTCAAATTGTTTCCAATTACGAGCATAGGTCACTAGTTGAGAAAAGCAGGTCTTATGCACTATCCGCTTTTGCTAATTTAACGTTTGCACGTAGCACATTAGAACACGATATTGCAGCTAATAGAAAACTCAACACCAAAAGCATTAAGCTGAGGGCAAATGACTACCCAATGTTTAATTCTATCGAGAGAGTATCCAATGATGGCGTAATCCTAGATAGCAAAGAAAAAAATACCGTACCCGCAGAAATAATGCAGCAATGGTTATCGATTGAACCTAATCATACGCACCTGTTCTTGCTACCAGCAGATGGCAAACAGGAGCGCAAGCACGTTTACTTTGTTAGCCGCAATGACAAGCTTATTCCTTTTGCATTTTATCTCGCTGAAATCAATATAAACTACATATGGGGGCAGACAAGTGACTACCCTGCAGATTTGAACGTATGCGCGTACCAGCTTGATAACGACATAAAAACGAGGATTTTTTGCTCTAATGAAACTGATGCTAGTCAAACACTGGATACAAAACCTATTAATGCTGGTGCTTGGGAGCTTTTTCTTGCAGCCGAATTTCATAGCAAGCCATGGTTAGTTGAAATTCATCGCAGCATTCCCATATCAGAAAGTCATTTAAAAGAGTTTATCGGTACAACAGCCTATATCAGTGTGGGTGTTTTGTGCTTGCTACTAGTAGGCTTGTTTACATTGATTCAGCTGAGAAAAACGATGGTTCCAATGGAAAACCTTGTACAAGGGACAAAAAAAATTGGCAGTGGTGATTTCACGCCGATTGAAGTGAGTGGCAATTCAGAGTTCTCAGTACTTGCCACTGCGTTTAATGATATGTCAGCACATATCAAACAGCAGTTAGATACCTTACAGTCTTTTTCAGTTATTGATAAAGAAATTATCTCAACTGTTGATGTGCAGAGGGTTATTCAATTAATTATCCATAGGATGACAGAAATCAATCCTTCACTCGTCTATTTGATAGCAAACCTTGAAGAGCATACAAAAAACGATGTGCAATGCAATTGCACTGTAGCAGGACATGCTGTTCTATCATCGGTGCGGCTTGTCATGTCTCAACAAGAAATCAAAGAAATCCGCAAAAACGGGCGAGGACAATTTAAACGCAGCAGCTTATCCAGCCAACTGATTCATGAAAGAATCATGGCAGAACTAGGTACGAATCATATTTGGGTGTTACCAATATTTTGGCAGGATGATATTTGCGCATTTTTATTGGCTGGCAATAAAACCGAGCTTAACCAAAACGACCTACGTTGGGAAGAGTTTAGGGACTTATCTAGCCGTATTGGCATTGTAATTTCCGCACAAAGGCGCGAACAGAAGTTACTGAATGAAGCACAATACGACAATCTAACAGGCCTACCTAACCGGATATTATTGTTAGATAGACTTAAACTGGCAATGGAACATAGCCAGAAAACAGGTAGATCAATGTGGGTTATTTTTATTGACCTCGATCGATTTAAAGATGTTAACGATAGTATGGGCCATGCATTTGGCGATGCGCTATTGGTGGAAATCGGTCAGCGATTAACAACGCAAACCCGAGACACGGATACAGTGGCCCGTTTCGGTGGTGATGAATTTGTCATTGTGCTATCGGGTGATGAAGGAGAAGATATACAGCTAACTGTACTAAACCGCATTATGGATGCGATTGCTAAACCAGCTTATATCCACAATAGAGAACTCATCAACACCTGTAGTATTGGTATTGCAGTCTACCCAAATGATGGCGACAATGCAGAAACACTAATCAAAAATGCTGACATTGCCATGTATCGCGCTAAAGAATTAGGCAGGAATAACTACCAATTCTTTACACAAAGTCTGAATGATAGAGCGGCTCAGCGTATGCAGATGATTTCACAGATGCGCAAAGCAATAGAACTAGATGAGTTTAGTCTGAATTACCAACCAAAAGTAGATTTAAGAACAGGTAAAATTGTAGGCTTTGAAGCATTGATTCGATGGGAGAATGGAAAGCTTGGAAGAGTCTCACCAGCACAATTCATCCCAGTTGCAGAGGAAGCTGGCCTGATCAATAGCATCGGCGAGTGGGTATTAAGGACTGCATGTACCCAAATGACACAGTGCCAGCAGATCGAGTCTAGTGATTTAATGATGTCGGTTAATGTTTCTGCAAAACAGTTAACTGATGCCAACTTTATCGATAAATTGAAGAGCGTCCTAGTAGAGACTGGCTTAAAAGCGCAACACTTGGAACTAGAGCTGACTGAATCAATATTGATGAGTGGTGAAAGCAGCATTATCAATAAGCTACACGCAATCAAGTCACTAGGCATACAGCTATCTATTGATGATTTTGGTACAGGTTACTCTAACCTTGCCTATCTCCACACTATGCCGATAGACACATTAAAAATTGACAAGTCTTTCATTGACACCATTTCGCTCAACAAAGCGAATGCGCCAATAGTCGATACAATTATCAATTTAGCTAAAAACTTGAATCTAAAAGTGATTGCCGAAGGCGTAGAAACACAAGAACAAGCAAACTATCTTAAAGCTCGCCAGTGTGATCAAATTCAGGGCTATTACTTTAGCAAACCGCTAACTTGCGATGAAACAAGAGCATTAATTGAATCTGACAGAAGACTCTCACTTCCAAAATTAGCGCTTGTAGAAAACAAACAGCAACGTCTATAACTGCTAGCTTTAAGCTTAAGTGCATGACATCCGACTCATGCTAAAATACGCCCACGTTGTGAAATACTCTCTTTCACCATCAAGCATATAATAAACTGCCAAAGAAGTTGGTAATCCTTCTAAATAACTGGCATTACTTAAAGCGGAGAAATAATGGCAATTCAATGGTACCCAGGGCATATGACCGCTGCACGCAAAAAAGCAGCAGAAACCATGGAGTTTATTGATGTTGTCATTGAGGTGTTAGATGCCAGATTACCCGCAGCCAGCCACAACCCCATGATTGATGAAATGCGGCTATTTAGGCAGCGACCAAATTTAAAAATATTAAACAAAGCAGATTTGGCAGACCCCGAGGCTACGCAAGCCTGGTTAAATCATTTTAATGCCCAACCAAATACAAAAGCAGTTGCTCTATCTTGTAAAAAACCCGGTGATGCTAAGAAGATTCCTGACATTTGCCGTAAGCTTGCACCGCACAGGGGGACGCATCTAAAGCCATTGCGTATGATGATTATGGGGATACCTAATGTCGGTAAGTCTACCTTGATGAATGCACTGTTAAATCGTAGAGCTGCAAAAGTCGGCGATGAACCAGCCGTGACAAAAAGCCAGCAACGCTTTGAGCTGGATGCCACCATGAGCATTACCGACACACCGGGCATGATGTGGCCAAAAATAGAATATGATAGTGACGGCTATATGCTGGCTGCTAGCCATGCTATTGGCAGGAATGCAGTGATTGATGAAGATGTTGCTGTATTTTTGGCAGATAACTTATTAGCTAACTATCCAGATCTAATCCGTGAGCGCTATAAATTAGATGCCATGAAACTTGACGTAAAAGCAATGGATGGAGTTGACTTACTAGAAGCCATTGCAAAAAGGCGAGCATTTAAACGAAGAGATGGTCTGTTAGATTTAGAGCGTACTGCGATAGTTTTTTTAACTGAGTATCGTCAAGCCAAAATTGGGCGGGTAAGCCTAGAAACCCCTATCAGCAGAGCGGCTATGCTTGCAACACAGCCGAAGCAAAAAGCGCAAGAAACTGTTAATGATATTGATAACAGCGATTAATGAGGCTAAACGGCTAACTTAACTTCTGTATAGCGTAACACTCTATTTCTACCTGCTTTTTTAGCAGCATATAATGTAGAGTCCGCAGCAGCAATAAGCCCTTTAAAGTCATAACCTGCTCGAATAGAATCAGCAGCACCAACACTCACACTTACTGGAACAGAAAGTGACCCCTCCTCATAAGCATGACTTTCCACTGCCGCGCGAATACGTTCAGCAAGGATAGATGCTTCACTTTCGTTGGTATTAGGCATAAACACAGCAAACTCTTCCCCTCCGTAGCGGCCAATCACATCACCCGTACGCAAAACGCCTGAGGCGACTTTAGTGACATGCCTCAACACATCGTCACCAACCAAGTGACCATATTTATCATTTACTTTTTTAAAGTGATCGATATCGATCAATAGCACTGCCATACCCATATGGATACGCTTACACAAACCCTGCATTTTATTAGCTGCATCTTCCAAGCCGCGGCGATTCAAAATACCAGTCATGCCATCTACTGTGACCATTGACTCCAAGTTTTTGTTAAGTTGGTAGCTCAACATTAAAACAAACAGGCTGGAAATGAAGAATTGAGAAACAGCACCAATCATAAAGGTATATGCATTGACTGGCCATGTAGCAAATGCATTCAACACACTAATATCAACGCTGGCCGCTGAAATTGCGCGACCAATCATTAACAATCCCAAAAATAGAAATAAACTGGAAGTAATCCAATACAGATTACCCAGCAAACCCTCGTCTTGTGCAAAAGTAAGTCTGGCACAAGCCAGGTAGACAGTTGCAAAAATCAATGCATCTAATACAACTGTGGTACGAATGTCTTTGTTGATCAACATAAAGTAAACATCAACAACGAACAACAAGGCAAAAACCGTCAACGGCACGCGATGGTCAGGCATCTTGCCGGAGAAGGCTTGAATACCATTTATGTATAAACTCAACCCCGCACCAATCAATGCAGTACCAGGCAAAAAGATGACTTTATCATCCAATTGCATGAGCACCAGCACCATACCTAAGCCCACAACTAGATTGCCAATAGCCCAATAGCCTGGACCTTTTAAACCTTTATGATGTACACGTGTGATACCTAATAACATCGATAGCATGAAGGTCAGCAGCATCGACATAAAAATGATGGTTTTTAAATCAAATTCTGGCATATGAGGAGAATATTAAAGGGTATTTTGTATTTAGGGAATCATTATTATCTGTAAACAGTTAAAATGTCGTCACAATGAATTTATTCAGCAGAAATGCATGCTGAATTCAATGGACGTAAATGTTAAACACTCTAAATTCTCCCCAGCGTGAAGCTGTTAAATATATTGATGGGCCTCTACTTGTACTCGCGGGCGCAGGCAGTGGTAAGACTCGTGTCATTACCCAAAAAATTGCGCACTTGATTGACCATGTTGGTTATGCACCCAAAGAAATTGCTGCAATCACCTTTACCAATAAAGCGGCGCTTGAAATGCAAGAGCGGGTCAGTAAATTATTGACTGGCAATAAGGCCAAAGGCTTAACCATTGCAACATTTCACTCTTTGGGTTTGCAAATCTTACGCAAAGAAGCAGCTACATTGGGCTACAAACCTCAGTTTTCTATTCTAGATGCATCTGATAGCTTTAAAATTCTTTCTGATATTCTTGCAACAACAGACAAACAATTACTTAGAAAAACGCAATGGCAGATATCAGGTTGGAAAAACGCGTTCATCAATCCAGATCAGGCTAAAGCTAGCGCTGACGAAGAGCTAACACATGCAGCTGCCAAGGTATATCAGCTATACCAACAAACGCTAAAGGCATATCAAGCCATTGATTTCGATGACTTAATTAAATTGCCTGTGGAGTTATTCGAGCAATATCCCGATATTCTGCACCAATGGCAAATGAAGCTTAAATATTTATTGATTGACGAATACCAAGATACCAATGCTTGCCAGTATAGGCTGGTAAAGTTGCTCACCGCTTTTTCAAAGCAGTTCACTGCTGTTGGGGATGACGATCAAGCCATTTATGGTTGGCGTGGCGCTGATGTCGAAAATCTAAAACAACTCACCAAAGACTTTAGTAACCTAAAGGTGATTAAATTAGAGCAAAATTATCGTTCTACAGTTCGTATCTTGCGTGCAGCCAATCAAGTCATTGCCAACAATCCCAAGTTGTTTGAAAAAAAACTATGGAGTGATTTAGGTACTGGCGATTTAGTGCACATTAGTGCTGCGCTAGATGAAAACCATGAAGCTGAAAATGTGGTGATGAAACTGATGGCGCATAAATTTGAGCACCGTACGTACTATAAAGATTACGCGATTTTATATCGTGGCAATCACCAAGCACGTATTATCGAACAGCATTTACGCAATCATAAAATCCCATATGTAATATCAGGCGGACAATCGTTTTTTGATAAAGCAGAAATTAAAGATATTGTGAGCTATTTACGCTTGATCGCTAATGAGGATGATGACCCTGCCTTTATCCGTGCAGCAACGACGCCTAAAAAAGGTATCGGTAGCACGACGTTGGAAAGATTAGGTGAATATGCCAGTAAACATCATCTTTCGTTATTTGCAGCAGCATTTGAAGGCGGGTTCCAAAGTGAAATTGGGCAAAAGCAATTAGATGACTTACTCACATTTACGCAATATGTAAATAAATTACAAGAGCGTGCACTGCGCGAGCCTGCTGAGGAAGTACTCAATGATTTGATTAAAGCGATTCAATATGAAGCTTATTTATATGATCATGAAGAGCAGCGTGCAGCGGAAACCCGTTGGAATAATGTTTTAGAGTTTATCGCTTGGCTGACAAACAAAAGCAAAGGCAGTACGGAATTCGGTAATGAAAAAGAAGAAAAAACACTGTTAGAACTCACACAAATGGTTGCTCTTATCAGTATTTTAGAAGGCCGAGAAGACGGAGAACCTGATGCTGTCAAGCTAAGTACGTTACATGCTGCTAAAGGGCTGGAATTCGGGCATGTTTTCCTCATTGGTGTAGAAGAAGGCATCATGCCGCATCGTGAATCCATTGATAATGATAAGATTGAGGAGGAACGACGATTGATGTATGTGGGGATTACACGTGCGCAAAAGTCACTGAATATTTCATGGTGCAAAAAGCGTAAGCGCGCTGGCGAGATGGAGATGTGTGAACCAAGTCGTTTTATTGCAGAGTTACCCAAAGATGATGTCCGCCATTTTGGTAATCCATTTAATGACCCAGATGTAAGCAAGGAATTCGGTAAAGAAAAAATGGCCAATATTCGTGCAATGCTAGCTGGAAAATCCACCGCTAAAACTAATTAGAGACCATCAATGCCTTATATCACGTTAGACAATGCTTCACTCGCTTTTGGTCATCACGCGCTGTTAGACAAAGCATCATTTCAGCTGGATGCCGGCGAACGCGTTGGCTTGATTGGGCGTAATGGCACAGGCAAATCTAGCTTATTAAAAGCATTAGCCGGTGAAATTAAGCTTGATGATGGCAAATTGTGGTCTGCACAATCGGTCAGTACAGTTTATGTACCGCAAGAACCTGAGCTTAATCCTAATCACACCATTTACCAAGCCGTTGCTGAGGGGCTGGGTGATTTACAAAAACTGCTTGTTGCCTACCATGATGTCACCCATAAAATGAGTGAGCCAGAAGCGGACTATGATGCGCTCATGAAAGAAATGGAATCATTGCAACATGAGCTAGACGCGCAAAATGGGTGGGAATTACAATCCAAAATTGAAACAGTATTGACACGATTAAGTCTAGAAGCAGATATTGTTATTTCGACATTATCTGGCGGCTGGCGCAAACGCGTTGCTTTAGGGCGGGCGCTTGTTGCAGAACCAGAAGTATTACTACTGGATGAGCCAACTAACCATCTCGATTTAGAAGCAATTTTATGGTTAGAAGAATTATTGTTGTCTTTCAAAGGTGCTGTGCTATTTATTACACATGATAGACGCTTCTTAAATCGTCTTGCTACGCGAATTGTGGAGTTAGATCGTGGTCATTTAACCGATTTTGTAGGTACTTATCAGAACTATCTTGTCAAAAAAGAAGAGTTGCTTGCGGTTGAAGCCACACATGCCGCCAAATTCGATAAGGTACTAGCACAAGAAGAGGCATGGATACGCCAAGGCATTAAGGCGAGACGTACCCGTAATGAAGGACGAGTGCGGCAATTAGAACGTTTGCGTTTAGAACGCGCTGCACGGCGTGAAAGACAAGGCAATGTCAAACTGAATATTGATGCTGGTGAACGTTCTGGCAGATTAGTTGCTGTGCTGGATAATGTTAGCAAATCATATGGTGATAAACAGCTAATCAAAAATTTTAGCACTCGTATTTTACGTGGTGACCGTATTGGATTAATCGGTCCAAACGGCATTGGCAAAAGTACCCTGCTCAAACTAATACTTGGTGAAATAGAACCTGATAGCGGCACAGTTGAACGTGGAACCAATTTAAATATTGCCTACTTCGACCAGATGCGCGAGCAACTTGATGAGGAAGCTACGCTCTCTGATACGATTAGTCCTGGCTCTGACTTTGTAGAAATAGGAACAGAGCGTAAACATGTGATTAGCTATCTTGAAGACTTTCTATTCCCACCACAGCGTTCACGATCACCCGTTAAATCCCTCTCTGGTGGCGAACGCAATCGACTGCTATTAGCTCGTCTTTTTGCTCGTCCAACAAATGTTTTGGTATTAGATGAGCCCACCAATGATTTAGACATTGATACGTTGGAATTACTGGAAAGCCTATTACAAGAATACAAAGGCACCTTGTTTCTAGTCAGCCATGATCGTGAGTTCTTGGAAAATACTGTTACACAGGTAATTGCTTTTGAAGGCAATGGTGTACTGGATGAATTTGGCGGTGGCTATGATGATTGGCTGCGTCATGCTCAACAAAAGCAATCTGCAAAACCAGTGGCAAAAAAAGATACGACTAAGCCCTCAACCAAAACAACTAAGGAAGAAAAATCACCAGCGCAGAAATTAAGCTCTAATGAAAAAAAAGAATTAGAAAAACTACCACTGGAAATTGAGTGCCTGGAAAAGGAACAGGCCGATATTTCTACACAGTTTGCCAACCCTGATATCTATCGCGATCAACCAGAATTGGTTAAAAAGTTACAGGTAAGAGTAGCTGAGATCGAAATAGAAATTGAAACAAAAATGGAACGGTGGGAAAAACTAGAAGAATTGAATCAATAAAATAGGCTGGCATGTATTTAGCTTGTTGTAACAAACACCATTATTTTGAATAGCAAACAATATTGCCAAATAACACTATGATTAACTCCTTAGCCTTTGCCCGACACGGTGACAAACAGAACTCCGCATTTTTTGAAGAGTATCTACAACGCATTTTAGAAGATAGAGACCAACTTGGCCTCACCGAAATGGTGCATGAAATCGATGCACTCATGATTACAGTGGACCCAGATAACTCAATCGAATATATCGCAGAACTTTGTCTAATGACACCGTACCATTATCTGGTTACATTAGAGAGCGAATCCCACTGGACGCATATTTTACGCATCGATTTAAACTCACCTGATTTAATCGTGCGTGAAGTGAAAGACCCAAATTTTAGAGGTATCTTCCGCTCTTTAAACGAAATTTATCCTGTTGGTTCACGTAAACCCAATAGCCGCTACTCTTCGCTTGCCCAGTGCCGGAGTGAGATTCAGACGGCTGAGCGATTATTTCAGCGTGAGAATATTCCTTACCT
>JBNLAC010000061.1:0-10740 GCA_050301935.1 Methylophilaceae bacterium | reverse complement strand
TCCTGTTGTGCTTGTCGACCAAAACATAACACTTCCCATGCAGCAAAGCATGCGTTCTTGGCGAGATTCACCTCTGCTCTGAGAGCTACTTTTGAACCATCAAACAGAATGTTTTCTTGTGGCAGCCATTCGAGACAAGCATTCTCGTCAATAGTAAACTGTAATTGTTGTGTTGCAAATAAACCGTTGGCTTTATACCACTTGCCTGCCCCTGGGGTAGTCAGCAATGCATGTGAGTGTTTGTCCAGATTAGCCTCTAGCGTTAGTTGATCACCGCCTGCTACACCGCCAGGAGGATGGATGACAATACCGTGACATACTGCATCGCCTTCTGGATGCAATGTCTTTTGCAGTACCAGTGGCCCAACATGTAGATTTCTTGCTAGATAGCTGCGACCTTTTAATGATTTAAAATCCAGATTTAAACGTGCTTCCCAGCGCTTAACTAAGGGTTTATTAAACGCTGGGGTGCCCGCCGCTGCAATCAATCTTGTTCGTTCATCATCCATGGCAATATAATGCCATTAAACAGATAAATATCCTTTAATTTTTTCTGCATCCACTTGGTCACGCAAATCTTCGTGAATAAAATTACCTTTATCGATCACAATAATTCTATCTGCGACTTCCATGGTAAAGCTTAATACTTGCTCAGAAACGATGATGGTAATTTCACGCATCTTTTTAATCTGATTCAATATTTTAGCAATATCTTTAATAATAGAAGGCTGAATACCCTCTGTTGGCTCATCAAGCAATAACACTTTAGGGTTTGTGACCAATGCACGGGCGATCGCCAACTGTTGTTGTTGTCCACCCGATAAGTTACCACCTTTACGTTTACGCATATCGAATAGCACAGGGAATAGCGCATATATATCTTCAGGTATTTCACGGGTCTTAGACTTGCCAAGACCTGTCTCGATATTCTCTTGTACAGTCATATTAGGAAAAATCATTCTACCTTGTGGCACATAAGCTAAGCCTTTATTTACGCGCATATAACTTTCATCGCCTTGCACACTTTCACCATCAATAGTGGCCTTGCCAGCAGTACTGGGTAAAATACCCATCAATGACTTGAATAGGGTTGTTTTGCCCATACCGTTCCTGCCCATGATGGCGAGTGTTTCGTTCTTTTCTGCTTTAAAATTTAGGCCATGAATCACTTCACTTTGACCGTAACTCACATGTAGGTCTTCAATTTCAATCATGTTTTATTCTCCTATCTTAAGTTAATGGCCAAGATATACTTCAATCACATTTTTATCCGCTTGCACTTTATCCATTGGACCTTCGGCAAGAATCTTTCCTTGGTGTAATACCGTCACTTTGTGAGCAATTTTTTCCACAAAATCCATATCATGCTCAATGACTAATACAGAGCGATTATTGGCAATTTTCTTGAGCAGTACAGCAGTTTCATCACGCTCTTTAGCGCTCATCCCAGCAACAGGCTCGTCAAGCATTAGCAGGTCTGGCTCTTGCATCAGTAACATCCCAATCTCCAGCCACTGCTTTTGACCATGGCTTAATAATGCAGCTTGCATATCCAAGAAATCAGTCAGCATTATTTCCTCTGCAACTTTTTTTACTTGTGCATCCACTTCCGCTGTGCGTTTGAACATCAAACTTTTAAACACATTGCGATTGCGTGGGTACGACATTTCGAGGTTTTGGTCTACTGTTAAGTTTTCATATATAGACGGTGTTTGAAACTTACGTCCCACACCTGCACGCACAATTTCATGCTCTGCCATCTGTGTTAACTCTTTATTCATGAATTTGATAGAGCCAGAAGTCGATTTTGTTTTGCCGCAAATGAGATCAAGCACTGTGGTTTTGCCCGCACCATTCGGTCCAATTACCACGCGCAGCTCATTTTTGTCGATATACATATTCAGTGAGTCCACTGCTTTAAACCCATCAAACGAGACTGTTAAGTCTTCTATCGCTAATACAAAGTCTGTGCTACTCATGCTTTTACTCCTTTAACTAGCGTTTCAGCTGCATCTGAATCTGAAATTTTCTGTAGAAACTTGAATTTATGCTTGTATTTATCATACAAGCCTGCAATACCATCAGGGAAAAACATCACGACGGCAATGAATAAACCACCCATCAGGAATAACCACAATTCTGGGTAAGTCTCTGAGAAAAAGGTTTTGCCGTAATTCACTAGCAAGGTGCCATAAACTGCACCAATGAGCGATGCACGTCCACCAACAGCACAGAAGATTACCATTTCAATCGAAGGTACAATGCCGATGAATGAAGCCGACATAAAACCAACCTGCAAGGTAAACATCGCTCCACCGATTGCTGAAATCAATGCAGCTAGACAAAATACGAATATCTTATAGTTTGAAACATCGTAACCTGAGAAACGAACACGCTCTTCCTTGTCACGCATCGCTAGCAGAATCATGCCAAATCGACCAGATAGCATCCAACGACAACCTATAATCACACCGAATAATAAGAATGCATTTAGGTAGTAAAGAATATATTTAGCGCTATCAGTTCTGGTGTCCCAACCAAGTACTGTTTTCAGATCGGTAATACCATTAACACCACCGGTATAACCTTGTTGCCCAACAATCAGAATAGTTAGAATCAGTGCAATCGCTTGGGTAATAATCGCAAAATACACCCCACCAACCCTGCGTTTAAACATCGCATATCCAATGATATAAGCAAAGATTGTTGGTACGACAAGAATGGCAATAATAGTTAAGGTTAGGCTCTGAAACGGCAGCCACATGGTAGGTAGCTCTGTGAGCTGATTCCAGTCCATAAAATCTGGAATTCCTGGTGTTGTTTGAATTTTTGTGCTTTCAGGATCGGAAGCCTCTAACTTCATAAACATCGCCATTGCGTAACCACCAAGACCAAAAAAGATACCCTGGCCCAAACTTAAGATGCCACCTTGCCCCCACAATAACACCAAGCTAATAGCGACAAAGGCATAAGTTAAGTATTTACCTGCCAGATTTAGTCGGAAAATATCCAAACCTAGCGGCAATAGGATTAAGATGAGTGCTGCTAACACAGCTAAGCCTAGTGCCCCCTCTTTACCACCAAATAGTTTGGTTGCTAATGTATTCATAAACCACTCCTTAATATAACGAATCTTTAATCTGAAACTCTTATCTTTCGCATCAATACGTCAAATACATATTTTATTTACGTAGTTTCGAAGCAAACAGACCTTCTGGTTTCACCATCAACACTGCAACGATAAATAGCAGTGTCGCCATTTTGCCCATCGAGCTACTTAAGAAGAACTGAAGGATTGATTGTGCTTGTGCGATACCAAAAGCTGATGCGATCGTACCAAGTAAGCTGGCAGCACCACCAAAGACCACAACCATAAAGCTATCTACAATGTAGAGTGATCCGCTGGTTGGTCCTGTAGAAGCAATTGTAGTAAATGCCGCACCAGCAATTCCTGCAATACCACAACCAAGTGCATAGGTCATTCGATCAACCTTTTTCGTATTAATACCAACAGCACCTGCCATTGTGCGATTTTGTACTGTCGCACGCATATTTAAACCCCATGAAGACTTAAACATAATCAAATAAACACCTGCGGTCACTAGAGCAGCAAGGGCCATTACAAACAATCCATTCAGAGGGATATCAATTGTTTCTGTGGGCGCAAACGAACCCAATAACCACTCAGGTAACGTAGCACTAACCTCTTTTGCACCAAATGTTGAACGGAATATTTGTTGCATGACCAGACTTAAACCCCATGTAGCCAACAAGGTATCTAATGGTCGTTTATAGAGATGCCGTATCATGATAAATTCGATAAAATAACCAACCGCAAAGGCAATGATAAATGACAGGATAATTGCGAATACGAAGTAGTAATCAACTGCACCATAGTCAACCGCGAGCTTGGATAACATCACTGTGGTATAAGCGCCGATGGTCATAAACTCACCATGTGCCATATTAATCACGCCCATCTGCCCGAAAATAATGGCAAGCCCCAAGGCCATGAGTAACAACACACTAAACATGCTGAGCCCAGAAAAGCTTTGCATAACAAAAATACTCGTCATTTCTGCTGCGGTGTATTCGAACATACTGTCCCCCTTTACTAAATACAAATATGGAATCTAAACTTTTCTAAACTCACTCATCCACTTCGAATGACCTTAGAAAAGCAAGCTAAATAATTCAACCTATCTAGCTTGCTAATTGATGCGGTCCTATAAGAACCACATCTTCAACTCAACTTATTGATAACCTTTTGGGAATGGATCAGGTTTGATGTAATCAGAGGTGTAAACAACTTCTGCTTGACCATCTTTTTTCCATTTACCAATACGTAATTTAGTTGTTAAGTGATGGTTTTTCTCAACTGTAACCGGGCCTTCTGGTGCTTCTTTGAAGACATAGCCTGGCAATGCTGCTTGCACTTTGTCCACATCAAAACTACCTGCACGCTCAACTGCTGCTTTGTATAGCCATGGGCCTAAGTAAGCAGCTTGTGTCACATCACCAATCACCGCGTCTTTACCCCATTTTTTCTTGAATTCAGCTACGAATTTTTTGTTGGTAGGTGTATCAATTGATTGGAAGTATTTCATCGCAGAGTAGAAGCCTTCTAAGTTTTCACCACCAATACCAAGCACTTCATCTTCTGTAACTGAAATAGTTAGCATCGTTTGTTTTTTAGAGTTCAAACCAGCTGCGTTCAACTGTTTAAACCAAGCAACATTTGAACCACCAACAACTGCCGCATAAATCACATCAGGTTTTTTTAGCTTGATTTTATTAATCACAGAACCAAACTGTGTATCACCTAAAGCAATATACTCTTCACCCACAACTGTACCTTTAAGCACTTTTTCAATGTGCTTACGGGCAATTTTCATGGATGTACGTGGCCAAATATAGTCAGAGCCAATTAGGTAGAATTTTTTTGCTTTTTTCTCTTTAGCAATCCAATCCAAACCAGCAAGAATCTGTTGTGTTGCTTCTTGGCCTGTGTAGAAAACGTTTTTAGATTCTTCTAAACCCTCGTAGAAAGTTGGATAGAACAACAAACCATTTTCTTTTTCAAATACTGGCAATGCAGCTTTACGTGAAGCTGATGTCCAACAACCCATAACTGATGCTACTTTGTCATTCACCAATAGTTTTTTTGCTTTTTCAGCAAATGTTGGCCAGTCGGATGCACCGTCTTCTTGAATCACTTTAATCTTGCGACCCAAAATACCGCCCATCGCATTAATTTGCTCAATCGCTAGCTTTTCAGCTTGAATAGAACCAGTTTCACTAATCGCCATCGTACCTGTTGCTGAGTGCAAAATACCGACAGTCACTTCAGTATCAGTTACTGCCAATCCTGTTGTATTGACTTTTGAAGTTGGATAATCAGCTGCGAGTGCACTTGTTGAAAGGATACCTGCAGACAGCAGTGCCCCGACAAGTGCACCACTTGCTTTCATAAAATTACGTCTATTAAAAATAGTCATTACTTACTCTCCTTTATTAAAAACAAAATGAAACTTCAGTTACTTCTTTACTCAATAAGATCTAGTGTCCCAGCATCCATGGTCTGGCCGTTTTTTTGGTTTGCACCTGCAAAGCAGCCTTACCTGTATCCGGGTTCACTTTTGTACTTGTTTTGCATGTATGCGATCCTGTACAACCACAACTAGAACGCCTGCCAATATTTGGCTCATGTGCTGATTTTTCGTTACGTTCATAAGCGATTCTCTGTGTCTTTCCTAAAACAGCCAGTTTTGGTGCTGACATAATGCGATGACTTTCACTTCCACATTCTTGACAGAAGGCAGGTTCACTCGACTCGCTCATCTTGCGTAAAGCTGTAAACACACCGCATTGATCACATTCATATTCATAAACAGGCATTGATAACTCCTAACTCGTTTTCGCTGTATCTATTCCTTGTTTCACCATAATTTTTGGTCCATCTGCATTTGGTTTCATATCAAAATCAAATATCTCAGTTGGAAGCCACAAGGTTGCACAAGCATTTGGAATATCAACGACACCACTGATATGCCCTTCCACAGGTGCCGTACCCAAAATAGATAGCGCCTGCGCACCGGTGTAGCCAAATTTCTTCATATACTCAATGGCATTCAAGCAAGCTTGACGATAAGCAACATGTACATCTAGGTAATGCTGTTTTCCTTGCTCATCAACAGAAATACCTTCAAAAATCATGTAGTCTTTGTAGGTTGGAGTGAGGACACTTGGCTGGAAGATTGGATTTTTAACGCCGTATTTCTTCACACCGTCTTTGATTAGGCCAACTTTTAAGTCTAGGTACCCAGCCATTTCAATCGCACCACAAAATGTGATTTCGCCATCGCCTTGTGAAAAGTGGAGATCGCCCATGGATAAGCCACCATCTTTTACATAGACAGGGAAATAAACTTTAGACCCTTTGGTTAGATTTTTGATATCACAGTTACCACCGTGATCACGTGGTGGAACAGTGCGACAACCCTCAGCTTTTGCTTTCTCTGCTGCTTCACCCGTTAGGCGTCCAACTACAGCTGATTTTGGCTCTGGTGGTAGTGCAAGTGCAGGCACGCGATCTGGGTCAGTTGCAATCAGCTCAGCCTCACGTTCATTCCATGTAGCCAATAATTCTTTAGAGGGCAAGCAGCCAATCAGGCCTGGATGCATAATGCCTGCGAACTTAACATTAGGCACATGACGAGATGTGGTGTAAATACCATGGAAATCCCAAATCGCTTTTCTCGCTTCTGGGTAATGATCTACTAGAAAGCCGCCACCATTCTCTTTAGCAAAGATACCGTTAAAACCCCACTGGCTATCTTCAAACGTACCAACATCAAGTATGTCGACGACTAACAAATCGCCAGGCTCAGCTCCTTCAACACCGATTGGGCCACTTAAATAGTGTACTTGGGTTAAATCAACATCTCGGACATCATTTGCGCTATCGTTATTGCCAATTTGCCCACCAGTCCAGTCCATGCACTCCACGCGGAATTCATCACCAGGTTTTACCATAGCGATCATTGGGATGTCTGGATGCCAGCGATTATGAATCTGCCCATCTTGTTCCCAAGGCTTTTTGTTGAGATCTAACTTTACAACCGTTTTCATTAGCTTCCTCCTAAATAAAATTTCTGGTTAAATGAACAACCTATTCACCACATTGAACTGCGCCTTTTGTGTAGGATTGCAATAACAAATGGCTATCAATGGACAAAGTTTATGTTTTTGAAAGAGGTAATGAAATACGTCAAATTGCGTAGTTTATAATCCGGTTACTGCAGTTGATTTATGCTATTTTGCTAGCGATTTTTTAGGTATGAAAGAAACAGATGAAAAGAAAACTATCGTTATTAATGGTCTTATTATTAAGCACATCCCTCACCTTAGCTGAGGAGTGGGAGTCTATAATTAAAGATGATGATCATGAGGTATTTGTGGATATTGACTCCTATAATGTGACCGATGGTCTGCCTTACCTGATTGCAAGAACGGTATACGAAATGCCACAGCAATTCAGCATCCCGAATAAGAAAATCACATATTCAACGAGCGTCGCTACGTTTCAATTTAACTGCATTGATCCACTTTATCGCATCAGATCAATACAACTGCTAGATAAAAAAGGTAATCTGCTAGATACTATAAAAATTAGTGGCGGTTTACAAAAAATAAACCCTAATACTGATGAGTTTTCTATCGGACAACTCACCTGCAGCGTCCATCAAATGCTTAGTGGGTCAGCAGAAACAAGTCCTGCTGAATAATATTAATCAGCACCGCATCAACAGCCAAGAAGTCATTGATGCGGTTATCTGCATCAATTAATACCTAGAATTGGAACTGCATTGAAATCAACACGGCATTAGTGCTGCCTGGATTTGCAGCACCAGAGCCACTGACGTCTGTATCTTGGTATTCAGCTGAAATAATAGCGTTATATGGTGCAATGACATAATTCACACCAATATCGGTACGATCTGTTTTAATATTAGCATCTGAATCAAATTCTTGGTGACGCACGAATGGCATAAATTTGCCCCATCCAACTGGCGTATCAAATAAGTAGCCAGCACCAACATAATAGGCGTCGCCTTCTTCAGCTAAGAAAACTTTATCGGTGTCATAATCATAGTAGGCAGCTTCTAATGACAAAGTGCCTGGACCAACACCGGTTTTCTCCATTAAGAAGTCAATGCTGTATGAGGAGTAATCACCAACATCTGTTGTACTTACCACACCATCTGTTTTCTGTCTGCCAGCAATACCAATTGTTAAAATATCTTTTGCACCGAAATAGTTACCAGTACCATAATATCCTGGCTCCGCATCCCAGAAGGCATACTGTACACGCCCTGCATACATTAGTTTATCTTTGTCTCCAGCAGTTTCAGACAAACCATTTGTCGCAGTCTTACTAAACCTAAAAATGTTATCGCCTTCAAAAACACCAAATGAAATCGCTAAGTGATCTTCCAACAGGCTAGAAACCACAGCTACACCTTCATCACGGCCAATAACACCACCATTCCATCCGTAACGTGATGAGATATTAGCCCAGTAGCCTCCACCACCAGCTGAGGAGTAGTAAGGACCTGCCATATTGGCGCGGTCACTTGGGGACAAGAATCGCCCTGCCCAAATCGCAACTTCAGGTGTTAATTGCAACTGCACATTTGCATCAATGACCTCCCAGTTACCCTGACCACCGCCAGAACGCTCTGTATTCAACATACCTTTAATGTACTTATTCAAAGAACCAGATACATACAAACGCGCACTGTTCAGTGAAAAATCATTTGATCTGTCATCACCATTCGCAGCCCCATCTTCAGCTGATAGGTAACTTGTAATAAAACCAAAACCGACACTGATCGATTTGTCTTCACCGAACGAAATGGTTGCGCCTGCATTGGCAGACATCGCTGGTAGCGCTGTGGCAACTGCGAGAGAGATAGCCGCTAGACTTTTTTGTGGCCTTAACTTCATTTTCCTACTCCTTTTATAGTAATTAAAAAAACTGAATGAGATTTTTTGCTCTTTGGGGAAAGCAAGGTGATACAAGGCTAAATTTGTTAAGGGTGAGAATAACGATAAGACTCCGCAGCGCATATACGTCAAATTGCGTAGTGTCTGCTTTAAGCAACAGCTGATTTTTATGCTATTTTTCTCATAAACGAAAATTATGTTTAGGAGCAATGATGAAAAGCATCATCAATTTGGCAATATCACTCAGCTTGTTATCTGGCTGTGGTGCTGAAATTGCTTATAAAAGAGGCGCAACAGATCGCGATTTTCAAACTGAAAAAGCAGCCTGTCAAAAAGCAACTAGTGAACAAGCGCTCAACAAATGCCTTGAAGATAATGGCTGGGCGATACAAAAACTAGACGGCTCAACATTTTCAGATGATGAGCTTTTCGCAACAGCAAGCGTAACGGAAGATAATCGTATAACTGCGCAAAAAGAAAAAAAGCCCTTACTAAATACAACTGAAAACTTAGCAACTGAAGCAGCAAAGCAGGATGTAACTCAAGCTAAGGAGAAAATAGAGGCAACAACTGGAACTGAATCTAATGATATGACCGCAGCAGCTCCTAACACTGCCACTGCCCCAAGCGATAAAACAGTGGCAAGCGCTGCCAGTGCAAAACCACAGCCAAGCATATTTGATACTTATGTGATTAAATCATGGTGGAAAATGGGCGGGAATGCGAATTTGTTAGAGAAAAATATGATGGAATGTAACGAGCAATTAGGCGATGCTCATGCGCCAAATAAGAAAACATTTACCTTCACCCGAGGCTTTGCGATTTGTATGCGCCAAAAAGGGTGGCGAGGTTTGATCGAAAAATAAACAGTTAGCCATACTGTTTGATTTTCATCATTGATTGTAATTATTTCAACATATAAAGCGCATAGTTAAATAATTAAATATTAATAATCAATGAGTTAAATATTTAACTTTGCTGGCACAGAACCTGCATTTTATGAATACATTCCATAAAATGATAGGAAATAACAATGCAAGCTAACCAGTATGATGTTTATGCGCAGTTTTTATTAGAGTGTAAAAAAGTGATGGGCACTGTAGATTTTGAACGCCTTGATGCCGATTCAGAATATAGAGCAGAAATCTGTCAACGCGTGATTGCGCAGGCTGATGACCGTTTGTTTGAAATTGCTGACTTAGTGAATCGTGAAATTGATAGTGAAGAGTCTAAGAATCACTAATCAAACGTTAAATCGAGCTTATACAAAAAACTAACGAAATTGCTGGCGAATGTCACTGTGCTGCTGTGCAGCAAAGTTCTTTGTACGAAACTGCTGTCGAATATCTGTTTGTCTTTGTAATCCACCAGTCTTAGCACGCACACCAAAATGCTTGCTTTGATAATTGATTGACAGCCCTCCTCCATCATAATCATGACGTGAATGATGCCTATTGAAACGTGGTCGATGGTAGACGATTGGACCATAGGGTGTTCCAATCCAACGTGATGATTGAATACCCCCATAGCGATTTCCAACAACAATTACGCTGTTTTGGTCAACAGGCTCGGCTACTCCACACGCTGCATACATGCTGCTTTTTTTAATCGTAATCAACGCTTCATCTGGCCAACGAGCACTAGCTGCTGATTCATATGCATTTCTAGCAGCTGTACACTCATTTTGTGCAGCAATTTGGTTCGTCACAATCGGCGCTGTTTTAACCGTTA
>JBNLAC010000060.1:0-11623 GCA_050301935.1 Methylophilaceae bacterium | reverse complement strand
CTAGAGATTTTGAACATAAATTTCAACTAGCAGACCATGTGAAAGTGAACAGTGCTAATTTAGAGAATGGTTTACTGGAAATTCACTTAGAGCGTGAAGTACCAGAAGCATTAAAACCAAAGAAAATTGAAATTGAATCTAAAGAAAAAAAATTACTAGAGAAAAAAGCAGCGTAATTAGCTAGGCTTTCTGGTACATAGAGGTGCATATTAATGCACCTCTTTTGTTATTAAATGTCAATTTTTACACGCACTTCTATTTCATCACCAGCAGCAATACCTTCCGCCTTTCTGACATCTGCCTTTATTGGCAAAATATAGGTGTTTGAATCCTTGTTTGGAAATATGGAAGTGCCCCAAATGGTTTTTCCAATCATCACTTGAACCCGAACAGCACCCCAACCGCGTTTTTTTACAGTAAGATTTTCACTAAAAAACTTTATTTCTTCTGATTTATCTATTGGCAAATGGATAAAATGCCATGCAGCAGATTCACTTTGCCACAGCCAGCATTGTCCTCTAAAACTAAAATCTATATCAATCATTATCAGTAGTGTAATTTATTTTTTAATAATTACTTAACTATACAAATCACTTCAACCATAGCAAAATCAAGCTAATGAGCAAGTGTTTTCCACACAATCTTACATGTTTAAAAATAGTGCAATTTAAATTAATAATAGATGTCAATTATATTATTAACGTAATAATTACAATTTTCCAAGAATTACAAGGTATCCATTTTTTTACTATCAGCTTTTTATTAAGTAAACTTTAACTTATTGAATTTATGTAGTATTATAAGGCTAATGTAAATTATTATATCTTATATAAGATACATGTCTTACACTAGTAATATATGCAAGTTTGCTGTTAAATAGTAAATAGGTATGCAATATGCTTAGCATAATGCGACAGCAATCTTTAATTCGAAAATTATTTTACAGGGAATACGATGGCACTCGTTTCTTTACGTCAACTATTAGACCATGCTGCAGATAACAGTTATGGCATTGCTGCATTCAACGTTAATAATATGGAGCAAGTTCATGCGATAATGCAAGCAGCTGAAGAAGTAAACAGTCCCGTAATATTACAAGCCTCAGCTGGTGCTAGAAAATATGCAGGAGAACCCTATTTAAGGCACCTAGTATTAGCCGCGATTGAAACACACCCCAATATTCCGGTCGTCATGCATCAAGACCATGGTCACTCTCCTGCAGTATGTATACAGGCAATGCGCTCAGGATTCTCCAGCGTGATGATGGACGGGTCTTTGATGGAAGATGCCAAAACACCATCAAGCTATGAATACAATGTAGAAACCACTAAAAAGGTAGTTGATTTAGCGCATGCTATTGGTGTTTCTGTCGAAGGGGAATTGGGCGTATTAGGCTCTCTTGAGACTGGAAAAGCGGGCGATGAGGATGGCTCAGGTGCAGAAGGCATATTAGATGAATCGCAATTACTAACCGACCCAGAAGAAGCAGCTGACTTTGTAAAAAAAACAGGTGTTGATGCATTAGCAATTGCAATAGGCACCTCACATGGCGCCTATAAGTTCACTCGCCCTCCAACAGGGAAAACATTAGCAATTCAACGTATTAAAGAGATTCACGAGCGTATACCCAACACACATTTAGTGATGCATGGCTCATCTTCTGTACCACAAGAGTGGCTACAAATCATCAATGATAATGGTGGAGATATGGGTGTAACCTATGGCGTCCCTGTTGAGGAGATTGTTGAAGGAATTAAACATGGCGTGCGTAAAGTGAATATTGATACCGATTTACGCATGGCAACTACCGGCGCTATCCGGCAGTATTTTAACAAATACCCTAAAGAGTTCGATCCAAGAAAGTACCTGAGAGCAAGCACATTAGCAATGAGCGAGTTGTGTAAGTCGCGATTTATGACTTTTGGCTCTGCAGGTCAAGCAGCAAAGATCAAGCCCATCAAATGTGAAGCAATGGCTGAACAATATAAATCTGGAATGCTAGACCCAATTATTAAGTGATACATGACTACTGATACCATAACAAGACGCAACCTAGTCGTTGGCAACTGGAAAATGCATGGCGACATGCAAAGCAATCAACAACTACTAGAGGGCTTGATTAAAGGCTTAGCTGATTTGAATGATGCGGACTATGCCGTCTGTGTGCCTAGCCCTTATTTATTCCAAGCTAGAGAGTTACTCCAGAACACCAATATTAAGTGGGGCGGTCAGAATGCTTTGCAATACGAGTCTGGCGCATTCACCGGCGCTATAGCGCCTCACATGTTGAAAGATTTAGGCTGTACCTATGTTTTGCTGGGCCATTCAGAGCGAAGGCATATTTTTCACGAGACCAATCTAACTGCTGCTGCACGCTTTGATGCTGCCATTAAAGCAAACTTGACACCTATTTTTTGCGTAGGCGACAATAAACAAGAACATGACGCCGGCATGTCAGAAGTAGTTGTTGCTAGCCAAATGGACGCCGTCATGGCAACATTGGATGATGCTCATTTTGACAAAGCAGTGGCACTAGACATGGTGTTTTCCTATGAACCATCGTGGGCAATTGGCTCTGGTAATACGGCTGACCCAGCTCACGCACAATCCATACATGCTTTTATTAGACAACGAATTGCACGTCGCAACCCTGAAGCGGCCAAAAAGGTAAGAATTATTTATGGTGGCAGCCTGAAAGCTCACAATGCAGAGCGAATGTTTGCCATGCCTGATATAGACGGCGGATTGGTCGGAGGCGCATCACTCATAGCAGAAGAGTTTGTTGCTATTTGTAAAGTGGCCAATAATTTAAAATATCGCAGCAGCAATCAACAGTTAAGATATTAAAAACTAAATTTTTATTTTCTTATGGTAAGTCTCTAAGCGCTCTACCTCATTGCGGCTACCCATCATTACAGGGACTCGCTGATGGATTTTAGTAGGCTTAATATCTAGGATACGTTGTTTGCCATTACTGGCTGCGCCACCTGCTTGCTCAACAATCATCGCCATTGGATTAGCTTCATATAGCAAGCGTAACTTACCACCCATTTTTTTAATTTTACTATCAATCGGGTACATAAAAACGCCACCTCGAACTAAAATCCTGTGAACTTCCGCTACCATGGATGCAACCCAGCGCATATTAAAATTCTTATTACGCACACCTTCTACGCCTTGCAAGCACTCATCAATATATTGCTGAACAGGCGCTTGCCAATAGCGATAATTCGACATATTCACTGCAAACTCTTCTGTATCAGCATCAATCGTCATTTGCGGGTGCGTTAAGAAAAACTCACCCGACTCGGCATCCAAAGTAAAACCATATACACCATTACCGACAGTTATGACTAGCATGGTTGAAGTGCCATATAGCGCATAACCTGCACAAATTTGTTGACTGCCCGCTTGTAAAAACTCATTGATACCAGGTTTTGACGATTGACTGTTAAGAATTGAAAAGATTGTGCCTACTGAAATATTGACATTGACGTTTGAAGAGCCATCTAATGGATCAAATAACAATAAATATTTACCATTAGTTTGATATGATGCGTCAACCTCGATGATATCAGCAATCTCTTCTGACACCATCCCTGCCACATTGCCGCTTTGCTGTGTTGTTTCGACAAATACATCGTTAGCAATCATATCCAGCGCCTTTTGTACTTCGCCTTGAATATTTTCTGCATTAAGCGTACCCATATTCCCAGCTAGCGCACCACTATCAATTGCAATCGCAATTTCTTTACATGCCATCGCTATATCTGCGAGCATTTGCTGCAACGGCAGACTATGCTGACCAGTTATATGTTGGGCAAGAAATTGTGTAAAGGTCTGATTTTGTGTCATATAGCTATTATATATTCAAAACGAATTAGCCACAGTCATAAAATATGGCTTGGATCTTGCTAGATTTCAATGGAACTGCGAGCTTTTAAAGCGCCTAATTCTATATAATGGAGAGCAAGCCAACAATTAAACTTTACACACCATGCCAAATCTAAACTTATCCGTTCAGTACGCTTCAGATGAGAACCAACTTCCATCCAGGAACCAGTTTAGAAAATGGGTTAAAGCGGCTTTACGCGTGGATACAGAGGTAACTATCCGTATCGTCGACACAGAAGAAGCGAGAGCACTAAACAATACCTATCGAGGCAAGGATTATGCAACCAACGTGCTTACTTTCCCGCTAACTGAAGAGCCGCATTTGATTGGTGACGTGATCATTTGTGCACCAGTGGTGATTGAAGAAGCTAATGCACAAAAGAAAAGCATAGAAGCGCATTTTGCACATTTAACGGTGCATGGGATTTTGCACTTACATGGCTATGATCATGAGACAGATGCACAAGCAGCATTAATGGAATCTATTGAGACAACCACACTAATTAAATTAGGATATCAAAATCCCTATGTAACATATGATTAACAATCGATTGTTATACTAACGTATAGAGTCAGCACCCTACAAAAAAACAATAAGGAGCTTGTTGTGAAGTTAAATCAATTTGATTACTTTAGAGCCATCGCAATACTGTTTGTTGTATTTGGGCATACAGCGCAGGTTTTACTTAACGTTTATAGCAACCAGAGCTTTATTACTGCTTTTATATATACGCTAATAGGAGGTAGTACAGCTTTATTTGTGTTCATTTCCGGCTTCTTCTTCCATTATGTTTTCTATAAAAAATTTGAATTCAAAGCCTTTATGATAAAAAAAATTAAGGGCGTCTATACCCCTTATCTAATATTGACCACCCTCGCATTTTTTGGGTTCTACTTGCTCCAAGAAACAAAAGGCATCGAAAACGTAACAAATGAAATCGCAATTGACATTGCCAAACAAAATTCTTTCTGGAATTTACTCATACTACTTAAAGCACATATCGTTAACGGTTCAATTTTTATACAGTTTTGGTACATTCCATTTATTATGCTGATGTTTATTGCCTCTCCAATATTCATTTCTTACATAAAACTCAATACAAAATTAAGAATCAGCATCATGTTGCTGTTAATCGCAAGCTCATTGCTGACACATCGCCCCTTGGAACACAGCAATACACTACATGCCTTCATTTACTACTTGCCAATCTACATGCTAGGTATCAACTGCTCCATACATAGAGAAAGCGTAAACAATTATATTAATAATAAATCTGCGATTTTAGGTTTTTTAGTATTTCTTTTGGTGGCGGCACAGATTGCAGTCTTTGACCATGTAGGCAGCTATCGAAAGGAAGATCTGTTCTCTTATAACGGCATATCAATAATGCTAATTCAAAAAATATTTTTAATTTTCTTTTTCTTATCATTTCTTCAAAAGTATGAAAAGACAGATAACCGTTTCCTTAAAGAAATCGCAGCATCAAGCTTTGCCATTTTCTTTTTACATATGCTGTTTTTAGAAGTCTTATTAAAACTACATATTGATTCACTCCTTTCTGTCACACCCGATCTAATAAACTGGCTAGCCACGTCAGCTTTAGTCGTGTTAACTAGTTATGTATTTGCCTACCTTGTTAAATCTACTTTAAAAAGAAATAGCAAGTTTATAATCGGGTGGTAATAATTTCTAATCCTTAGGAAAATAGACAAAAAAAAACAATTAATCAAAGATGACAACTCCTACTCAATTAAGGTATCCTAATCTTATCTTATTACATAGGGCGCCAATGCATGGCTTCCGACTCGGAAAAACCAAGTTTACTAGAACGTCTAAGTCACCTTTTACTGCGTGAACCCGAAGACCGCGAGCAGCTGGTCGAACTATTACACAGTGCATATGAAAACCACTTGATGGATGGTGATTCACTCGCCATGATTGAGGGGGTATTACAAGTTAGCGAAATGCAAGTGAGGGATATTATGATCCCACGCTCGCAGATGGATCTAATTGACATTACTGATCCACCAGAAACATTTATTCCTTACGTAATTGAAACGGCACATAGCCGTTTTCCAGTTATCGAAGATGATAAAAATGACGTGATTGGCATTTTGCTGGCTAAAGATTTACTGCGTTATTATGCCGGAGAAGATTTTGAGGTTCGTGACATGCTGAGACCTGCTGTCTTTATTCCGATGTCAAAGCGCCTTAACGTTTTGCTTAAAGAGTTCCGCAGCACACGCAACCATATAGCGATTGTGGTTGATGAATATGGTGGTGTAGCAGGCATGGTTACTATTGAAGACGTGCTTGAGCAAATTGTTGGTGACATCGAAGATGAATATGACTATGACGAAGATGAAGACAACATTATTCAGAATGCAGATGGTAGTTACCGTGTAAAAGCGTTAACCGAGATTGATGACTTTAACGAAATCGTTGGGACACAGTTCAGTAACGAAGAATTTTCTACCATTGGCGGTTTAATCGTCAACAAATTTGGTCATTTACCGAAACGTGGTGACCATATCACCATCGAAAATCTTAGTATAAAAATCGTTCGTGCTGACAGTCGCCGCTTACATTCGGTTGCAATTGAAGTGCTAGCGCCGAGCCAACCAACAGAAACTTCTGAATAATGTTAGCATTTATGAACTATATTCAAATATTACAATCTCTCTAATAATATTTTATGAGGAATTGATATGAAAAGCCTAATATCTGCACTAACGATTGCTGCCTTCACAGTTGGATGTTCATCAGTTAACACTACCGCTACCAAACCAGATGCAGCAACACAAGCAAAAAAAGAATCTAACGCAGCAAATAAATTGCCTACGGATGAAAAAGCATTTGTTGCCGCCATCAAACAGTTTGATAAAAAAACTATCGTCGAAAATTTAGGCGAGCCAGCAAAAGCAGAAGATGTCCGAGTAAAAGGTACAGATAAAATCGTTGCCTCAATTTGGGAATATCACTATATCAATACAGGTGAAAATGGTGAGTATTTCCCGATTACAGAATTAGACTTTATCGATGACAAAGTAGTGCAGGTTGTATTTATCAACCACAGCGAAAAGAATGATACAACCAAAGATGGTCAGGTATACGAATTTCCAGAAAACAAACCACAGAACTAAGAATGTGCAAAAAAACAAAAGGGCGATTTAATCGCCCTTTTTTATTTCTTCACACTTATTTTTTTAGCGCATCGCGAATCTCACGCAAGAGTACAATATCTTCCGCAGGCCCTGCTGGAGCAGCAGGTTTTGGTGGATTTAGTCTGTTTACCATTTTCACCATTTGAAAAATAATAAATGCCAGAATAAGGAAATTTAACGCAATCGTAATGAAATTACCATAAGCCAGTACTGCACCTGCTTTTTGTGCCTCTGCTAATGCCATACCAGTTTCTTGACCGTTAAGCGGAATATAAAGATTACTAAAATCTAGGCCACCAAATATTTTACCGACGATAGGCATAATTATATCTTTGACCAAAGAATCGACGATTTTGCCAAAAGCACCACCGATGATGACACCGACGGCTAGATCCATCACATTGCCCTTGCTGATAAAGTCTTTAAACTCTGACATCATACTCATTGCTGTTCTCCAAGAATGTTTTAATTTGACTTGCGATTGAGACTGTATAGTCCACTCAAGCCTTTATTTTGTCAAGCTACAAGGTTTACACAGCATGACAGTTAACATTTTTTATTATTTGCTCGCTTTAACATATACTGTGCACTCAGAAGTTGAATCAGTTACTCAGATAAAAGAATGTTAAAAAGAAACTACCCATATCTACTAGCCTTCGTATTAGGTTCTTTTGCAGTATTAGGATTTGCGCCTTATTACTTTTTTCCAGCACCTATCATCTCGCTAGTTGGCATCGTTTATCTTTGGCAAAAAACACACTCTTCATTTACATGCTTTAAACAAGGCTTTATTTTTGGTCTAGGCCTTTATATCGTCGGTATTTATTGGATTTATATTAGCTTGCATGACTTTGGTGGTATGCCATGGTGGTTCGCAGGATTCTGTACTTTTTGTTTATGTGCGTTCATGGCTTTATTTCCTGCACTTGTTGGCTACTTTAGTAAACGAATTGGTGTATTAAGTTTGAGTGTACCCGTTTTATGGGCATTATCGGATTGGGTTAGAAGTTGGATTTTCACTGGATTCCCTTGGTTAACAATAGGCTATAGCCAGACTCCGTATAGTCCATATGCTGGCTATATGCCAATTGTAGGTGTGTATGGCGTATCTTTACTCACCGTGCTTGTTTCAGCCTGTATTGGCGTCTGGATTGCAAATGAAAATAATGTAAGCACTATCTGGAAACAGACCGTTATTGGATCAATCACAGTATTAACAGCTTTAGGCTTAGTCATAAAAAGTGTTGAATGGACAAATCCTGTTGGTGCGCCTTTTGACGTTAGTTTGATACAAGGCAATATTCCACAGGATATTAAATGGTCGCCAGATGCTGCCGAAAGCACGATGCAGCAATATGTCGAGATGACAAAAGCAAGTCGGGCACAACTCATCGTGCTACCAGAAACTGCTCTACCGGTGATTGCAAGCCAGTTAGATCCTAATATCAAGCAGGCATTGTCCCAACATGCCATACAAAACAACGGTAATTTGATAGTTGGCATGGTGGAATACAACCCAGAGACACATGAATACTTTAATAGCGCACTTAGTTACGGTATTAACCCAACACAATCTTACAGTAAAAATCACCTAGTGCCCTTTGGCGAGTTTATCCCATTAAAAAATCTATTGGGCTGGATTTACCGTGATTGGCTTAATATCCCACTCAGTGATTTATCCAGAGGTGGAACTCACCAGCAGCCAATGCGCCTTAATGATCAAAAAGTTGCGGTCAACATTTGTTATGAGGATGTATTTGGCGAGGAGATTATCCGTCAATTACCAGATGCTACCTTATTAGTAAACATCAGTAACGATGCATGGTATGGACAATCTTACGCTGCAGATCAACACATGCAATTCTCGCAGGCTCGTGCTTTAGAAACTGGCCGCATGGTAATTAGAGCAACCAATACAGGCGCAACAGCAGTTATTGACCAACATGGCAATGTGATTGCTCATGCACCTCACGATAAAATAACGACTTTAAATGCAAATGTTCAAGGTTATCAAGGAAGCACTCCATATGTGCGCTGGGGAAACTGGCCATTTATTATCATTAGCTTCGGCATATTAATTGGCTTAATCAAGAAACGAGTTAAATAGTAAATTAAAGGTAATTTTAAATAGTATAAGGGTGCTAAAACAGGATTTCTTCAAATAGAATAAAATCCAAAATTAATAAAAAAATCAATGGAGAAAACTAATGTGGTTTATATTTGGAGTAATCTCACTAATCGCTTTTACTGTCTACTTCGGAAAAAAAAGACACGATTCTAACTGGGCTGGAACTCCAGCTTCAACTCAAGGAATTAAATATACGCACCAAACCGTATACAATAAGCATAAAGTATCCTACATGCAGCTAGGATGTATTACAAATTCAAATTCAAAAATAGATTTTTCAATAAAGCCTGAAACAAAGTTAGACAAATTATTTAAATTAATCGGCATCTCCGTTGAACATCAAGTAGGCAAAGATGCTTTTGATAAAGCAATATATATCATCAGCGATCATTCAACAATATGTAATGTATTAAGTAAATCTAATGCACTGCAAAACGAAATTCTTGGTTTAATTGATGCTTGCAAAAAGCATGAATTGAAGTTCCATGGAATGCATATCCACAACCAACGAATATGGGTTAAGGTTTCTCCATTGTCAAAAAAAAACATACCCAATATCCAAGTTATTGCAAAGGACATTATCCCTCAACTAACTCTTATTTCAGACTTATTACTCGCCAGCCTTTCTCATGTCGAGTCAAGCATGAGAGACCCTTTCTACTTTAGAGCTGGCTTATTTTTAGCAGTCAGCACTGGTATGGCAGTTATGGGTGGACTACATATTTTTACACTTGTAATGTTAAAAGAGCCTTTTATTCTAGAAGTTAACAAGCTGTTCACAATGAGTTTAGTTTTAGGATCACTCATAATTGGCATATTAACTCTGATGATGATTGCTTTCCTAGGGAGATCAGCGCGAACACACCTTGTTCTTATTGAGCTTATGACAATAGGCTACTTTGGTGCAATCTCTAGCACTTTGACACTAGCCAGAGACATTAATATAGAGTGGGATTCCTCTTCACCTAAGAAATATGTTGTTCAAGTTCATAACAAAACTATTAGTCGTGGAAGAAGGAGTACCACTTATTACGTGCACGTGGATGACTGGACCGGCCGAAAACACCAAAAAAGAATTTCAATAAGCGGATCAAAATATCGCTCTTTCAATATTGGAGATAAACTAGAAATTGACCAGCACGACGGATATTTAGGCATAAAATGGGTGAATGAAATTAAAAGTTATTCTCAAGATTTTTAAGCACCTTTGAATACTGGCACCCTCAGAATAAATTTATCATCCATCTTTTATTTTAAGAATTACCTTATTAACTAGTATTTCTTGTTTTAACTTACTAATAATTATTAACCAGCATCATTCCCAAAAAAACGATGGTACAAAATTGGCAAGATAAATAAAGTTAACAAGGTTGCTGTTGTTAGACCACCAATCACCACAACCGCTAATGGGCGTTGTATCTCAGACCCTGGCCCAGTTGCAAACAACAACGGTATCAAGCCAAACACGGCGATACTGGCTGTCATTAAAACTGGTCTTAGGCGGCGTTTGGCACCTTCAAATGCAATCAAGTCTTTTTGCATACCCTCATAGTCAAGCTGTTTAAAGTATGACACCATGACAACACCATTGAGTACTGCAATACCAAGCAACGCAATAAAACCAACTGATGCTGGTACCGATAAATACTCGCCAGAAATCCATAGTGCAAATACACCACCAACCATTGCCAGTGGAATATTTGATAGTATGAGTGCTGCCAACTTTAAAGAACCAAAAGTCAAAAATAGTAATAAAAAAACCATAGCAATCGAAATAGGTATGACAATACTCAAACGCTTAGCGGCACGTTGTTGATTCTCAAACTGACCTCCCCATTTCATCCAATAACCTTGCGGCAATTTAACTGCTTCCCCTACTTTCTGTTTTGCTTCATTCACAAAACTCACTAGGTCTCTACCTTGTACATTGGCTGTCACAACAACCATACGGATACCACGCTCACGATCAACTTTCACTGGTCCTTCTGTGCGCTCTAATGACGCGATGCTGGAAAGCGGGATATTATTACCATTGGGCAAAGTCAGTAGCAACTGTCCGAAGTTGACTGGTGACAAGCGCACTTCTTCACTTCCTCTTAATAAGATGGGCGTGCGACGAATACCCTCTTGCACAATGCCAAGCTGTTGCCCCTCAATTTGACTTTGCAGTATTTGATTAACTTCTGCAATCGTCAACCCTAGTTTGCCAGCTGCAGCTCGGTTGACTTTAATTTGCAAATATTGAATGCCGCTATTTTCTGGCGTATAGACATCTTGGCTACCTTCTATACCCTCTAACACAGTCACAATTTTTTGTGCGGTTTCACCCAAAGCATCCAAATCTTCTCCAAATATTTTTATGGCCAAGTCACCTCTTACACCAAGAATCATTTCGCTCACCCGCATATCAATCGGTTGGGTAAAGCTAAAATCAAG
>JBNLAC010000059.1:0-12106 GCA_050301935.1 Methylophilaceae bacterium | reverse complement strand
GCTGAAGTTGAGCCAACGGTGCCACTTGCACCAAAAATAGCCACTGTTTGCTTAGCCAGCGCATCATGGTTAGATGATAAATGCTGGCTGATTTTAGCCAACAAAGCACCACTCGTCGTAAATGCACCTGAAGGATCTGTCATCGTTGAAACAGCAAAAGGAGAAAACATTGCCTCTTTTGCCGCGTTTTGCATATCTATCGCCAAACTGACATCACGACCACCAAAAAACAATGCTTCACGTTTTACACCGCTTGTCGTACGAGAAAATATAGCATCTTGCGTCAATGCAGTTATTTCTTCTAAGCTCACTGATGTGTAGGGCATGATTTTGTCAAACCCCGCATCATATGCCATATTCACGTCAAATGGGCTTGCATTACTGGCTGCTGTGATGAGATGTAATATCGAAACTTTTTCCATATGGATACCTTTAACCTTATCAATTAGTTTATATTCAACGATGCTCTTATATCAATGACCATACTTTAATATCAACTTAAACAAATTAATTGCATAATTAACCATGGAATTTAGGGTTAATTCAGCCATTATTAATGATTGCCCCCATATTCCTTGCTCTGCATATCAACCAACCCAGTTCTTTTTGGCTAAAAGTTGATTGCAACTTTAATAAATAGTGTTTGGCTTTAGTTTCACTCTCAAAAATTGCAAAGCCAGTGGGCCCCCATGAGCTCTGTCCTAAGCAAGATATACCCTGCTTTGACAAGAAAGTGATTACATCAGTAACTGATTGACTCGCATATCGACCACCTTGTGCAGGTGCAAAGTAATCACCTGTGTATGCTTGTAAAGATGATATTGCCTCTCCAAACACCTTCAAATTATTTTCTTTTAGCGCTGGTAACGCCCGCATGAGTATTTGATAGTTAACTCTATATGTTTCTTCAATATCTGCTGCTTTCAGTTTTGCAAATGCCTTTTTTTCATCATCCCCATGTAAGCCTTCATGCGCATGATCAAAAATCAACAATATGCGCCACTCTGAAGGAAATGGCTGTTGGAAAATGATTGGGGGTATGTCTGTTTGCACTCCTCGACCGCCATCTATCACTAGCCCTCCATTCGCAAAGGTGCCAATACCGATTCCCGACCGTAACCCCCTTTTAGTTAGGCTTGCAATATCAGACGAACTGGCGTCAAGATTAAACAACCTACTGATACCCGCACCAATAGCCAGTGCCATTTGAGTGCCAGAACCTAAACCAAAATGTCGAGGAATTTCACGATGCACTTTGATACTAACTTGTTTTTTAATATTAAAGTGATCTAGGATTAATTGTTTATATTTAGTGACGTATGCTGGTGCTGATTTGTCATCAAAAACTTCATGCCCAATCGCCATCTCAAGTAGGGTGTCAGGCATATCTAAACCCAAGCCTATACTTCCAAAGCGCCTCCCTTGTGTAGCGTTTAAATCCAAAAAACCCATATGCAATCTTGCAAAGGCATTGACGGAGACATTTTCAGCTTGCTGTGATTGTTTGATGACCATTTTTTCTTCATTTACCATGCAGCTTGTTGAATCAAGCATTATAGCGAGTTGTTTATAGCCACAAAAGACTATTATTCTAGGGTGACATAAATATTCTTATTTGGCATAATGAGGTCATTCCAAATAAATGTATAGTCAAGCAATTACGCTAAAACCAGCAATAACGCTTAATAAACGCTTAAATATCAATATCTAAAGGTCCTGTATGTCAAGCTACGTCATCCCATTTGAAAACCTTCGTAATACTGATGTGCCTTCAGTAGGCGGTAAAAATGCCTCTTTAGGCGAAATGATATCCCAACTGAGTGCCAAAGGTGTACGCGTACCTACTGGCTTTGCAACGACGGCGCAGGCTTATCGAGAGTTTTTAGCGCAAAATGGTCTTGATAAGAAAATCAATGCTGAACTAGATGCACTGAATGCTGACGACACACAAGCATTAGCTACTTGTGGTCAAAAAATACGCAACTGGATTATGGAAGCTGACTTTCCAGAGTCTCTAAGCAAAGCAATTGAAGAAAACTACAATAAATTAATTGAAAAATCAGCAAAAGGGACAACGTTTGCTGTTCGCTCATCAGCGACAGCCGAGGACTTACCGGACGCTTCATTTGCTGGTCAACAAGAGAGTTTTTTAAACATCCATGGCCTAGACAATATTAACCATGCCATTAAAGAAGTCTTTGCTTCTTTATACAATGACCGAGCTATTTCATACCGCGTCCATAAAGGCTTTGTTCACGCAGACGTAGCACTTTCAGCAGGCGTTCAGCAAATGGTTCGTTCTGATATCGGATGTGCTGGCGTGATGTTCTCAATAGATACAGAATCTGGTTTTAAAGATGTTGTGTTTATTACCTCTTCTTATGGTCTTGGCGAAACAGTTGTACAAGGTGCTGTAAACCCTGATGAGTTCTATGTTCATAAACCGCTACTCGCAGAGGGTAAACCAGCGATTGTAAGACGCACGATTGGCTCTAAATTAATCAAAATGATTTTTTCAGACGCAACGCAAGCAGGCAAGTCAACGCATACGGTTGAAGTAGACACTGCAGAAGCAGAGCGCTTCTCTTTATCCGACGACGATATTTTGGAATTAGCAAACTACGCAATGACAATTGAAGCGCATTATGGCTGCCCAATGGATATTGAATGGGGTAAAAATGGCTTAGATAACAAGCTATACATACTACAGGCACGCCCAGAAACTGTTAAGTCACAAGAGGCTAATAATAACGTAACAGAAACATTTACGTTGAAAAAACATGAGAATAAGCCACTTGTAGTAGGTAGAGCTGTGACACAAAAAGTCGGTGTAGGGCCAGTGCGAATTGTGTTGGACCCAGCAGAAATGCATGAAGTACAACCAGGTGATGTTCTGGTTGCTGATATGACAGACCCGAACTGGGAGCCTGTGATGAAGCGTGCCAGCGCACTTGTCACCAATCGTGGCGGACGTACATGTCATGCTGCGATTATTGCACGCGAGCTTGGCATCCCTGCAATTGTCGGCTCAGTTGATGCAACAGACTTATTACGCGAGGGAGAAACAGTAACAGTATCTTGTGCTGAAGGTGAAACTGGCTTTGTTTATCATGGCGAAATGGAATACTCAGTCACCACGGAAGAGAATGAGCCTCTGACGACACCTCCATGTAAGATTATGATGAATGTTGGTAGCCCAGACATGGCATTCAGCTTTGCACAAACGCCAAATGATGGCGTTGGTTTAGCAAGACTAGAGTTTGTCATAAACAATATGATTGGTATTCACCCCAAAGCCATCTTAAATATTGATGCAATGCCTGCAGCAATTCAAGCAAAAATAAAAAGCAGAGCGCGCGGGTATGCAAGTCCCAAACAGTTTTATATTGATAAAATCAAAGAAGGCGTTGCCACTATTGCAGCTGCTTTCTATCCAAAACCAGTTATCGTGAGGACTTCTGACTTTAAATCAAATGAATACAAAAAACTCATTGGTGGTGAGATTTATGAACCAGATGAAGAGAACCCAATGATTGGTTTCCGCGGTGCAGCAAGATATATCGATCAAGACTTTAGAGAATGTTTCGATATGGAATGCCAAGCAATGAAACACGTACGCGATGTCATGGGATTTACGAATGTAGAACTGATGATCCCTTTTGTACGTACCATTGATGAAGCTAAAGCAGTCACGGACATCATGGCTAAAAATGGTCTAAAACGTGGTGATAATGGTTTACGACTTATTATGATGTGTGAAATTCCATCAAATGCCCTAATTGCAGATCAATTCCTTGAATACTTTGATGGTTTCTCAATTGGGTCGAATGACCTCACACAATTGTCATTAGGAATGGACAGAGACTCTGGTATTCTTGCTGATGGTTTTGATGAGCGTAACGACGCGGTTAAAGAATTACTTAAAATGGCTATCAGCGCCTGCAACAAGCAAGGCAAGTATGTAGGGATATGTGGTCAAGGGCCATCAGATCACCCTGACTTTGCTGAGTGGCTGATTAAACAAGGTATTAAATCTGTATCACTCAATCCAGATACCGTAGTTTCAACTTGGCAGCGTTTAACTAAGTAATAACAATAAACGCTCCTAATGTCACAACGCTCAGTATTTATCGTCTCGGATAGCACCGGCACAACAGCCGGTGCGTTGAGTAAGCTGCTAGAGCATTTTCCCAATACTGAATTCACTATTTCTCGTTTACCATTCACTGATAATCTTGAGAAAATCGAAGCGGCAAAACTTAGTATTGAAGTAGCAGCTGCAGCCAGCAAAAACTTGCCTATTGTGATCATGTCGTTGGGCGATATAGCGCTACGCAAGAAATTAAAAGAAACGCCTGCCTACTATATTGATTTATTTAATACTTTTATCGATCCGCTAGGTGTAGAGCTAAATGAAACTCCACTGACAGGTTCTGGCATTGCACATGGTGCTATGGGGCATAGTTATGATGAGCGCATAGATGCAATCAATTTCTCGCTAAATCATGATGACGGTCAAACTGATGCAAATCTGGATGAAGCACAAGTAATACTAGTTGGCGTTTCGCGCTGTGGAAAAACACCTACTAGCCTTTATTTAGCAATGCAGTTCGGCATTAAAGCTGCTAACTACCCTCTTATTCCAGAGGATTTTGAGCGAGGCACTTTGCCAAAATCGCTACTCAAGCACATTGACAAGATATTTGGACTATCAATCAAACCTGAGCGTCTGCACTCAGTCAGAAGTGAGCGCAGACCTGATAGCTTTTACGCATCATTGAGCAATTGCCGTAATGAGATAGCAACTGCTGAGAAAATGATGCGAAAATACAATATCAGCTGGGCTGATTCAACAAGCCGATCTGTTGAAGAACTGTCTGCAATTATCATGCAGAAAATAAAACAACCAAAAAAACAAATCCACCCAGCTGAACAAAGAATTAAATAAGCCAAGCCATTAGTTTAGGTAAGGCTTTATTTCTCGCAAAATATCTTCTGAATCGGGTTTAGTCATACTAGAATATGCAGTAATTTTTTTGCCTTTAGGCGCAATCACATATTTGTAAAAATTCCATTTTGGCGTAGTGCCTGTCCGCTCTATGAGCTGCTTATAAAACGGGTTTACATCACTCCCTCTTACCGCACTTTTGGACATCATTGGAAATTCAACGCCGTAAGTCATTTTACAGAAGTCACCTATTTTCTTATCGTCAGATAATTCTTGTTTAAAATCGTTTGACGGAAAACCAATCACTAGCAAGCCCTGTGATTTATATTGCTTGTACAGCCCTTCAAGCGCCTCAAACTGTGGCGTGAAACCACATTTACTAGCTGTATTAACCACCAAAATTGGCTGGTCTTGATAATCACATAAATTAAACGTCTTTCCATTTAATGTTTTAAACTGATGATCATAAAGCGCATCACACTCCGCGTAAGCCATTGTATTTACTCCAACCAATAACAGTATTGAAACTAAAAATTTAATCATACTACCTCCCAAATAGAGATATTGTGACCATTGATAATAAAAATCGTTCTTGAACTAAGTGATCACTTTTATGCATCAAAAAATAAATATTGATGTTTCATCCCATTGCCTTTGATGACAATATCTGTCACCCACTCGAACAATATTGGCATATGTTGAACTATCGGCACACTTGATGATATTGCTGGCATTAATATCATTTCAGAGCAAACACTTCATCCTTCACAAAAAAATATTTCTTATAAATATCAATTAGTTAAAAAGACAATCTTTCTAATGGCATAAAAAATGCTCAATCCAAACTAATGACTGTTATAGAAATTGAAGGAATGAATAAATTGCAAAATGTAAAGCAAAACATTAAAAGTAAAATCAATGACATAGATAAAATGCTCAATGATTTAGACTCCGATGAGAATAAACTTAATAATACTGATGATATCAATTCAATCATTGATATCAATCAATTGGATGTTGTTGATGTGCTTAACAACATACTGAATTAATGCTGTGTTTTCATTTTATTGGAATTTATTGATACTAAAAACTGGCATGTTATATGCATGTTATTTAGCAATAACTAACATTACATTTTTGATAGAAAGAAAGGTAAGGTTACTAAAATGGCAGAAACAAGAAATACATTAAAAGAAATAGAGCTTCTTGATCAAAGGCTAGAGGACCTAGCAGGCGAGGAACTAAGCGACTTTAATGATGACTTTGAATTAAATGCAGATTTAGATAAATTTACTGATATGGATTTATTTTCTGAAATAGACAGCTATCATTAAAAGATGCACCATCATGAATCATAATGTAACATGCATGATGATTTAATTAAACGTAACAGCACATCACCAATTATAACGGGTGCTGATTAGTCAATATATTGTAAATCTAACAATATAGACAGCTTCGCTCTGCTTCTATCTCGCAAGCAGGCAAAAAAATGTTGCACTAATTACTTGTTGGAATGAAAATAATAAGCAATATTAAAAAATATTAAATTTGCCCATTTGAATATGGGTTTTTTTATACTAACAATATGAAAAACATTGTTGATCAGATTAATCTTGAGTCTTATGCAAACGATGAGCTTAAGCGGTTTAAAGATCTATACGTGATATTAGCGGAAACTGCCCCTGTTGGCGTCTTGCAAGCCAATGAATCTCTTGAGACTAATTATGTTAATCAACAATGGCTTTCTTTGTGCGATCTGACAGAAGAAGATGTTCAAGGCTTCAACTGGGCAAATATACTCCATGATGACACAAAGATTGTTATTGATGAGGTATTTGACCGATTATGTAAAGGTGAGGACTTTATCACCGACTGTCAAATTCTAAACAAAGATGAGCAGTTTATTTGGCTGCAATTTATTGCAAAACCCATACTTGATGACCACCAACAATTTAAAGGATTTCTAGCTTTACTTGTAGACAACACACATTACCTGACCTCTGAATCGAAATTAAAAGAGATTGCTGAACAGGATGATTTAACAAAACTGCCTAATAGAGGCTCTCTGATGGCTAGATTGTCAGATGCAATACAGCGAATCAAAAAGCAGGGAGCACTATCTCTGTTAAGCTTAGATTTAGATGGGTTTAAAAACATTAATGACTCTTTGGGGCATGATGCAGGCGACAAGCTATTGATAGAAGTATCTGATCGCATCAAAAAAGTACTTAGAAACACAGATTTTCTGGCAAGACTTGGTGGTGATGAATTCATTATCATACTCGAACGTATACCTGATGCGGAAATTGCATCAATTATCGCTGAAAAAATTCTCCAAACACTGAGCCAACCATTCATTATCAGTCGCCAAGAAGTATTCGTCTCAGCTAGTATTGGTATTTGCTTTGCAGTGAGTGGAAACAAGCCTTCAGTACAAACATTACTGAAACAAGCTGATATGGCACTCTACAGAGCCAAGGAAAATGGTAGAAATAACTATCAATATTACACTCCTGAGCTGGATGCAATTAGTAGAAAACGCCTTGATTTGGCTAATGGGCTTCACATGGCCTTGCAAAAAGGTGAATTTGCTGTGTATTACCAATTACAAGCTGATGTAGGAACGAACAAAGTTGTAGGACTAGAGGCACTATTAAGATGGTGCCACCCAAATAAAGGGATCATTTCCCCATTAGATTTTGTACCGCTCCTTGAAGAAATTGGCCTAATCTCCAAAGTAAGTCTTTGGTTAATTCATCAAAGCCTCAAACAATTGCGCCGATGGATAAATAAAGGTCTGCTAGAAAAAAATGCTGTAATCTCTGTTAATCTTAGTCAGAGACAATTTAGAGACACTGACATAGTCAATGCACTAAAAAAAGCATTATCTGAAGAAAACCTTAAAGGTGAGAACCTAGTGATTGAAATCACTGAAAATACATTAATGCAAGAAAATCCAGAAATGATTAACGTCCTAAAAGTGCTTCAAGAAATAGGTGTTAGAGTTGCCCTTGACGATTTTGGGACAGGCTATGCGTCTCTCAGTCATTTAAAAAAACTACCTGTTGATATCATTAAAATTGACAGAAGTTTTATAAAAGACATAATGACTGATGAAGACGATAATGCTATATCTAAAGCAATCATTAGTCTATCGCATGCGTTAGATTTAGAAGTAATTGCTGAAGGTGTTGAGAATAAAGCGATACTTAAAAAACTAAAAAGTCTGAAGTGCGATCTATATCAGGGCTATCTTCTGAATGAACCACTTCCGTTTGACGAAATTGAGAACTTGCTCTATTAATATGAGTCAGTACAAGCACAATCGTTATAAACATATGGATTTATCATGGTTAACGGCCGTACAAAACAACAACGAGCGACAGACCCCGTATATTACGTGGGAATCGGTGCATCTGCTGGCGGCCTAGATGCGCTAGAATCATTTGTTAAGAAACTGCCTCCTTTTTCAGGCCATGCTTTTATAATTGTCCAGCATTTATCTCCAGACTTTAAAAGTATGATGCCAGAGTTATTAGCGCGACATACAAAAATTCCGATTCAACAAATTACTGAAGACATTAAATTAGAAGCAAACAATATTTACTTAGCGCCTCCGAGAAAATATGTATTGATGGCGGAAGGCAAGGCATTACTTGTTGACCAGATGGAAGGTAGAGAGACAAACTTTCCTATTGATGTTTTTTTTAGATCTCTGGCTGAAGATCAGCACAACCGATCTATTGCTGTGATTCTTTCAGGTACTGGTAGCGATGGTAGCCGCGGTATACAAGCAGTGAAAGAAGTTGGTGGCTTAGTTATCGTGCAAGAACCCAGCAATGCAACCTTTGATGGTATGCCATATAGCGCCATTAATACGGGCTGCGCTGATTTGGTAATCAATACTGAAGTCATGGCAGAAAAAATCATGCAGTACACTAGCCACCCTATAGTCAGTGGCGAAAAACTAGTACTGCCAGATGATAAAGACCATGCCAAACATGCAATGAATGAAATTTACCACCTCTTGAGTGAGAAAACCAACATTGACTTCTCTCACTACAAAGGGAACACTGTTGCTAGAAGAATAGAAAGAAGACTAGCAATTAACGGGCTGAATAATGTTAACGAATATTATTCTTTATTACTCAAAAATCCAAAAGAGTTATCAACCTTATCACAAGATATGTTGATTGGTGTTACCCGCTTTTTTCGTGACAATGAAGCATTTCAGACTCTTGAAAACACAGTTATCCCAGAAATCATCAGAAATAGCGGTGAAAAAGATATCATTCGTGTTTGGTGTGCAGGCTGTTCAACTGGCGAGGAAGCTTACTCCATTGCGATGATTATAGATGAAGCCTTACAAAATGCACAACTAAATAGAACAGTAAGGATTTTTGCAACAGATGTGGATGGAAACGCAATTGAAGAAGCGGCTCAAGGCCAATACTCTCTAAATATTGCTGGTGATATTAGCGAAGAGCGGTTAAACAATTATTTCATTAGAAAAGATGACTACTTCACAATTTCTCCAAATGTACGTCAGATGGTTATATTTGCACAACATAACCTGTTGAAAGACCCACCTTTTTCTAACTGCCAATTAGCTATCTGTCGGAATGCTTTAATCTATTTCCAAGCGCAAGCGCAAAAGCGGATCTTGTCTATGCTGCACTTTTCATTGAATCGTAATGGCTATCTATTTTTAGGTTCATCGGAATCACTAGGTGAAATGATAGAGTATTTTGACGCTGTCGATGAACGAAATCGGATTTTTCAGAAAATAAGCAGCACTAAACTACTTGTTGAAGCAATTCCATCAGGGATGGTTGATGTTAAAAAAACTGAGACGAAAAGTTATGCATCGCTATTGGCAGAATCCCACCATGTCCAAAAACGGCCAAATTATTTACCTGTACTTGAAAAAATCATTGAGTATTACTCCCCTCCTGGCCTGATACTATCAGAGAACCAGCAAGTACTTCATGTTTTTGGCGATATCAGTCCATTCACTCAAAAATTACGCTCAGGTCGTTTCAACTCAAGTGTAACGGAGTTAATCATAGATAGTCTCAGTGTAGCTGTATCAACCGCCATCAACAAAGCAAAAACAATGGCTTCAGGCATTAGTTACAAAGATATCGCATTCACAAATGAAATAGGCGAAACTGCCTGCATCAATTTGCGGGTCGTATTTCTTAAAAGCGGTAATTTATCGGCCAATTATTATGTTTTATTTTTTGAACAACTTAATACTATTGCAAAAGCGGAACTAGTAAGCGACGAGCAGAATATAAGCGATATTCATAGCAAACAATTAATTGCCGATCTTGAGCAAGCATTAAGACAAAACCAAGAAGATTTACAAATCTCAGTTGAGGAACTGCAAACAACAAATGAAGAGCTGCAAAGTTCAAATGAAGAGCTAATGGCAGCTAATGAAGAATTGCAGAGTACTAATGAAGAACTACAATCCGTAAACGAAGAGCTTTATTCGGTAAACAGTGAGTACCAAGAAAAAATCGAAGCCGTTAGTCAATCCAATACTGACATGGATAACCTTATAAATTCAGCAGAATTTAACTTTATCTTTTTGGATGATGCCTTACTAGTCAGAAAATTCTCAAAAAATGTAACTGAGGATTTTAATTTGCTTGAAAGTGATATTGGAAGACCGTTTCATCATGTCTCTCATTGTTTTGAATACCCTGACTTCATAAAAGATATCACTGGAGTAATCAAAACGGAAAAACAAAAGGTGATTAGGTTAACTAATAAAAATAACCGACACAAGCTAGTCAAGATTTCACCATATGTTGATGAAAAGAATAAAACGTTTGGATGTGTAATTGGCTTAACAGATATTACGCATATTACACATCTAGAACAACGTCTGGATCAGTCACTCAAAGCATTGAGATCAACCTTAGCTACTGAAATTTTGAATCAAGAAAAAACAATTAGTCTATTAATTGTGGATGATGATGATGTTGATAGGGAAAGACTCATTCGTGGAATTGAAAAGCCAAACCCGGGCAATGCAAAGTACAATATTGAACAAGCAAAAAGTTTTGATGATGCACAAAAGCTTTTAAACGAAAAAACATTTGATATTGCAATCATCGATTTCTTCCTAGATGGGCATGTAGGCTTTGAGCTAATTAAAAACTTATCAAAAAACAATAATGACCTTGCATTCATACTCCTATCTGGTGAAATTACAGACAAGATGAGAGAGGAAGCGATTAATTATAATGTTTTTGATGTTCTAGATAAGGCTGAAATTAGTCCATCACTAATACAGCGTAGTATCATCAGCACCTACAGACACAAGCAAACAGAACAGTTTTTGATTAGTCAGCAATAATCGCAGATTAAAAAAATTTAACGTTGCACCTTACGACGTTCAAAATGCTCGAATGGTACTTCTTTTACTTCAATACCCATATCGTAAGCGATAGGCAACTCATCATCCCCAAAAATATTTTTCATTAAGAAGTTATTCTGAATTTCATGTAATGAAATGATATTTCTAGGCGCTTTTCGGCGTTCAAATTGATCAAAGCTGACCTCTTTAACCTCAAATGCCAAGTATACCATTATTGATGTGCCTTATATCTCTGCTTGTTGAACAGTTTCTGTAACATACCCAACCCATTATGGGTCGCTTAAATGAATCGACCAATAGCCCTATTAGACTAAGTCAAAGCGTAATACTGGCGGAGAGAGAGGGATTCGAACCCTCGATAGAGTTGCCCCTATACCACCTTTCCAGGGTGGCGCTTTCGACCACTCAGCCATCTCTCCGCGATTTAGTTCAAACAAAAACTGGCTGAGATTATAGCCGATGGCTGCCATTAAAACAAAAAGAAAGTACTGGTCGCCCTACTCTATCTATGATTTAATTTAAGCATATAGGTATTAATCTTGCCTTTACCTTTTACTTGCACTTGTTTTCTAATTTCAAATTCAAATTGATCTTTTACTAGCATGTAGCTCGCTTCACTCAACTGTATGCTATTAGTGATTGCTGTTTGTTCCATGCGGCTCGCCATATTTACGGTATCGCCCCATAAATCATAAGCAAACTTTGACGTACCTATAACACCAGCCACAACCGCACCTGTGCTGACACCTATTCGCATTTGTAAC
>JBNLAC010000058.1:0-12576 GCA_050301935.1 Methylophilaceae bacterium | reverse complement strand
TAAAGAGTGGCTTCTCCAAACCAAGCAGACTAGTCGTTTGGCCCGAGTATTTAGCGATATCTGCATTGGCTTTAGCTATTCTTTTTTCTAATACCGCTATTTGACTATTGATGCCATCCAACGCTGCTTTACTACGTGTGCGCGTGCCTAAGTCTTTGAGGTGCGTTATCTGTTCTGCGGCAGGTAAAACAAGTTCGGTTGCTGCCTTTTCTGCTACTGTATTCTGACAAATGGTGAAGAGTTCACAGAATAGCCCTTCACTGATTTGCGCTGGTGTAGCATCTTGCGCTGGTGCGCCATTCATCACAAGATTGGCATCAGCCAATACTTTTTGCGGGTAGGTGACATTAGGCGAAACCAGTACTAACAAGATAGCAGTGCCTGCACCAACCAACATGCCAGCGACCACGCCATTGGTATTGCATTTTTTCCAATGTAAGGTGAGGAAAATAGCAGGTAAGTTGCTACTAGCCGCAACGGCAAACGCCATGCCAACCAAATGCGCGACATTTTGCCCTTTAGCCAAAATACCGATGAGTATCGCAATAATGCCGACACCTATGGAGGCAACCTTAGCTGCTTTCATTTGTTGCGCTGGTGTTGCTTCTCCATTTTTTAAGACATTTACATATAAGTCATGCGCGATGGCTGAGGCGGAGGCAAGTACTAAGCCTGCAACCACTGCAACGATGGTGGCGAAGGCAACTGCAGCAACAAATGCCAACATAAAGTTACCAAGCAGAGAGTCTGCGCCACCACCTAGGTATTGTGCCAGCAGTGGCGCTGCCATATTGCCACCTTTATCTATACCACCGATGGTTTCTGGCCCAACATGAATGGCTGCACCAAAGCCTAAGAATAGGGTGAGGACATAAAAGCCGCCAATAATCGCCATGGCCCAGACCACTGATTTACGCGCTTCTTGCGCATTAGGTACGGTAAAGAAGCGCATGAGAATATGTGGTAGGCCAGCAGTGCCAAAAACCAAGGCCATACCCAAACTGATTTGGTCAATCGGATTTTTTAAGAAAAGACCTGGTTCTAAAAAGCGTTGCCCTAGTTCCTCTGCTGACATTGTGCTGGCTGCGGTGCCAACTAATTTGCTGACTTGCGCTTGCACCATCGGGTTATCGACAACTGCTTGTAAGAAGCCAGGCAGGCTAAAGCCATAAGGTAACCAAACCAAGGTGACTAACACCAAAGAGGCAATTACCAATAGCACCGCTTTGACTATCTGAACGTAGGTAGTTGCCACCATGCCACCAAAAACCACATAGGCGAGCATCAGCGTGCCAACGACTGCAACGCTTACTTCGTATTCAATGCCAATCAATGTTTTGACTAGGACACCGCCGCCGACCATTTGTGCTGTTAGATAAAAAGTACTGATGGTAATGGTGGAAAGTGCTGCAATCACCCGTGTTTTTTTTGGGTCATTCCTAAAAGATAAAATATCCCCTAATGTATATTTGCCAATATTGCGGCAAGGCTCTGCAATAACGAGGAGTACTGCGATATAGCCCATCAAAAAGCCAACGGAGTACATAAAGCCATCATAACCATATAGCGAGATTAATCCTGCAATGCCCAGAAAAGAGGCTGCTGATAAGTAATCGCCAGCGATTGCCCAACCATTTTGCAAGCCGCTGATACTATTGCCAGCTGCATAAAAATCTTTAGCTGATTTCACACGTTGACTGGCAAAGTAAGTGATATACATGGTGCCAGCAATAATGCCACTAAACACCAGAAAGGTCAGCCATTGATATTTCATGCGTTGGCCCCCTTGGAAGTTGAAATTTGCGCTACATCATCTACAAGTGCTTTTGCACGTTTATCGAACTCAGTATTAGCTCTACGTGCATAAAATATTGCGATTGCCCAAGCAACGATAAACTGGCTGAGTGCAAAAATAAGTCCTAAGTTAATGACACCCCAAATTTTGATTTTAAAAATATCTTGAAAGTATGCTGTTGCTAACGGTAAACAGAAGAAGTAGGTAAGCGCAAATATCATCATGCGCCACAAAAAACGATTTTTATCTTGATGCAGTTCGATGAAGCGTGGATCTGCTTCAATCGCTTCCCAGTTGATTAATTCATTTTTCACAACGAGTCCCCTTAGTGGAAAAATATTTTTTATATTTTTATTGTAAAGTGATGCAGCGTTTCATTGTGATTGTAGTGCCTTTGACGTAAAATAACATCCCGTCTGCAATAATTCTTATAAAGCCTTTTCATGACCAAATATGTATTTGTAACCGGCGGTGTTGTTTCTTCTTTAGGAAAAGGCATTGCGGCGGCGAGCCTTGGCGCCATTCTTGAGTCGCGTGGGATAAAAGTCACCATGCTAAAGTTAGACCCCTATATCAATGTTGACCCTGGCACCATGTCACCGTTTCAACACGGTGAAGTGTTTGTTACTGATGATGGAACAGAAACCGATTTAGATTTAGGCCACTACGAGCGTTTTATCAGTGCGCGTATGGCAAAAAGCAATAATTTCACCACCGGTCAAATTTACGAGACCGTGATTAAAAAAGAGCGCCGTGGCGAGTATTTGGGTAAAACGGTTCAGGTTATTCCCCATATCACTGATGAGATAAAAGCACATATTAAAGAAGGTGCAAAAGGCGCAGATGTTGCTATCGTTGAGGTTGGCGGCACAGTGGGTGATATTGAATCATTGCCATTTTTAGAAGCCATTCGACAAATGGGTTTTGAAGAAGGCCGTACCAATACCTGCTATGTGCATTTAACGCTATTACCTTGGATTCCAACAGCTGGTGAACTCAAAACCAAGCCAACACAGCACTCGGTGAAGGAGTTACGTGAAATCGGTATCCAGCCTGATATCTTACTTTGCCGTGCAGAACGCGAAATTCCTGAAGATGAACGCAGAAAAATTGCATTATTTACCAACGTGGCATTTGAAGCTGTTATTAGTGCAATAGACGCAGAGTCTATTTATCAAATTCCATTACTGCTGCATGATCAAATGATGGATGAAATTGTTTGCCATAAACTTGGCATACTGGCTAAAGCAGCCAATTTGACTGAATGGAAAAAAATTACTTCTGCTTTAGCAAATCCTAAATATGAGGTTGATATCGCCTTTGTTGGTAAGTATGTCGACTTAACTGAGTCTTACAAATCGCTTACAGAAGCCTTGATACATGCAGGTATCCATACGAATGCCAAAGTTAATATTCATTTTATAGACAGTGAAGAAGTCGAAAAAAGTGGAACAGACGCACTCAAAGCAATGCACGCCATTCTAATACCAGGTGGTTTTGGGAAACGTGGTACCGAGGGTAAGATTAAAACAATCCAATATGCGCGTGAGAATAAAATCCCTTATTTAGGTATTTGTTTAGGGATGCAGCTAGCGGTGATTGAGTATGCACGCAATGTAGCAGGTTTAAAAGATGCAAACAGTACTGAGTTTAACCCAGAAGCTGAGCATAAGTTAGTTGGTTTAATCGAGGAGTGGAAAGATGCTTCTGGTAAAATTGAAAAGCGAGATGCGCATTCGGACTTAGGTGGTACGATGCGACTAGGAGCACAATCTTGTCCAGTACAACCAAATACCAAAGCAGCAACAATTTATGGCTCGCAGGTAACAGAGCGACATAGACATCGCTATGAAGTTAACAATCACTATGTGGAACAATTGAAAAAAGCTGGTTTAGTTATCTCTGCACGCACGCCTTCTGAAGATTTGTGTGAAATGATTGAGTTGCCTGAGGCAATTCATCCATGGTTTGTCGCTTGCCAGTTCCACCCAGAATTCACCTCTAATCCGCGTGCGGGACATCCATTATTTACTGCGTATGTGAATGCGGCACTCAACTATAAAGGTCAACAATAAATGAAGTTATGTGGTTTTGAAGTAGGATTGCATCAACCATTGTTCTTAATTGCAGGGCCATGCGTTATCGAGTCTCGAGAATTTGCAATTGAAACTGCAGGTCAATTAAAAGAGATTGCAGAGCGTGTTGGCGTTCCATTTATCTACAAGTCTTCTTACGATAAAGCCAATCGCAGCTCAACAAAAACGTTTCGCGGCTTTGGCATGGAAGAAGGCTTGAAAATTTTAGACGAGGTAAAAAGTCAAATTGGTGTACCTGTATTAACTGACGTGCATACTGAAGAGCAGGTCCCACATGTAGCTGCTGTAGTTGATGTATTACAGACGCCAGCATTTTTATGTAGGCAAACCGATTTTATAATTGCCTGTGCAAAATCAGGTAAACCTGTGAACATTAAAAAAGGGCAGTTTTTAGCGCCACACGATATGTTGCAAGTGGTTAATAAAGCAAAAGAAGCTAATGGTGGTGCAGACAACATAATGGTTTGTGAACGCGGCGCATCGTTTGGCTATAACACACTTGTTTCAGACATGCGTGGTTTGGCTATCATGCGTGAGACCAATTGCCCTGTTGTATTTGATGCCACACATTCTGTACAGCAGCCAGGCGGACAAGGCGATAAAAGCGGTGGACAACGTGAACATGTGCCTGTTTTAGCGCGGGCTGCAATAGCCAGCGGCGTTGCTGGTATTTTTATGGAAACGCATCCTGATCCATCAAAAGCTTTATCTGACGGCCCCAACGCATGGCCACTGGATAAAATGGAAGACTTATTGCATGTTTTGGTCGATATAGACAACCTAGTTAAAAAAGCTGGATTTGCAGAAATGTCGCTATAAATAACTCATAGCATTTTAAAATTTAACGCATATTATTACTATTAAGAGACTATTAAAGGAAAAAAGATGAGCGCAATTGTAGATGTTATCGCCCGCGAGATTATGGATTCACGTGGAAACCCAACCATTGAAGCAGATGTGTTATTGGAAAGCGGCATTATTGGACGTGCAGCAGTACCATCTGGCGCATCTACAGGCACAAAAGAAGCAGTTGAGCTTCGTGATGGTGATAAAGGCCGCTACTTAGGTAAAGGTGTACTGCAAGCTGTTGAAAATGTGAATACAGAAATTACCGAAGCGATTATCGGTCTGGATTGCGAAGAGCAAAGTTTCATTGATAAAACATTAATTGAGCTTGATGGTACAGATAATAAAGACCGTTTAGGCGCAAATGCAATTCTTGCTGTATCTATGGCTTGTGCACGAGCAGCAGCAGAAGAGAGTGGCTTGCCTCTTTATCGTTATTTAGGTGGTTCTGGCATGATGCAACTGCCAACACCGATGATGAATATTATTAATGGTGGTGAACACGCAGACAATTCAGTCGATATTCAGGAGTTTATGATTATTCCTGCAGGCTTACCAACTTTCCGTGAAGCTTTACGTTGTGGTGCAGAAGTTTTCCACCAATTGAAAAAAACATTAACAGCTAAAGGCTTGGCGACAACTGTTGGCGATGAAGGTGGCTTTGCACCTGATTTACCTTCTAATGAAGCAGCGTTACAGCTGATCATGGAAGCGATTACTGCAGCTGGATATGAGCCAGGCAAAGATGTATATCTCGGTTTGGACTGTGCAAGTAGTGAATTTTATAAAGATGGACAGTATGTACTGGCATCTGAGGGGGCTTCTCTATCTTCAGCACAATTTTGTGACTATCTAGCCACGTTATGTGACAAATATCCTATTATCAGCATCGAAGATGGTATGGATGAATTTGATTGGGATGGTTGGGATTTGCTCACTAAACGTTTAGGTGGCAAAGTCCAATTAGTTGGCGATGATCTATTTGTGACTAACCCTAAAATACTAAAAGAAGGAATTAAGCGTGGTGTAGCAAACTCAGTACTAATTAAAGTGAACCAAATTGGTACGCTAACGGAAACATTTGAAACGATTGAGATGGCAAAACGCGCGGGTTATACGGCTGTTGTTTCACATCGCTCAGGTGAAACAGAAGATACAACGATTGCTGACATCTCAGTTGCAACCAATGCGTTACAGATTAAAACAGGTTCTCTATGCCGCTCAGAGCGTGTAGCAAAATACAATCAATTGCTACGCATTGAGGAAGAGCTAGGTGATGCAACCAGTTATGCGGGTTTGTCGGCTTTTTATCAATTATTTAAGTAAGCTGTTTTTGAGTTTGTTTTCTTTATTGCTGTTTTAAAAGGGAAATGGTTAACCAATAACCAGAAATGAAAGCCTTAACGTTAATATTTGTGATATTAATAGCGTTGCTACAATATCCGCTCTGGTTAGGTAAGGGTAGTTGGCTTCGCGTCTGGCGAGTGAATCAGCAGGTAACGCAACAAACAGAACAAAACAAACTATATAAACAACGTAATGATGCATTAAGAGCTGAGGTGCGCGATCTCAAGCAAGGTAACGACGCCGTTGAGGAGCGCGCACGCAGTGAGCTTGGTATGATTAAATCAGACGAGGTGTTTTATCAAGTCATTGATCAGGCCATGCCAAGCAAACCCGCGCAGCCAACAGCTGAAGTAATCGACTAATACTAATTAGTCTTGTTTTTTGGGTTCCAAGCTATAAGGCAGGGTGCTAAATATAACAGGGCTATTTTGCCAGTAATTGTTTCCTGATTCTTTTGCTTCAATTCGCATTTCAATGAGCGTCTCAAAGCCTTTGTCTAGGTTAGGAGCGACTTTGACAATTTGGCCAACTTCATTTTGCTGTGCATCTACTATCTTGTCGCCTGTATTTGGTTGTACATCACTTTGTATCAATGCCTTATAAGTACGGCGTTTAACGGTGCCTAAATAGTGTGTCCGCGCAACAATTTCTTGTCCTGTATAGCAGCCTTTCTTGAAATTAATACCATTCAAAATATCTAAATTCAACATTTGAGGCACGAATTGCTCTTGCGTATTTTCGGTTACATCAGGTAAGCCGGTTTGTATATCTAACCAATCCCAACATGGCTTACCTACCAATTGACAGTTGCTTTTGAGGCAGTCGAATGTGCCAGCTGCATGTTCTTGATTAATCAATAATTCAAAGCGCTGATGGCCTTCAATAGAAGGAAGTTTAATGATTAAGCCAATATTTTCACTAGCTTGTTCAATTACTGACGTAGAAAAATCTTGAGACGGTATGTTGTTGAAATGCTTAACCAATATGGATGCTGCTTCTGGGCCATTAATACCAAATCGGATCATCTCATTGCTGGCATCATCAATCTCTACTTTAGCGCGCAATACGTACATTTTCAATCGTTTCATAATTGCGGGCAGTAATGATTGATTGAGTTGTAGATAGATCTTTTTGTTGTAGGCAAAAGCAAGGAAAAGTGCCAACAACCTACCTTTAGGGGTGCAATATCCACTGAAATGGGCATGCTGCCCATCTAGCGATTTAACATCGTTAGTAACCTGTCCTTGCAGGAATGTGACTGCGTCTTCACCGTTTATAGCGAGTAGCCCAGTGTGAGATAGGCTGCAAAGTATATTGCTTGTTTGTGTATGCTTAAGTTCATCAACTGCATCTCCAAAGTGCTGGATTACACCATTCTGAAATACCGCACCTTCTGCTTCAATAGTCGTTTGCCAATTCGTTTCTGTCATGCCAATATTTGCCTTATATGAAAGCCCAGTTTAATCAATCGATTGATATTACGTTGAAACCATCTTTATTATTATTGGGGCTGCTATTGAGTATTACAATAGTAAGCGCTGCTATCATAGCAACGATACCTATCATTTTTTCGTTAAAGCTAGTTTGCATCTCTTTAATTGTCTTTGCTAGTTTGTATTATATTTTACGTGATTGTCTATTGTTGTTGCCATGGTCTTGGCAGCGTGTAGAGGTAAATCGTTTAGGCGAGTTGAGGTTGACGAACCAACGAGGGCAACAATTCAGCCCAAAAGTCCATGCAAGCAGCTATGTGCATTCACAGTTAATCGTTTTAAATTTAGCGGATAATACATCGCAAAAAAGTTTTATAAAACGTTTACCCAGTTTGATATTGTTATCAAGCGTAACTAGTATCGAGCAACACCATCTGTTACGCGTCTGGTTGCGCTGGTGGAAGCATACATTTAACTAACCAATGTAGTTATCATGTGCAATTGCTGCTTCTTTTTCGGAATGTCTTTTAAATGACCTTTTATATAGACCTATCGTTTCAGCCATCCGCCTAAATGGATGTTTGCTGTAATAAGCAGAGAGTAATAACAAACCTGCAAGGGCTGCTAATATCCATCCTATTTCAAAAGGCGCAATATCGCGGCGTGCAGGTTTTTGTTTTTTCATCGCAGCTAAAACATTTTGTAATTTGTCCCCGCGCGTGTAAATTGCACCAATTTCCTCGCTGATTTCTTTCAGGTAAGCTTCATCTAATTTAGAGATATAACGGTCATACTCTCCTGATGCAATGCTGTCGTCTCTGGTACCGATATTGGACTCTGATATTTGTGCGACACCTGGTTGCAGTGCAAAACTCTCGTTAGACCAGTAACCAATTACTTGATTATCTTGACTTAATTTTGGAATAGCCGCACCTTCTTCACTACCAATGCCGACTATCAGCCAGTCTTTTGCATCTTGAACGCCTTTTAAATCTTTAGTATTGAAAACATGCAGTTTTGGTGCTTCTTCACCATCCGTAAAAAAAACAACCTGTGCTGTTAATTCTTTAGGGAAAGAACGTAATGTTCTTGAGATGCTATAAAGATTTTCGCGTATACGACTATTACCAGACCACGCAGTCCGCCAATCAAGATGATCGATAGTATCTTTTATTGCGTGAAAGTTTTCACATACCTCAATTGGGTGATATAGCGCTGCTGTACTGACGCCAGCAAATAAGGAAAGCCCAACTTTTGTCCCACAAGGCATGGACGAAACAACTTCATGCATCAAGTTTTGCATATGCTCCATACGGGTGATGGTGCTGGTGCCAACTTTTATATCTGGTGTATTCATGCTTTGTGAAATATCGGCTACCAGCATATACGTATAGATATTATGCTTAACTGGAACAGTAGGGCGAAACATTGCCGCAATTAGTAAGATTAATGCGCCACACAGCAAAGCTGAGTCTCTGTTGCTCTTTAAGAAAGTAATCAAATTATGCATATATTGCTTTATTTCATCTGGTATTTTTTTATGGCAAACCCACTGGGATATTACCCATAATAATCCCTGGAGAATCAGAGTCACTAACGCCTGGGGTCGGATTTTCAGGTAGCAGCATCATGATACGGTCAAGGTTTCTACGCGTACCCCAATTACTATTATCCAGTTTAATTGCATTCTTATATGCCGTTTTAGCTTCTACAAGCAAATACTCTGCTTCGTCTCTTGTTCTTGGGTCATTGCCGCTATCAATCCTGAGCGCCTTTAGAAAAAACATGTTGCCGATATTATGAAAAACAGCCGCACGGTTGCTGGCAGAACCAGTGTTGGTTAAGCCAGAAAATAATTTTGTCGCTTCTTTATAGTAATCTTTTTTTGCAAGCCAGTAAGCTTGCGCATACTTAGCTTCATAACTTAATTTGTCTGTTTTTGGCGGGTTGCCAGTTGTTACAGACTGGTTAAAATCCTCAATCTGCCTTAATCGTTTCATTTGATGCGCAATACCTAATGCGGCTACTAGCGCAATAATGCTAAGCGACCACGTCAGTTTTTTTACCGTTAAAAATTTTAGGCCGAACGCCATGTTTTATTCTCCAAATATTTCACACCGAGCAATAAAGCAATCATCAGTGCGGCGATTAGATAACATAGTTGAGTAAAGTTTTCACCTGGAATTTTTTCCAGATAAGTAATGGGTTTTTTCTCTTTTTTATTAATATCAAAAATAGCAGCTTCCAATGATTTGGGGTCATCAGCTTCATATGCTTGAAAAGGCGTATCTAGTGTTTTGAAAAAACTAAATAATTCAATAGGAGCGGGTGGTAACTCAATTTCATTCCAGTTTTCATATTTTGGATCAAAAATACTGATGCCATTTGGCTGTCTTAATACAATCCAGTAAAGCGTGATATTAAACTGACGTAACCAGTCTTTAAGCTTTTGTTGTACGACACCATCCACTTTACCAGCGCCATCAGAAATCAAAATAATGGCGCGCGAACCAGAGTCTGGTACATCTTTAAACAAACCGACTGCACTAGTTAGCCCTGCACCAATATTGGTCTGGAATAATGCGCTACCTGAGGTTGCTTTAATCGCCGCTAACACTGCATCCCTGTTCTCAGATAGCGGCAGTACATACATGGCCGAGTTGCTGAATGTGATAATGCCTATCATGTCATTCTCTCTAGCATTGACAAACGCAGTCATTAGCCTACTGGCGGCTGCAGACTTCGTTTCGCCAACATTGCCTGCAGCGACACCACCAGAAAACGGGTCATCCATACTTGCACTTCTGTCTAATACGAGGCCTATTTGAGCACCTATTCCTACCTTTTCAACTTTTTGTTCAAGCGTGTGTGGATCTGCAAGGCCTAAGATAATGCAAACAATGCTAATGCTAGCAAGTACTTTCAATAATATGCCTATCAAATCAGATAGTGCATCATGCGGCAGCATCTCTACCCAAGAATAGCTTCGAGTATGTGATCGCTCGAGCAAAATAGGCAGCAGTGCTAGCGGTAGTAGCCATAACACTAATGGGTTAGTAAATGCCATTAGGCTACCTTTCCTTGCGGTAGATCAGGCGTTAAACCACGTTCACAGTCACGTAAAGTTCGGCAGAGTTTGAGTAGCCAAGATTTTTGATTTTCATCATTTAACGCATGTGAGGAATCTTGAAAGAACACTTCATGAGATAACCCAAAAAATGCATCAATTTCTTGCTTAGCAGGTGCAAATGCTGGGTTTTTGGCAATAAAAGCATCTAGATTATTAGTGAATAAACTACCGCCAGCTGTTTTATTTAATGCTTCGTGAACACGGCTTACGGCCTCTTTGATACCCTCAGGCGAGTTAGTAAGCTTTTTGATGTCGCGATAAGCTTTGGCAAAAGGAGCACCCATTCTTGGTAACCAAGCATGGGTACCAAGAATGTATAACAAACCTAAAAGTGACATTGCTAGAATAATAGCCAATACTTTTAAATTAAATATTACTTTGCTGTTGTCTATGGTCAGCGGCGGTATAAAAGGATACATTTCTTGATCCAATTTAATTTGACCAATAACCGACAAAGGTGAGATTCTGAAATTGAAGGATGGTAAGCGAACTTGCACAATTTCTTTTTTCTCAGTATTCCGTAATTTTAGGATCTCTGCACGTAAAGCTGCAGGTTTAGCAACACGATCTGTTTTAAAAACCTGATAATACAAGTCTAGCGTATAGGTTTCACCATTAGAGGTTTCTAATTTTTCAACGTCAATTTTAGCTAGTTCAATGCCGGAAACCTGGCCTTTATAGCGGTGCTCATAGCCTACGATTGGTAATGACTCTTTTATTAGCTGGTAAGGTTTTTTAATTGACAATGTTACTTTGCGATGGAGGATGTCACCAATTACGTAGCCGGCGTCTCTAGTTGGATCTTCAACACTGACATCAACATATTGACTGTCAACCTCAGGCAATTTTACTTCGGCTAGTGTCAATGTAGCGTAGCAGGTCGCCCATATATACATGAGTACATGCAATAAGGTATGGTGATTTAAATAACGTGAATACATAGGTTTACTCATTATCATTATGCTGGGATGTACTGATGGAAGTAATCACTCAGCAAATCCGCATCAAATTGGTTGGTCACAAAAAATGGTTGCATATCGAAACGTAAAAACAAATCTTCAATGGCTTTACGTCTTTGTTTAAAGCTATCTAGAATGCGTTTTCGATATTCTTTACGCAAGAATAATGTCCGCTTTGCACCTGTTTCGGGGTCGGTTACATTAGCAATCCCAAACTCTGGCAGGTCTTCATACTCTGCGGTATCCCACAGCACCACAGGGATAATATGATGACGGAGCATTAACACCAATGCTTCTTCTAAATCTTTGATTGGCATATGGAAGTCAGAAACCAGGAAGATGAGAGAGCGCTCTCGGGGCAGCATGCGCACCGTATCGATTAGTGCAGTACTAGCCACTTCATTGGGTTGGTAGTTTTTAAGCTTTTCAGCCATTTCAATTGCCATATGTGGTCTGGCTGATAAGGTAGCTATCCAGTCTTCACGAATCTCATCGTCGAAGCCAATAAGACCAAAAGGATCGCCATTATGCGTAACAGATTGCGCTACAGATTGGATAATATCGCCAGCGATAGCTATTTTCCGTTGCTTACTGCCATATTGCATTGAGCCAGACATATCGCATAAGACAAACACTGGTGCGGCACTTTTTTGATTAAAAATGCGCACATAAATTTGTTCCATTGGGTCGCGAATTGTTTGCCGCAAATCTATCCGTCTTGGATCAGGATATGATAGTAATGTGGCATGACCACGAAACTCCATTCCCATCCCACGCTGATTACTGCGGTGGCTACCTGGTCGACGCGAGTTTGAACGCCAATTAATATGGTAGCTAAATTCTTTAATATGGTCTGGACGCATAAAAAATGAAGGATTCTCTTAAGCTGTTATTAAGGCGCTGCAATGACATTGACAATGCCATCAAGCATTTCTCGAGCAATTTCAGTACGACGCATCTCATAAACAGG